>JADKBM010000013.1:300000-595835 GCA_016715115.1 Acidobacteriota bacterium
TTCGGTCGGCGACCGCAACCTGAATCATCTCGGTGTGCCAAGGCACCGTCGGTCGCGGTCAGTTACCAGACAATCGCGACTGGCGCATCTTCAGGATTACTATTTTCATCTGCTCGATCTTTTAGGACAGCAGAAGACCCACCGGAAGATAAAGTTCAGGATCAAATCGAAGATTCTGCTGCTCGATTCGACGACGATCAGTTGTCTGGACTTGTTCGACTGGGCGCATTACAAGCGGCAAGGGCGCGGTCAAGCTGCCCATTGCTCGATGGGCGGATTGCCGGTTGAACGTCACAACGGGCAAAACAGGCGATAACAAGGGGCTTACGCATTCCTCTGATCCCGGGAAGCGTCGTCGTCGCCGACCGTTTCTACGCCGATCTTTATTTGCTCAACGTTGGGACAGCAGCGGCGTTAAGTTCGTCGTCCGGCACGGAGAACCTCAATACACGGTTCTGAAGGAGAATGAGACGCCGTCCGATTCGCCTGTTCGGGCGGACCAGATCATCGAGTTCGCCGTTCCGAAATCGAAGCAACGCTATCGAAGAAGCTTCGCCGGGTGGTCGTCTGGAATGAAGAACACCAACAGGGATCGAACTATTGACGAATAATTTTACGGTCGGCAAACACGATGGCCTAAGAGCCGCTGGCAGATCGAGATCTTCTTCGAGATCAAACAGCTGCTTCATATCAAATCGTTTATCGGCACGACTCTAAACGCCGTGATGATTCAGCTGGACCGGCTGATCACGATTCTGCTTTTGAAATATCTGAAAGCAAAGGCAAAATATAAATGGCATTTATCGAATTTAGTGGCATTTATTCGGCTGAATATGTCATAGTTTGCACATTGGCTCGACGACCCGTTCACGGCCGTCCAAAGCAATTAATTTGAACCAGGGGGTTCTTTTCAAATCCGACGCCTGAGAACGCGTCACAACCAATGTTTCAGGCCGGTCGGAATCCGGAATGAAAACGTTTAGGACAGCATTGTTTTTCAACTATTGATATCAACTATCCGCTATCAGTTTTCAACTATTCCGAAAAGGGAAAGCTCCGGAATAGCTGAAAGTTGATAGCTGAGAGATGAAAGTGGCAGTATTGGATAACTGAAAGAAAGATGAAAACTGCAATATCAACTGTCCACTATCGGTTTTCAACTTTGTACGGAACATTCTCCCCGCCCGAATTGAGTTTTTCCGGTTAAGTTTGTAAAATTCTTGTTTCGCCATGAGCGAAAATTCCAACACGTACGAACAAGAGCCACCGAATCTTTCGCACCGACGCATTCTGATCCTGATGGCGGCGGTGATCGTGTTGGGAACGGCGCTTGGTTTTTTGTTTCGTTCACCGCGTTTCGGTGCGGGGATTCTGGTCGGCGGGATTTTGGCGGAAGTCAATTATTACTGGCTGAAACAGGCGCTCGGCGGGATTTTTGAAAAGGCGATCCGCGACGGGAAGAAGCCGAAGTTTTTGATCGGCGGATATCTTTTGCGCTACGTTTTTCTGGCGCTGGCGCTGGTCATCATTTATTTGACCAACGCCGTCGAGTTCGCCGCGGTGCTTGCCGGACTCGTGAGTCTCGCGGTCGCCGTTACGATCGAGGGTATAATACGTTTGTTTTTAATCGCTTTTAATAGAAAGGAAATTTGAAAATGCTTTTGTTTTCAGAGGGCGGACATCACACTCCGCTGATCGTCGAATTTGTAAATCACTATCTTGGAAAGCCGGCTTACGAGTTCCAAATGGCCTATACGAAGCCGTTATGGGACAAGTTGTTCGCGAAGTTCGGAACCAGCGCCGAGACGATGTTCGGGCCGTACACCGTCGAGAACGCGATCCCTTGGTATTCGATAATGTTCGTCATCGCCTGTATCCTGACGATGATCGTCATCTCGATCATGAAAGGCAAGTTGTCGTCGGAAGACCCGAAGCCGGGCCAGTTGACGCTTGAAGCGGGTTTCCTCGCGATCAGAGATATGATCGTCAACGTCGTCGGAGAACACGGATTCAAGTACTTTCCGGTCATCGCGACATTCAGCACGCTGGTTTTGATCTCCAATCTGATGGGGCTTTTCCCGATGTTTATGGCGCCGACTGCGCATATCAGCGTTACGTTCGCACTCGGCATCTCGTCGTTCATCTACTACAACTCGGTCGGTATCCGCGAAAACGGCATCGGCAAGCATCTCGGCCACCTAGCGGGGCCCAAGCTTCCCGGAATAATGGCGCTCATCATCACGCCGTTGATCTTCAGCATCGAACTGATCTCGAACCTGATTCGCCCGTTGACGCTCTCGATCCGACTTTTCGCCAATATGTTCGCCGATGAGCAGATCGCGATGCAGATCTCGAATCTGTACGCGCCGTTCACCCAGTTTCTGCTGCCGGTCGCGCTTTTGCCGCTGGCAGTCTTCGTCGCTTTCGTCCAGACGCTCGTGTTCACGCTGCTTTCGATGATCTACATCAGCGAAGTGACGCACGGCGATCACGGTCACGACGACGAGCATCACGCCGAAGAATCGCACGCGGAAGTCGCGGTTGCGGCTTAGTTTTCGGCGGATTGAAAAGGATTCGGGCGTTTTTGCCCGAGGTTGGCAGGTTGAAAATTCGCACTTTATAGCAGTTAGAGCCCGCACGCTACAGGAGCCTTGACTCGACGCGAGTATAAATCAAGCGCATACCGGAAGTGAGGCGAAATCATAAACCACCGCGGATTTTCGCTATGGCCTGTCGTAAATTAAACAAAACACAGGAGATAAGAAAATGAATAAAATGAAATACGTAGTTTTTGCGACGATGCTTCTGGCGCTGATGTCTGTCTCGGCCTTCGCGCAGGGCGGTGCGGCCGACAACGAACAGACCGTGTTGGCTTACAAGGCCATCGGCGGCGGCATCGGATTCGGATTGGTCGCCGGTTTGGCGGCTATCGGCCAGGGGCTCGTCGGCTCGCGCGCGGCTGAAGGCGCGGCACGCAATCCGGGCGCGGCCGGAACGGTTCAGACGCTGATGATCATTGCGCTGGCGCTCATCGAATCGCTCGTGCTTTTCGCGCTGCTGATCGTTTTCGTCAAACTTTAATCAACGGTTTCGACCGAAGTCTCGCGGACGAAGTTTGAAAAAGCTTTGTCCGCGATTTTTCTTTGAACTATACTGAATCCCGGATGCGAAAAAGGAAACCTGCGAACGAATTTCGCGTTTTCTAACTCTAAGATTCTATGCTTGACCAATTTGTCGGAAAAGTTTTGGCGGAAAAATACCGGATCGATTCGGTGATGCGGGACACCGATCTCGGCCGCATCTATCACGGCACGCATCTGCTGATGGATAAAAACGTCGCGGTCAAGGTCCTTTCGCCGGCGCTGGCGGTGGACGAAAGCATCGTCAATCGCTTTTCCCGCGAGGCGCGTGCCGTTTCTAACATTTCGCATCCGAATTTGCTCAACGTCACCGACTTCGGCTCAGACGCCGACGGAACCGTCTTTATCGTTTTCGAGGACGCCGACGGACAGACGTTGCGCAAGTTGCTCGCGCACGGCGAGGAGTTTTCCGCGACGCGTGCCGTGAAGATCGTGCGGCAAGTGGCGTCCGCGCTTTCGGCCGGTCATATCAAGGGACTAGTTCACCGCCATCTGACGACCGACAATATCCTCGTCAACCAGGACGACGAGGTGAAACTTCTCGACCTCGGTGCCGGCAGCGAACCAGTCGACGGCGAGTACACGACCGACCGCATCCGTTATCTTTCGCCCGAGCAATGCGCCGATCCGTCGAACGGCGACGAGCGCTCGGACATCTACAGCCTCGGTGTGATCTTTTACGAAATGCTCGCCGGCGAGACGCCGTTTCAGGCCGAAAACACGAACGAGCTGATGCTCAAGCACGCCCAGGAACCGCCGCCGCCGCTGACGGCGTTTCGCAAGGACCTTCCGCCCGAGATCGAGCCGGTGATCCTGCAGACGCTCGCGAAAAATCCGGATATGCGTCATCAGACCGCCGTCGAACTGATCGACGATCTGAATCGCGCGTCGCGCGGATTCGTTGCGGCCCCGGCAAACGAGCGCGCGGAACCCGGGTCACCGAACAATATCTGGAAGACGGCATTCGTCGTTCTCGCCGGCATCTCTTTGCTTTCAGCCGGCCTGATCTGGGCGACTTCCGGCCGCAAGACCGATCCGTCAACGTACCAGTCGGACGCGAATGCGATGCCGGTTCAGCCGATCGGTCCGGCGACCGGGATGAACGAACAGGGACTTTCGAACATCGCCCAGGTTCCGCTCGATTTTTCCAATTCAAATATGATGCTAACCGCGCCGGACACTCTTTCCGGCGGCACGAGCAATCCGTTGTGGGATCAGAATTACGTTCCGCAAGGACCGGTTTACATCCCGCCGGCCGGAAATCAGGTAACCGTCGGACCGTGCGATCCGAACAATCCGTTTATGCCGTGCGACACGGTCGTCGTTCAGCAGCCTTCGAACACGGCGACGAACACGACGCCGTCGCCGAAGCCGACTAAGTCGCCCGCAGCGAACACCGCCGCGACGCCGGCCGCGACCGAGACGCCGAAACCGCAGCCTTCTCCGACCGTTGCTCCGGCCAAGACTCCGCAAACGAAGCCGTCGGAGCAAAAGACTCCGGCGTCATCGACCAAGAAGATCGAGAGCGGGAAAACGCAAGACAGCCGATAGGGAATTGGGAATTGGGATTTGGGATTTCGGATTTGTGAGTTTCCAGAGACCGCGGGTGACTTCCAAATAGGAGTTCACGTATTCCGGGTCCCGATCCTGAATCCGAGACGAGACAATGCCTTTCAGCGCTTTATACGGACTACTCGCGAGATTGCGTGAACGACTTTTCGATAAGGGCGTTTATCGCTCCCATTCGCTCGGGGCGCCGACGATCAGCGTCGGCAACATCACCGTCGGCGGAACCGGGAAAACGCCGTTCGTTGCGTTTGTCGCCGAGTTTCTGGCCTCACGGGGCGAACGGGTCTGCATCATCTCACGCGGCTATAAACGCGAAAACGAGCGCTCCTGCGTCATCGTCTCCGATGGCGAAAGCATTCTCGCCGATGCGCGGAACGCCGGCGACGAACCGCTGGAACTCGCGATAAATTTGCGCGGAAAGGCGTCCGTTATCGTCGACGCCGATCGGATCAGGGCCGCGGCACGCGCACTTGACGCTCTCGCTCCGACGGTGTTCGTGCTCGACGACGCGTTTCAGCATTTTCGTGCGAAACGGGACCTCGACATCGTCTTGATCGACGCGACCAATCCGTTCGGAAATCGGAAAACACTGCCCTTCGGCATTCTGCGCGAAGCGCTTTCGGGCTTGGAACGCGCCGGAATGATCGTCGTTTCACGCGCCAATCTCGTTTCAAATGAACGGTTGGAACGGATCGTCGACGAAATTCGAAGTCTCTCGAATTGTCCGATCTTCGCTTCGCGGAACACGTTCTCGGGATTTCGGGCCTTGAATCGCGAATCCGTCGAACGGGATTCGGGAGCGAACTGTTTCGCGTTCTGCGCGATCGGGAATCCGGAGAATTTTTTCGATCAGATGCGCGCGGAAGGTTTCAAGATCGTCGGGACGAAGGCCTATCCCGATCACCATTACTACTCGGCCGGAGATATCGCTGCGATCGCTTCCGAAGCCCGGTCCGCCGGCGCTGACACGGTTGTGACAACCGCAAAGGACGCCGTAAAACTGGTCGGTCTCGAATTTCCGATCCCTTGCGTGGTTGCCGAAAACCGTTTGAGTTTCGACGACGAAGAGCGATTCGGTGAAATTCTTCTCGGGGTCACGCGTGAACGCGTTACTCTTGCGTGAGTTATCGTTTGTTCGTTGTCTGGATCAGTCGGTCGAGCTTGTTCTGCGCCTGGCCGCTGTCGATCGCTTGTTCCGCGAGACGCGCGGCGTGGATTGGGTCCTTGGCGATGCCGCCGATGACGAGCGCCGCGGCGGCGTTGAGAACGATCAGCGAACGGGCCTCGTCGCGGCGTTTGCTGCTCAGGACATCCCGGATGATCGCCGCGCTTTCATCTGCGCTGTGGGTCCGAAGATGTTCGATGCTGCCTTCCTTGAGTTTGAAGTCGGCCGGCGAGATCTGGAATTCCCGTAGTTTGTTGCCGGTGATCTCGACGGCCGATGTCGGGCCGGAAAGCGTCAGTTCGTCGAGCCCGTCAGAGCCGTGAACGACCCACGAGCGCTCGGTTCCGAGCAGCGCCAGCGCCTGCGCGATCGGCCGCACGAGCGACGGATGCCAGACTCCGAGCAACCGTCTCATCGGGTTCGCCGGATTCGCCAAAACGCCCAGAAGATTAAGCGAGGTTCGAATCCCGAGCGCGCGGCGGATGTCGCCGACTCGGCGGAGCGCCGGATGAAACTTCGGGCCGAACATAAAACAGATTCCCGCGCCGCTCAAACTGGTCTGCGCAACCTCCGGCTCGCTCGCAACTTTCACCCCGAGTTTGGCGAGCACGTCGGCGCTTCCCGTACGGCTCGTGACCGCGCGGTTGCCGTGCTTCGCCACGGTCAGTCCCGCACCGGCGGCGACGAACGCCGCGGCGGTCGAAACGTTGAAGGTCTTTGCCGGACTCGAACCGGTGCCGGTGATATCGATCAGGTTCTTTTGCCGCGCCGTGATCTTGACGGCCCGCTCACGCATCACGCGGGCCATCCCGGCCAGTTCCTCGAACGTCTCGCCCTTGGCGGCAAGCGCGACGAGGCATCCGGCGACCTGGGCCGGGTTGGCGTCGGGAGCGGTCAAAGCCCGGAAAAACTCGCTCGCCTCGTCAAACGACAGATCCTCGCCGCGGGTCAAACGGCTGAGAAATGGAAACAATGGCGTGTCCGCCTTGGCGTTGGTGGCACCGACTGGAACGTCGAGAAGCCATCCGGATTTCGGCATATAAGCAATTCTACGCGGGAAGAGGGAAAGTTGAAACAGCGAAGCATCGGAAGCAGTCGCGGGTGAAACCGCTAATCTCTACTATCTCAAAGATTTAGAAAGTTTTGCAAGAGTTTTTTGCCTTCCTTCGTCAGGATCGACTCGGGATGAAACTGAACGCCTTCGATCGGAAACCTGCGATGCCTGAGTCCCATTATCAGGCCGTCCGGAGAAGTCGCCGAGACCTCGAGACAATCGGGCAGGGTTTCGCGTTCGACAACGAGCGAATGATAGCGCGCAGCGCGAAATCGATATGGCAGATCATCGAAGATTGTCTTCCCGTCGTGACAGATCTCGACCGGTTTTCCGTGAACCGGTTCGGGCGCGCGGATCACGCGTCCGCCGAAAACCTGGCCGATCGCCTGATGTCCGAGACAGACGCCGAGGATCGGGACGCTCTCGCCGAGCATCTTTATTGTCTCAAGCGAAACGCCGGCTTCGTCGGGCGTTCCGGGGCCGGGCGAGATGAGTATTTTCTCGGGCTTGAGATCGCTGACGATCTCGTCGAGCGTCACCTGATCGTTGCGGCGGACCTCCATCGCCGCGCCGAGTTCACCGAGATACTGGACGAGGTTGTATGTGAACGAATCGTAGTTGTCGATAACAAGCAGCATAATTCGAAACTACTGCAGAAGTTCGATCGCTTCCTTATTCTGTGTCTTTTTCGCCAGATCGAGCGCGGTCTTGCCCTCTTTGTTCTTGAGCGATTTGTCCGCGCCTTTTTCGAGGAAAAGCTTGATCATCTCTTTGAGGTCGGCGCGCGAGATCTTCGTATTCTGCGCGACAAACATCAGAACCGTCGTGCCGTCGCTTTCGGGCACATTGATGTTCTTCGTCTTTTCGAGAAGCATTTTCACAACTTCCAGATCGGCCCGCGTCGCCATCGCATGCTCCGAGATCGGGACCGCGCCGTCGGCGTCGGGTTGATCCGGGTTGGCGCCCTTGTCGAGGAGTTTCTTGATCGTCGACGGTTTGTTGAGAAGGACCGCGACGTACAGGACCGTTTGCCCCTTCGTCTTTCCGACCGTTCCCGTGCTGTTCGGGTCGGCTCCTTTCTCAAGCAGAAAATCGAAGTTCTCGAACCGTTCGTTTTTGAGCGCGGCGTAAAGCGGCGTGCGTTCCGCGCCGTCCTTGAGATTCAGATCGGCCTTTTCCGACAGTATTTTGAGCGTTTCGACGGTCGAGTTCAAAACCGCGAACGTCAGTGCGGTGTCGCCGGTCTTGTTGCGTACGTTCGGATCCATACCGGCTTGCAGAAATAGCTTGACGTTCGCCGCCTCGCTCTGTTTCAATGCCTTGAAAAAATCGTCCTCGGTAAAATTAAAGCCGCGCGCCTTGAGAAGGCTCTGCGCCATCTCCGGCGTCGTTTCCGTTGAACGCGCTCCGCATCCGGCAGCCGCAACCGCCAGAAGGAACAAAAGTATCAATTGCTTTTTCATCGTCTTACTCCTCGTCAAAATTCTCCGCCAAATCGACCGCTTTGACCAACGCCCGCGCCTTGTTGATCGTCTCTTCGTATTCTTTTTCCGGAACCGAGTCCGCGACGATGCCGGCGCCGGCCTGAATCGAAGCGTTTCCGTCCTTGAGCCGGATCGTGCGGATCGCGATGCAAGTGTCGAGATTATCGGCATAATCGATATAGCCGATCGCTCCCGCGTAGACTCCGCGACTGTCGGGCTCGAGTTCATCGATGATCTGCATCGCACGGACTTTCGGCGCTCCGGAAACGGTTCCGGCCGGAAAACACGCGGCGAGCGCATCGAACCGGTCGCGGTCCTTTGCGAGTCGCGACCGCAAGCTGGTCACGAGATGCTGGACGTGCGAGTATTTCTCGATCTTCATCAGTTCCGCGACCTCGACCGAGCCGTATTCCGAAACGCGTCCGAGATCGTTGCGTCCGAGATCGACGAGCATCACGTGTTCCGCGATCTCTTTTGAATCGGAACGCAGATCCTCGGCCAGCATCCAGTCTTCAGTCTCCGTCGCTCCGCGTTTCCGGGTTCCGGCGATCGGCCTGTATTCGACCTTCCTGCCGTGGCAACGGACGAGCATCTCGGGCGATGCGCCGATCAGGGTTTCGGAACCGAGATTGACGAAGAACATATAAGGCGACGGATTCGTCGTTCGGAGCGCGCGATAGATGTTGATCGGTTCGGCCCCGGTCGGGCGTTTGAACTTTTGCGAGATCACGACCTGATAGGCGTTGCCGGCGAGAATATGTTCGCGGACCGTCTCGACCGCGGCCAGGAAATCGCCTTTTTTCCAGTTCGAAACGAACTGCTTCGAGTCGGGTCTTTTTGCGGCGGTCGATATCGCCAACGGGCGTTCGCGCAGTTTCGCCGCGACCGATGCGGTTTCGGCGATGGCGCTCTCGTAGAGTTCGCGAAGGCGCGCGGGATCACCGTCGGCATCGTCGGTGAAGACGGTCGCGACGATCTCGATCCGCTGCCGAAGACGATCAAAGACGAGCATATTGCGAAAAAACATCCAGGCCGCCTCGATCCGTGCCGACGGCGCTTTTTTGCGGAGTGCCGGTTCGAACCAACGGGCCGTGTCATAGCCGAAAAAACCGACCGCGCCGCCGCACAAGGGAGGAAGCTTTTCGCGGCGCGCGAGTTTGTAGCGTTTGAAGTGGATGCGTAGAAAATCAACCAGCGTCCGGTCCGGATATGTCTTTCTGGACCCGTCCTTTTCGAGCGTCGTCAGAGAGTTTTTCGAACTGACGGTCATATACGGATTCGCGGCGAGAAACGAATACCTTGCGATGCGCTCGCCGCCCTCGACCGACTCAAGAAGAAACGACTGCGAGGCTCCGGCGGAGATCTGAAGGAAGGCGCTGACAGGCGTTTGAAGATCCGCCAGAACGCTCCGAACCACCGGGACGACGTTCCCTTTTTCGGATTCGGCGAGAAATTCTTCGAATGTCTGTGGAGAAAGCTCGAACATTTGAGATCTGTCTTGCACGGCCCGCCGCACGCCGGACTCAGAACTACTGCGCCGGTTTGAAGATCTTCGGCGATTGGTACGTTACGCCGAACGTGACGCCGGTGCGCGGGCTATATTTCGTCAGGCCGAACACCGCAGCGGTATCAAACCGCAAACCCGATGCACGAATCTGTGCGCCGACGCGAAACTGGCCGACGCTTTCGGTTCCGAGCGGCGCGCCGCGACTTCGCGTGTTGGCCCGGCCGTTCACTTCGCTGACCAAATTGATGCGGTCGTTGACGCGAAAAATTCCGGCGAGTCCGTAAAGCAGAACGTCATTCTGGCTGAAATTCCCGAGCGGCGCGGTCATTATCCCGAGACCGACGTTGCCGAAAATGTTGGCCAACGGCGAACGGTTCGGCCGTTTGCCGAATTTTTTCTGCAGCAGAACCTTGCTGAAAATATTGATCGTGTTCGTGCCGATGCCCCTCGCCTGATCGGTGTTCGGCATCTGATATCCGAACTTCATTCCGATCGCCGGCAGATTCTTGGACTCGTTGCGGAGTTTGACCTTTACCGACACTATGAAATCATCGAAATCGTTGGTCGAGTTGCCGGCGATGTTCAAAGGAATCGGCGACGGCGTGGACTGCGAGTTGATGGCAAGAAAATTCTGGATCGTCCCTTCGATCTGAATCTCGACGTTCGGTGCGAAACCCTGCCGCACGCGGATGTCGGCAACGCGCGTCAGATCGCCCTTGAGGCCGGAGAGCGGAAACTTCACATTCTGCAAGAAATCGACGCCGGCCGAAACCTCGATCGCTCCGGTGTTCGTGATATCGACGTCTTCGGTGAGCAGCGGACGCTGTTGCGCCAACGCCGCCGCGCAGGCGAGAGCGATTATCAAGAAACTCGTCAGTATGCGATTCATAGTGACTGATTTTCGCATTAATCGGAGGCGTTTGTAAATCCGTTTCCGGTTGCGATCGCAGAGTCTGTCGGTCGGATCAGTATTCGGGGCCGGAAGTGCATCAGATCTTCAAGACCGGCTCGTTGGAACGACCGTTCGCGCCGCGAGAGTTCTCACCGATCCAACTCTACGGTACGAACACCGACGGGATCACCGTATCGCCGGCAAGTCCGAACTGCGATACGGCCACGCCTTGCGTCGACTGCAGCAGATACCAGGTTCCGGAGCGAAAAACGGCTCGATCCGCCCGCCCGTCTCCGTCGTAATCGGCCGCCGCCGGAACGTCGCCGGCGAGGCCGAACTGTGTCACCGAATAGTTCTGGAAGTCCAAAAGAACGTGCCAGTCGCCGTTGCGGAAAACGGCCGCGTCAGTTCGGCCGTCACCATTGTAATCGGCGGGAACCGGACGGTCGGCCGCGAGTCCGAACTGGACCGAGATCAGGCCAAGCGACGAACGCAAGACGAACCAAGTACCGTTGCGGAAGACCGCGATGTCGGCCTTGCCGTCGCCGTCGTAATCGCCCACGACGGGCTTGTCGCCCGCGACGCCGAATTGCGATGTCGAAACCTGATTGTTCGAGAGGTTGAGAAAATACCAGGAACCGCTGCGAAACGCACCGAGTTCGGCGCGTCCGTCTCCGTCGATATCGGCCGGGACCGGCACGTCGGTGGCAATTCCGAACTGCACGATGGCGACTTGCGAGTCGCTGCTTCGCAGAATGTACCAGACACCGCCACGATAGACGGCGAGATCCGTCTTGCCGTCGGCATCGTAATCCGCAGGCACGAGCCGGTCGGTCGCGAGTCCGAATTGCGTTGAAACGAAGCCGTTCGAACTTTGCTGCAAATACCAGATTCCGGAACGAAATACGGAGACGTCGGAACGGCCGTCGCCATCGAAATCGAACTTCGTGGCCGTCGCCCCCGACTGATTTACCGTCAGCGTTTGCGCGCCGATCGTGACCGACGCGGAGCGCGCGTTGCGGCTCGTGTTCGGCGCGACGTTGAATGCCGCCGTGCCGTTGCCGGTTTGCTGCGGCGATGTGACCCCGATCCAGGTTGCGGTCGTCGTGGCCAACCAAGAACAACCGGCGCCGGCGGTTACATTCAAGCTGCCTGGACCGCCGGCAGATGCGAAATTCAGCGTCGACTGCGCGATCGACGTCGGACAGCCCGAACCTTGCTGCGCCTGAAAGGTCCGCGTCGTGATGCCGTCGGTGACGGTTATCAGGCCGGTCCGCGCGCCCCCTTCGTTCGGGGCTACGCTGAAACCGATGTTTCCGGTGCCTTCGCCGGAGGCCGGGGACGTGATCGAAACAAACGAAGAACTCGTCGATGCCGTCCAACCGCAGCCCGTTGGTATGCTGATTTGAAACGCTCCGTTTCCGCCTGCGGCAGGAAAACTCTGCGCCGCCGGCAAGAGACTGAAAAGACAGGCGTTGACCGACGTTCGAACGTCAAGGCTCCAGCCGCCCGCGACGGCCCCCGAATTCGTTCCGGTATCGTCGACGATGAAAAGCTGCCACGCGCCGTTCGGGTTGATCCCGAAAAAGTTGCCGAGCGTCGTCCCGCTGGCGGGAGTTTGTGGCGCCGGCGGAGGGAAGACGTCAATGGAATCGTAATTGGTCGGTTTGAAGAGTCCTGACGCGATCGCCGCGCTGTCAGGAAGGTTGGTTTGGGCACCGTCGGCGAACGTCAGATCGATGTCGTTAACCGGATTCGTGCCGCCCGCATCGGACATCAAGACGATCTTTCGCCCATTTGGCGCGACGAGCAGAACGTCGACATCGTCGGGCGCGGTGTGCGAAAAGTTCTCAAGCGCGACCGTCACGCCGGTCACGAAACCGCTGAGTCCCGAGATCTGAATCTCACTTGGATACGGGTTGGCGTTTCCGGAGTTGGCGATCGTGATCGCGTTCGAATTCGCGGCGGTCGGGACGTTTTCGAGGCTGACGGTATCGATCAGCCAACCATCGACGCCGAAACTGTCGTTTGTTCCCAATATCCATCGGAACTGCACGGTCTGGCCGAAAGCACTGGCCGGAAGCCGGACCGTTGTCAATACGTATCCGCCCTGCGTTGCGCCGCTCCACGCACGGCGCCCGCCGATCGGGTTCGTTGACGGATTCAAGTCGTTGGTGTAGCCGTTCGCGACAAAAAATCCGCCGGCATCGACGATGTCCTGAAATGGCCCGCCGCCAAGGCTGATCTCAAGCACGCCGCCGTCCCAGGTCGTCTCCAATGCATACTTGTGCCGGAAGTTGAGCAACGCGGTCGCGCCGGTTATGAGAATCGGGGGCGACGTCAGCGCGGCGCTGCTCGTCGTCGACGGACTCGGAGAGAACGCGGCGTTCGGGACGGTGTCCGGATTGTTCGTTGTCGTGGCGAAACCGGCGCCGGTTCCGGTCGACGAGGTGGACCAGGCGGCGGGCAGGGCCGGCGCGGTGACCGAGTCAAAGCTCTCCGCAAACCGGACGACCTGGATCGCGTTATCGGCGTGCGCGCCGGTTGGCGGAAAAGCAAAGGCAAAAATGACGAGCGCGAAGATCGCGGCGGAGAATTGTTTTGACATCGAATCTATCCGGAACTAGAAGATGGATTCAAATTAAGTTGAATCCGGCGAAGTGTCAATCGTCCTTCGCGTCAGCTTCTTTCGTTTTCGGCCGCGCGTTCCGCGAGGTCTTGCCGGCGGCGGTTGGATTCCCGCATAAAGAACCGGAAATAGTCGTACAACGACCAGACGGCGAGCCCGACCGAAACCCAGAGCGCGCCGCGTCCGACAAGGTAGCCGAAGACCTTCCAGTCGTTGGACGTCAGAGAAAACCTGAGAAGATTGGAGAATGCGACCTGAACCTCGGCGACCTGCCAAAACAGGACCGTCGGCAAACTCCAGCCGAAGTTCGAGACCGGCGGATTGCCGTTTGCGCCGGCAACGAGAAGGGCCACGATAGCAACGCATTGAGCCCACATTTTGATCTTGCCGCTCAACTGTGCCTGAATCACGATCCCGTCGGTTGCCGCGACCGAGCGCAATCCGGTGATGATGAATTCGCGGCCGAGGATGACGACGACCGCCCACGCCGGCGCGAGATGTTTTTCGACCAAGACGATGAGCGCGGCCGAAACAAGGAGTTTGTCGGCGATCGGATCGAGCAGTTTTCCGAGATTCGAAACCTGATTTCGGCGCCGTGCGAGATGCCCGTCGAGAATATCGGTGAACGAAGCGAGCAGAAAGAGGACGATCGCAAACGCGTAACCGCTGATTCCAAACCACTTATCCGACAACGACGTGAGCAGCACGACGACCAGAAGCGGAACGACGAGGATACGCGCCAATGTCAGATAATTCGGTAAATTCACGGCACTTAGAGTTTAGGTTTGGAAGATTTGAGAGTCAAGGGAATTGGGATTGCGGATTTGGGATTTTGGGATTTGGGAATTGGGATTTGCGATTTGCGATTACCTGATCTGCGGCGAGTCAGTACCGCCTGCGTGAGCGGGCGGGCAACGGCGGCCGCACGACGCCCCTCCAAAATCCGCAATCCCAAATCCGCAATCCCAAATCCCAACGGTTGCCCGCCCGCTCACGCAGGCGGTACTGACTCGCCGCAGATCAGGTAATCGCAAATCGCAAATCCCAATTCCCAAATCCCAGTTCTCAAATCGCAAATCGCAAATCGCAAATCCCAAATCCCAATTCCCAAATCAAATCGGGCCCTCAAATCTGAGAGCCCGAAATCCAAAATCCAAAATCCAAAATCGCTACGCTGGTCCCATAAACCCGAGATTGGACGTCGGGAAGTTTGTCAATTTCGGAAACACTGCATTCATATTCGCGTCCGGCAATCCGTACCAACGGGCAAGCGTCGCCGCGTACTGTTCGACCGAAGTGGTCGGGATCCAGCGTCCCCGAGCTCCGGTTCCGCTGTCGGCGTCGTCCGGGCCGTTGAACGTCAGTGTCGGATAGTAATTGCCGGAGCCGTCCGGTCGCGTGCCGCCATAGAAGTCAGCTCCAACAATGCCGCCGCCGACAACGAAGTGGTGATTTCCCCAAGCGTGGTCGCTGCCGACGATCGCGCCGGAGCCGGCCGGATTGAGCGTTCGGCAGAAGTCCGCCATCGTGAACTGCGTGACCTTGTCGCCGATTCCCTGGACAACCATCTCCTCATAAAACGAACGCATCGCCTGACTGAGTTGAACAAGCAGATTGTTCTGATTCGCCAACTGGGCATTGTGCGTGTCGAAACCGCCGAGCTGGCAGTAGAAGATCTGGCGATTGACGCTGAGATCGGTCCGTTTCTTGATGACCCGCGCGACCTGCTTCAGCTGCTGGCCGATCGATGTCGTCGGAAACGGGACCGTAACTTCCTGGGAAACCTGAAAAACGGCGTTCGCCTGCATCGCCGAATTGGTAATTCCGCTGGCGGCGGCAACGATTTCGGAGCTGAGATCTTGAGTCCGAAGCTGGTTGAACGCCAGAAGTCTCGCCTGCGAAGCGGCCGTCGTATTGTATCCTTGCGGGTTCAGGACGTTCGCCAGCGAAGTCCCGGCGTTCGCGATCGCGAGCGGAAGCGTCGTTTGCCCGGATGTGAAAAGCTGCGCACCGGAGATCGAAGTGATCATCGGAACCAATCCGCCCGGGTTATCGGGAGCCGTGCGCAGATCGGAAATCCGACCGCCCCAACCGGTGAACGAAGCCGTGTCGCTACGGCCGCCCTGATATTGCGAGACCTGGTCCGAATGCGAGAACAATTGAAACGGCTTTTGGATCGAGCCGTTCTGGTATTGTGTCTTTGTCATCGGCGCGACCAGCGTCCCGTTATTGACGACGATCGCCATCTTGTTCGATGCCCAAAGTTCGTGGATCCCATTGTTGACGATGTTGGTCGCCGGGGTCTGCGGTCCGAGTGCCGGATGCAGTCCATAGGTCAAGCCTCCCAAACGCGGAACCGATATCGGTAAAAGCGTGGCTTGCGCCAACGCCAGTCCCTGTGTGTTCCGCGCAGTGAAATAAGCATTGTAATTGCTGATCGAGGCGTCGTTATGATTCGGGATGACCGTATTGTTGCCATCGTTTCCGCCCGAGAGTTGGATGAACACGAGTGCCCGGTAATCGCTTGGAACGGCACCGTCTTGGGCGTCTTTGGCTTCCTGAGCGAGCGCGCTCATCATTCCGAAGTGACGCATCTGCGATGCCAGTGCAGTCATACTCAAGGCGCAACCCGATTTGATCAAAAAGTCTCTTCTGTTCTGTTTCATTATTTTCACCTCTCCTATCTCTGCACTTGGAACTGCGACGATGTCGCGATCAAATAAACCGCCGTTTGCGCACGCGTCAACGGACTCGACGATGCGACCGCGTTGACAGCCGTCTGAATCGTGGATTTCATCTGCGCCGACATCGTGCCGTGCATCATCCGAGTGTTCAGATGATCGAGCAGTCGGTTGCTCGTCGTATCCGCCGCGGCGAGCGCGGCGAGATCGGTAAAGTTCGCTCTCGTGCCCGTTGGTGTGTCAGGATTCGAGATATTGACCTGACTGAACGCAAACAGATTGAATAGATTCGCACGTCCGATCGATGTACTCGTCGTATAAATGTTGAATTCCGGCGCGAGCAGAGTCGTCCCGGGAACGACATAATCGGGCGAATAATAGTTGAAGACGGTCGTCGAGCGGAAAGCGTCCTGTCCGAGACCGGAGACGAAGCGGTTGACGTTGCCATCGCTCTGGGTCGCAAGATCGGCCGAAGCAACATTGAAATTGCGCAGGACGTTCGTCAACAACTGGACCGGTTCACGAAGTTTGCCGTAGCGCGGATCGGTCTTGACGTCGCCGCGCGCCTCCGGATCGAGAAGGATCGCCCTGATGACCTCCCTCAACTGCGTCTGGCTGGAACGGTTGGCGTTGAAAACTGCCGCCACGCGTCCGACATATGCCGGAGTCGGATCGCTTGTCACGAGTTGCTGAATAAGCAATTTGCTGACGAACGGTGCAACATTCGGATGATTGTAGATGTTGTCGAGCGCCTGATTCAGCGAGTTATTCGCATAGGGGCCGATCTGAGCCGCGGTCGTACACCCCGAACAGGCCAAGATGTTGGTGGTCGTCGAACCCGGATAGGTCAGGAGCGTTTTTGCCGTCAGATCGTGGTTCGCCGTGGCGAGCGTCATCGGATCCTTATAATCGACGGTGCCGGCGAGCGCGTTCGGGCAACTCGCATTGAAGTCGGCCGCACGGCAATCACGCCAACCGGTAAAGACCTTGGTAAAATTGTTGACGGTGTTTTGGTCGTACGTCGGAATCGGAATTCCCTGGCCGTCAGTTTGGACCGTGCCATCCTGGTTGAGCATAAACAGCCCGATGTTGAAGAGCTGCAGAACCTCACGCGGGTAATTCTCGTTCGGGCTTGTTCGCGTCGAACGCATCATATCGAGATAGTTGCCCATTCCGGGGTTGAGCGTCATATCCGTCATCAGAGTTCGCCAGTTGCCGAATGCGTTTTTGTTCAGCAGTTGATGGTAAGCGATCATATGGCTCGCCTGCTGCGTGTCGCCGTTGAATCCGGAAATCACCCAAATCTGGCTTAGCGCCCAATTGACGCGATGCCGAAGCTGCGGTTCTCCATAAAACGCTTCTTTGTAAAACCACGCCTGGATCGGATACATCGTATATGTGTCGCGGGCGCACGTGACCGGAACATCGGGAACCGTGGTTTGCTCGCCGTCGCAATCCGCCGGTGCGTTGATCGGTTTCAGCGGAAGATTCGGATACGGGTTCGCGGCCGACGGATAAGGCATTTCAAACTGATTGTTGAGCCAGGTCTTGATACCGAATCGTTTGAGCCAACTATCGAGCGCCTGGGTCGGCCCGAATGTCGCCTGCTCCATAAAGCGAACGCGGTCGCCCGGAGCACGAGCTCCGACATAATCGGAGGTTGGCGTTTCCGGTGTCTTGAAAACGTAATCATCAAGAGGCGTCGGCTTGGCCAATTCGTCTTCGGGCAAATTCCCGCCCATGCTTCCGTAACCTAATTTGACGCGATTGCTTACAAGACCGCGCCAGGTAACCGAAAGCAAGACGTCGCCGTAGGTTGGAGGTTCCCAGAATCCGTATTGATCCTTGAGTTCGAACGTCAGAGCGAACACTCCTGGATAAAGATCCGACGGTTTGATGTCGGTTACCGGATAGCGATAGGTCCGACCGTCCGCGCTTTCGGCGTAAACCCGAAACGCGTTCGCCCCTTCGCCCTTCATCAGTTCGATATTCGTCACGTAAAGGACTACCTTCGATTCCGGCCGAAACGCCTGCGATTCGATCTTCGCCAGGTTGGTCCGTCCGATCTTCGCCGGCGTTGTCGCCAAAGCCCTTGTTGAACCTTCCTCGCTGATCAGAATCGGCGTCGGTGAATTCGGATCCGTGTCGTCCTGCCCGAAAACCGGGAAGAGAACCGTGAAAATAACGAAACTTGCCCCCAGAATTCTTGACCAAAGGCGCATACGCTCGCTTGTCATACCCTTTCCTCCTAAAGATCTACTCGAAATAAACACTACTGATTATGTCTTTACGACGACCGGTTGGGAATGCGCCGTTTAATGATGTTTTACAATTCTATCGGATTCGACGTTGCCAAGACAAGTCTTTTTTTCGACCGAACCCAATTACTAAAACCATGCGAATCGTTTCTGCTGGAGACTTAGACGACGCAAAATCCGGTTTGGCCGAAAGAAAACCGCGGATTTGTCGAAAAAACGGTATCGGCCTAAACTTTACTCGCTATGGTCGAACGAATCAATCTTGAGATGCCGTCGGACTTCAATTTCCGAACGGCAGTTTTCAGTCACGGCTGGTACGACCTCGCTCCGTTCCGGCTCGATGCGGAGAACTGGAAGTTGAGCGGTGTTTTCAGGGATGTCGATAAAGATCCGGTTCAGGCGACGATCTTCGTGGAGGATGACAAACTCGTCATCGATGCCGAAGCCGAACTCGTTGATCCTTCGCGCCTGATTCGCGATGTCCGACACATCTTCAGGCTCGACGAAGAGCTTGACGAATTTTATCGGCTGACTAATCGGCAGAAGCGATTGAAATGGGTATCTGAAATGAATGCCGGCCGATTGCTTCGCTCGCCGACGGTTTTCGAGGATCTCGTGAAAACCATCTGCACGACGAACTGTTCCTGGGCGCTGACCAAATCGATGGTCTCGAATCTTGTTGAAAAACTTGGCGAAGCGAGTTCGACCGGTCAGAAGGCGTTTCCGACCGCGGACGCGATGGCCGCCGCTTCGTCCGATTTCTATCGTGACGAAATTCGCGCCGGCTATCGTTCGCCGTATTTTGCCGAGCTTGCGAAGAAGGTCGCCGACGGTTCGCTCGATCCCGAAAGCTGGCTCGATTCCGAATTGCCGACTCCGGAACTGAAAAAAGCGATGAAGACGGTCAAGGGAGTCGGCGATTACGCCGCCGAGAACCTCCTGAAACTCGTCGGTCGTTACGACGGTCTCGCGCTCGATTCGTGGCTGCGGTCCCAGTTCTACAAAAAGCACAACAACGGCGACGTTTGCGACGACAAGCAAATTGCATTATTTTACGAAGAGTTCGGACGCTGGCGCGGACTCGCGATCTGGTGCGATATGACCGAGAAATGGCACTGACGATTCGGGATTCGGGATTTGTGATTTCGGATTGGCCGTTATCTGACGGCAACTCCTTGAACGTCAAGGTGAGCTTCAAACGAAATCCAAAATCGCAAATCCAAAATCCGAAATCACAAATCCAAAATCGCTTTGACGTTGACGTAAACTGCTTTTTGCGTAATAAGTTACGAGAATTATTTTATTGTTTTTTTTACCGGTTTTCTTCGACTATCCACAAACCTCTCGCGTCAGAACACCGTGCGAACGAGATTCGCCGAACGATTACTGAGAAATAATAAGTTAAGCAGTAAAGATCAAAAAAGGAGAGAAGAAAAATGAGAAAGCACTTTGGAAATATGTTGTTGGGTTTGTTTGCGGTGGTTATGGTCTTGACGTTTGCCGATGTCAGCAACGCCCAGCGCCGGCGTGAGTCGCGCGGAAGACTCAAGTCGAAAGCGGAGGTGAAGGCGATCATCAACCGCGTCGAGGACCGCGTTGACAACTTCGTAAAGAACTACGACAAATCGCTCGACCGGAGCAAGCTTGACGGTTCGAGCCGCGAAGATTGGCTGATGAAGCGAGCGCGCGATCTCGAAGCTGCGACCGATGAACTCGCGCGTGAATTCGATCGCCGAGACGCTTGGATCGAGAACAAGGAAGAAGTTCGCCGCTGCCTGAATATCGCCAGCGACATTGACAAGAATATGAAGAATTACCGTTTCGGCGCGACAACCGAGGCGAACTGGAGCCGCGTTCGATATGAATTGAACACGTTGGCCGATGTTTACAATCTGGCGAAGGTCGGATCAAGCGTTTACAAATAGATCGCAACGGGACCGATCGAACCAACCGGGGCGGGCTTTCAGGAGTCCGCCTCGGTTTTTTTCGAAAATGTAGTAAAATGTCCGCAGTTTTCGGGTATGCAACGATGATCGAAGCGGGAAAGGTTTTACAAAATCGGTACAAGGTCGTTCGACAGGTCGGACAGGGCGGAATGGGCGCGGTTTACATCGCGACCGACGAACGCTTCGGAAGCACCGTGGCGATCAAGGAGACGCTTTTCACCGACGACAAGTTCCGAAAGGCGTTCGAACGCGAGGCGAAACTCCTCAACAGTCTCCGGCATCCGGCGTTGCCGCGCGTCAGCGATCATTTCATCGAGGGCAACGGCCAGTTCATCGTGATGGAATACATCGCCGGCGAGGACCTTTCCGAACAGATCGAGAACGACGGCCGCGCTTTTCCGGTCGGAGATGTTTTGAACTGGGCCGATCAACTGCTCGATGCGCTCGACTATCTTCATTCTCAAGTGATGCCGGTCGTGCATCGCGACATCAAACCGCAGAATCTGAAACTTACGCCTGAGGGACAGGTCGTTCTTCTCGACTTCGGTTTGGCGAAGGGAAATACGACCAACCCGGAATCGGCGACGGCGGCGAAGAGCGTTTTCGGATATTCGAGGAATTACGCGTCGCTCGAGCAGATCCAGGGAACCGGGACCGATCCGCGCAGCGATCTCTACAGTCTCGCGGCGACGCTCTATCACTTGCTCGCCGGAAGTCCGCCGGTCGACGCGTTGACGCGGGCGATGAACGTTCTCAGCGACAAGCCGGATCCGTCGATGGCGATCGCCGGGGTTCGACCGGAAGTTCCGGTTGGCGTTTCGGAGGTTCTTGAGCGGGCGATGTCGCTCAACGCGAACGAGCGTCCGGCGACGGCCCGGGAGATGAAGTCGATGCTCGAGGCAGCGGCCCGAGGAGAGAGCTTTGCGGCAGCGCCGACGATTGTTGAAGGCGCACCGCAAACGAATCTTTTTACTCAGAACACGCAATTGCAGTCCGACGTCGAGACCGGTCGCAAACAATCGGAGATCCACACGGTAGCGCTCTCCGGCGGCGAATCCAAAGTCACGAAAATGCGTTCCGATGTTCGGTCGGACGACCTTGCGGCCGGGAAGCCGAAGCGGCACGGTTTGGCAATCGGCGCCGCCCTCGGCGGGCTGGTTTTGCTTGGCGGCGCGGCGGGCGCGGCTTATGTCTTCGGCCCGTCGACGGGTAACGTGAACACGGCTTCGAATGCGAACGTCGAGAGAAAGACCGCAGCGGCGAACGATTCGAACGAGAATACGAACGTCGCATTGACGAACGCGAATGTCGCGAATCAGACGACGGCGGAATCCAACAGTCTTCCGGCGAATCAAGCGAAGGCCGAAACGGTCAAAGATGGCCCGAAGCCGGTAGTTTCGAAAACGCAGGATGCAACGAAGTCCGATGCCAGGGTCGATGCGCAAACGGTCCCGACGCCGCCGAATGCGCGTCCCGATCCGGCAGTGACGGATCGTCCGCCGCCGCCCGGCGAGGTCGGTCCGGCGCGCGACCCTCGAACGAATCAGACGATCCCGCCGGATGTTTGGAGAAAGATGACCCCGGCACAGCGCAAGAAACTGCGGCGTGCGCTGGAATTGCAGCGGGAACAGCAGAATCGTCCCGATCCGCCGCAGGATTAGCTTTTCAATTCCGAACCGATGAGCGCGGCGATCCGTGCGGTCTGTGATTCAAGAAATTCCCGCGTGATTTTGCCGTCCGCGGGTTTTTCGATCAGGAGCAGCGGGTGATAGACGATCTCGACCTTGCGAAACCGCGGATATCCGAAACCTTGCGGCCAGACGCGATTCGCGCCGCGTACGGTCACCGGCAAAATCGGAACGTTTGCGGTGACCGCGATCCGCGCCGCGCCGGTTTTGAATTCCAGGAGTTGTCCGTCGGCAAATTCGCGCACGCCCTCGGGGAAGATCAAGAGCGTCGCGCCGTCGCGGAGCGCGCCGAGCGACTCGCGCAAAACGTCTTTTGTCCTGCCCGACGCGGTGTTCACCGGAAACGACCCGAGAAACTTGATGATCTGGCCGATCACGGGCCAACCGAAGGCGCGATCCCACGCCATAAATCGGAACTTTCGTTTGAGCGGAGAGCAGATCCAGAACGGATCCATATAGGTTTGGTGGTTGGCGACGATCAAAAGCGCGCCCTGAGGCAGGTTTTTGATGTTCTCCGTTCCGCGGTATTTGATGCGCCAGGCGATTCTGCTGACGCCGCGGATAAATAGCCGTACGCCGTCCATAACCAGCGGCGGCGTATACCAAATGGGGGCGCGTTTTGATTTCACAGGGCTTAGGACCGGTCGATTCCTTCGAGCGGGAATGCACCGTCAGCAAACCTCAAATGTGCCCGCGGCATTCCATCGGTTCCGGTGCGGACGTTTCTGACTTCGGCGACCAGAGTCACATTATATTCAACCGACTGGAATTTAACAAAATCGCCCACCTTAAGCGGAAGGCTCGTGTAAACGGTCGCACCGGAAACACTTATGTTTTCGGTAACGGTCTGCTCGTGCGCGGTGACATTGCCGTCCGCATCGCAAACATCAAGAGTGACACTGATCGGAAGAGCATAGCGCAGGTGTCTTCGTCGGTTCATTGTCGAACCGGTTTCCGTGACTTTCCAGAACTCGTCACCATCGTATCCCGAAGCTTCATAAAGGCAAAAGGGGTTTCGAAGGTAGCCCGGCGGCGGATCTTTCCCGGTGAAGGCGACGCCGATCTGGTGAGCCTCTTTGTAGTTCATCAGTACGGAACGGCAGAAGCGAACGACCGACCAGACCGAGTATTCATCCGACTTTTCGTCGAAACGCCTCATTTGCGTCGGAAGCGGAAGCGAGACAAGTATTATTTGGCCAACTTCGAGCGGTCGCCTGAAGTAAAAACTCATTCCGTACGGCGAGACATTGACCGATCCAGTGATCTCGCGTTGAATCGATGTTTCAGGCGTTCGCACCGAGATAACGGTCGGTAATGAGAGCGCTATTCGGGAACAACGGCGTCGGATTTCAGTGTTGCCGCTCATTAATGTCTTCTGCGGCCTCTTGCTTGCTCGGCGGGGCATTTGTTTCATCGTCGGCTTGCGCAACGTCTTCCGGCACATCGTGAGACGGCACCTCCTTGATCGGAAAATCTGCCGTGACGAATTCGAGGTGGATTCGGTTAACGTTATCGTGATGGCTCCGACGGTTCCGAACCACCGCAAGTACAGAGAATTGAGGTTGTTGGAGAGTGAACCGAACGCAATCGCCTATGTTCACATCGAGCGTCGAAAGAACCGCCGACCCGCGCTGACTTATGTTCTCGGTAACGGATTCTGTTTCCGCAGCAGGACTATCTTCATCGGAGACCGCCGATATTGTGACATCGGCCCTGAATGGGAATCGTGAGAACTTTCTCGTGATGAATGGCCGTGTCGTCTCTGTTATCTTCCAAAGCCCGTCTTCGGCAATCCCGACGATGCGGTACCATTTCTTCGGATCAAGCTGATAGTCGTCCTGCTCGATTCTTCCGACGAATGCCACGCCAACCTGAAAACTGCAGGATTCAGACAAATACTGGCAGTGTTGGACAACGCCCCAAACTCGGTATAGTTCCCGCTCCTGGTCATATGCTCTCAGGTGCCTTGGAAGAGGCACGAGCAACGACAACAACTGGCCCGGGTGGCAATCGTGTTTCAAAAAGAATCCGGCGCCGGTACGTGAGAAAGAAATTGCTTCGGTGTGCTCTTTCCAAACCGAGCCTTCCGCGTCTTTGCCTTTGACCAGTGTGCTTGACGTGGTATACATCCGGTCGGATTTCCGAAGATCCGGTAATTCGTTGAGGTTCACTTTCATACTCCTTTTTCCTGAATGCAGACAACTGGGAATGGGGTAACCAGCGCGAATTTGAGACGCACTTGATCCGGATTTCGGGAATTGAACTTCATTCGATTCCTTCGAGCGGGAAGAAGTGGTCGATGAACTCGATGTGAAGGCGTGGAATCCCGTCCGGACCCAGACGTTTTCCGCGGACGACCGAAATGATCGTCGTCTTGTACTGTTCACTCGTAACTCGCAGGAACGAGCCGACGTGAGTCTCCAGCGACGTAAACACCGCCGCGCCGCCGAGCGAAATATTTTCCGTCACCGTCATCTCGGCCGCCGTGACGTTGCCCTCGTCGTCAAGGGTTTCGAGGAGAAAGCTGACCGGGATCGGATATCGCGAATGCCGTCGGAGCTCACGCGGAAGTTCGTTTTCGTCGGGCCGGTCCGGCGCTTCGGTGATCTGCCAGAAGCTGTCCTCCGGTCGTTCGACGATCTCGTAGAGTCTTGAAGGATCGTCGAAATACCCGTTCGGCGGATCCTTTCCGATGAACGCGAGGCCGATCGCGTATTGTTCGGGGGTCAGGTTGCTGCTGATTGAGATACAGCGCCGAACGAGTCCCCAGATTCGATACTGCGGTTCCATATGGTCGAAACAGCGAAGTTGCCGCGGCATCGGTAGGGTCAAGACGACCAGTCGACCGCGCTTGACAGGTCGGTTCAGATGAAAACCGGCCCCGAACGCCGAAACGTCCTTAAGACGTGTGATCTCGTTCCACGAAACCGTGCGGTCGATCTTTCCTTCGACGCGGACGGGCAAAGCGAGCGCCAGGCGTTGAATCCGCCGTGCTTCTTTTTCGCTTACTTGAGTGTTCGTATACATTGAAAAAGCCTCGGTAAACAGGACTGTCTTTCGTCGCAGAGTGGATTGTTGAGGAGGCCGAAAAGTCCGGATTCCGGCGTTTTAAGCCGACTTTCGATAGTTTGCTAAACAGGCTCCAAGCCTGTAAAATAAGGATACAATTAAATTGGATTTAATTCCAGAACTTTTTATGTTCACGCCTTTTGTTGAAACCCATCTAACAAAAGAACTTACAGGATTCATCAAAAAATAAATGGATAATCTTATCGAACGCAATCAGATTAATATTGAGGACGAAATGCGGCGGTCGTACCTCGATTATGCAATGAGCGTGATCATCGGCCGCGCGCTTCCGGACGTCCGCGACGGGCTCAAGCCGGTTCACCGGCGCGTCCTCTGGGCGATGCACGAACTCGGCAATACCTACAACAAACCGTACAAGAAATCCGCGCGCGTCGTCGGCGACGTTATCGGTAAGTACCACCCGCACGGGGACACTGCGGTCTATGACACGGTCGTCCGGCTGGCGCAGGATTTCTCGCTCCGCTACCCGATGGTCGACGGACAGGGAAACTTCGGCAGTATCGACGGCGACAACGCGGCGGCCATGCGGTATTGTGTTGTAGGCAAAACACTTACGGTTACAAATCGCGGGTTGGTAAAGATCGGGGAACTTTCGGACCGGGAAGAGATCACGGTCAACGTCCTGTCGCATCATCAAAATATCAATTCGGCGAGCAAGTGGTTCGATTGCGGCGAGCACCCGGTGAAGACGGTTCGCACCAAGCTCGGTTTCGAGATCACTGGAACCGAAAATCACCCGTTGCTCGTTTGGGAAACGGCACGCGATAACCGCCCCCGTTTTGTTTGGAAGATGATCGGCGATTTGAAAAACGGGGATTTCCTTGTCATCGATCGCAGCGAAAAGCTCTGGCCCGAAAGTGAATTGGATCTGGCGAGTTTTGTGCCCGAATTCGAGAATCCGCGAACAGTCCGGCATCAGCTGCCGAAGACACTCGGCGAAGATCTCGCGTTTCTGCTGGGAGCTTTGGTCGCCGAGGGAACCCTTCAAAAGGATCGCATCGAATTCGGGAACGGCGAAGGAGAATTTGCCGACGAATTCGTAAGCGCGTTCGAGCGATGCTTTCCGACCTGCAAGCTTCATCGGTGGCTGAGGGAGCCGAATTCGTACGGTAAGAAGAAGTGGTGGCAGATGCAGGTCGTCAGTCAGCAGGTCGTCGGACTTCTTTCAAATCTTGGCCTTGACGGCAAATCGCGGGAAAAGCAAATACCCGCGGCGATCCTCGCGTCTCCGCAAAAAGTCGTCGCGGCTTTCCTCCGCGGCATGTACGAAGGAGATGGCGCGGTCGAAAGATCAGCGAAAAGTCTGATGCGCGTGACGTTGACATCTGTCAGCCGGGAACTGCTTCATCAGACGCAGGTTCTGCTTCTGCGATTTGGGATCGGGGCGAATTTATACAGTGATGCCAAGCACGGTCGCAGCACTTTCCGGTTGTGTATCAATGGAAAGGAGAACCTCGAACGCTTTCGGGAGAAGATAGGATTTTTCTCGAATCGAAAATCGGAAGCGCTTGACCGGGTTCTGTCGGAGATGACCGGCAGAGTGCTGTCAAGAACAGATTACGTGCCGTTTGTTGCATCGTTCGTCCGGTCGCGCGAATTGCGGGGAGGCCGGACGTGGCTTGAAAGAAACAACTTCGATCGGATGCCGCGACTGCTCGGTTCCCTGGAAAAACTCCAAACGGTAGTGCAGGAAAGCGAGTTCAAGTTCCTGAATGGGCTGGCGATTTCGAATTACCTTTTCTCGCCGATCGAGTCGATAACATCCGCCGGCGAACAAAAGGTCTATTCGATCCGTGTCGACAGCAAATGTCATTCGTTCGTCGCAAACGGCTTCGTCAATCACAATACCGAAGTCCGTATGGCGAAGCTCACGAACGAGGTTCTTGCCGATATTGAAAAGGAAACCGTCGATTTCCAGCCGAACTACGACGAGTCGCTGAGCGAGCCGAAAGTTATGCCGACGCGCGTGCCGAACCTGCTGATCAATGGTTCGGAAGGAATCGCGGTCGGGATGGCGACGAAGATTCCGCCACATAATCTGACGGAGATAATTGACGCTGTGAGCGCGCTTCTCAAGGATCCGGAAACATCCATTGAAGAACTCATCAAGATCGTACCGGGGCCTGATTTCCCGACCGGCGGTTTTATCTACGGCCGCGAAGAGATCCACCGCGCCTACCGCGAAGGCCGCGGGATCATTCAGATGCGGGCCCGTGCGGCGATCGACCGCGTCGGTCGCGGCGACCGTGAAAAGGACGCCATCGTCGTCACTGAAATTCCGTATCAGGTCAACAAAGCAAGGCTTATCGAGAAGATCGCCGAACTCGTGCACGAGAAGAAACTCGACGGCATTTCCGAACTCCGCGACGAATCGAATCGCGAGGGAATGCGGATTGTCATCGAACTCAAGCGCGATGCGGTTCCGCAGGTCGTTCTCAACAAGCTTTACAAACTGACGCCGCTGCAGTCATCCTTCGGCATCATCAACCTGGCGATCGTCGACGGCGAGCCGCGGGTGATGAATCTCAAGGAGATACTTGAGCATTTCATCGAATTCCGGCGCGAGGTCATCCGGCGACGCACGAAGTACGAACTGAAAAAGGCGCTGGCAAGAGCGCATATTTTGGAAGGCCTGAACAAGGCCATCGACGCGCTCGACTATATCATTCCGCTGATCCGCAATTCGCGTTCTGTCGATGAGGCCAAAGGCTGGTTGACGAACAATCTCGCGACGCTTCACGAGGTCAAGAACTGGCGCGGAATTCCGACCGACAAAACGCTTGCGGGATTCCTCAAGGATCTCGAACGCGTCGTCGGCGCGCTCGGGTTTTCGGACATTCAGGCGCAGGCGATCCTCGACCTTCAGCTTCGCAGACTGTCCGCTCTCGAGCGTCAGAAGATCATCGACGAACTCGAAGCGATCCTCAAGCATATTGCCGAACTCGAGGCGATCCTCGCCAGCGAGCAGCTTTTGCGGCAGGTCATCGCGGACGAACTCGCCGAGATCAGAAAGAACTTCGGCGATGCGCGGCGGACCGAGATCGTCGATGCCGGAGTCGAATTCCGCATCGAGGACCTGATTCCCGACGAAGAAGTCGCGATCACCGTGACGAACGCCGGTTACATCAAACGGACGCCGGTCTCGATCTATTCAAAACAGGGCCGCGGCGGGAAGGGCCGGCTCGGCGCGAAGGCAAAGAACGACGATTTTGTCGAGCATTTGTTTATCGCCTCGACGCACGCTTATCTGATGATCTTCACCGACGACGGACAGGTCTTCAAGATGAAGGTCCACGAGATCCCGGAAGCCGATCCGTCGGCGCGGGGCAAGGCCGTCGTCAATCTCGTTCAGCTTTCATCGGAGCGCAAACTCGTGACGGTGATGCCGGTGCGCGATTTCAGCGAAGAGATCTACCTGATGATGGTCACAAAGGAAGGCGTGATCAAGAAGTCAGCGCTTTCGGAGTATCAGAACATACGCGTCAACGGGATCAATGCGATCAACATCGACGAGGGCGACGAACTGCTCGACGTCATACGCACCGACGGCAAGCAGCAGATCCTGATCGCAACGCACGACGGAATGGCGGTTCGGTTCAATGAAACCGACGTTCGTCCGATGGGCCGCGTCGCGCGCGGGGTGCGCGGCGTCAATCTGAGAAAGGGCGACTTCTGCGTCGCCGTCTGCGCGATCGCGCCCGAAGGGCTTGAACGTATCCTTTCGGTCAGCGAACAGGGTTACGGCAAGCAGACCCAGGCGGCGAACTATCGTCTGACGAAACGCGGCGGCAAGGGCGTCATCAATATGAAGACGACGGCCAAGACTGGCAAGGTCGTTGCGGCGTTTCCGGTCAAGGACGATTCGGAGATAATGATCATCACTCAGCAGGCGAAACTGATTCGTCTCGGCGTTGACAAGATCCGCGAGACAGGCCGCAGCGCGCAGGGTGTGATGCTTATTCGAACGGGCGAGGAAGATCTCGTCACCAGCGCCTCGCTCCTTCAGATTGAAGACGACGGCGACGAGTAGGCCGATTGGGGAATTGGGAATTGGGATTTGGGAATTGGGAATTGGGATTTCGGATTTGGGATTTCGGATTTGCGATGTTCGCACTATCGGATTCGGTGCGGTTTGATTTGGCGAAATCCGTATTCCCAAATCGCAAATCGCAAATCCCAAATCCCAAATCCCAAATCCCAAATCCCAAATCCCAAATCCCAAATCGCAAATCCCAAATCCCAAATCCATATGGTTCATTCTGTCGATAAAATTCGCTCGCAGTTTCCCGCCCTTGCGCGGACTCACAACGGTTTTCCGGTTGCCTATTTCGACGGCCCGGGCGGAACGCAGGTTCCGCAAGTCGTCGTCGATGCGATGTCGGATTACCTGCTCAACCACAATGCCAATTCCCATTGGGCGTTTCCGACAAGCCGCGAGACCGATGCGATCATCGAACGTTCGCGCGAAGCGCTGGCCGATTTTCTCAATGCGGCACCGACCGAGATCGCGTTCGGCCAGAATATGACGTCGCTGACGTTTCATCTTTCACGGGCGCTCGGAAGAGAGTTTTCACCGGGAGATGAGATCGTTTGCACCGAACTCGATCACCACGCGAACATTGACACCTGGCGTTTTCTCGAAAAGGAACGCGGCGTGAAACTGCGCTTTGTTTCGATGGATCCCGAAAGCGGAACGCTCAATATCGACGAGATCGGGTCGTTGTTGAACTCAAGGACCAAACTGCTTGCGATCGGAGCCGCGTCGAATGCCTTGGGAACGGTCTCGGACGTCCGGCACGCCTGTCGGCTCGCGCGCGAGGCCGGAGTTTTGAGTTTTGTCGACGCGGTTCATTACGCCGCGCATAATCTGGTCGACGTCCGCGATTTCGACTGCGATTTTCTTGCGTGTTCGGCTTACAAATTTTATGGACCGCACATCGGAATTCTCTTCGGTCGGGGCGAATTGTTGCGTGCGATCGACTTTCCAAAACTTCGCCCGGCGCCCGAAAACTCTCCGGATCGGGTCGAAACCGGAACGCAAAGCCACGAATCGATCGCCGGCGCCGGTGCCGCCGTCGATTTTCTGGCGTCGCTCGCTGACGGCGCGACTAGGCGCGAGCGGCTTCAGAACTCGTTTCGCGAACTTCACGAAAGGCAGCTCGAATTGACGGAGGCGCTTTGGAACGGACTGACCGCGATCGGTGGTGTGAGGCTTTTTGGGCCAAATTACGAAATGCCGCGCACTTCGACCGTGTCTTTCGTCATTGATGGCGTCGATTCCGAGACGGTCGCCGTTAGACTCGCCGAAAAGGGCATTTTCGCGTCTAACGGAGATTTTTACGCGACGACGGTCGTTGAAAAGCTCGGGCTCGCGGACGTCGGACTTGTGCGGATCGGTTGCTGCATCTACACGACCCGTGAGGAAATCGAGAGATTACTGGAGGCGGTCGAAGAAATCGCGCGAGAGAGAAGTGAGAACTGAGAAGTGGGAACTGAGAGCTGAGAACTCAGACGGCAAGCGGTAATTCCAAAAATCCAGATTCCAAGAGTTCGAGATCGAAGATCCAAAATCCAGATTCAAAGAATCAAGGAGCCACTCGGAAAAACGATTAAGTGGGCGGAGAACACGAACTTGCGATAGCAGCACGTGAAGCGGAACGGAACCCGGGTGTCAGACGCGATTAACTCAAAAGCTACCGATTCTGGAATATCTGGAATCTGGAATCTGGAATCGGGAGCTTTGAAACAGCGTCTCCCGAGATTCCTTTCTGTTCCCATTGACTGAAACGAATCCGCTCCATCCCGCCAATCTGTGTTCTAAGGGAAACGCGATCTGCTTCCGCTATGTCGGTTTTTCAAAGCCCCAAATCGCAGATCGCAAATCGCCAAATCGCAAATCGCCAATCGCCAATCCCAAATCGTCACAGGCAGCTCCATTGTCCGGCGACGACCATTGCCGGCGCGCCGCTTCCGCCGGATTGGCAGGGTGTCGAACCACGTTTGCAGTTCGAACAGTAAACCATTGAGCCGTTTGGTTTTCCGGCCGGAAGAGCGTTCTGGGCGAAAATCGGCATCTGGACCGGAGCGCCGAACTGGACGTCGGTCCCGAAATATGTCGGATGTCCGACGACGCGTCCGTCAGAGGGTTGCCCGGTCATAAAGATGATCGTCGCCTTGTCAAAATTCTGCTTCACGGCGCCGCGGCATCCCAATGTATAGCCGTCGTAACAAAATCTGTCGCCCGTCGAATAGACACGGACGCGCTCGTCGGCACGGAACGTGTCGGCGTTGAACATACTTCCGACCGAGACAAACGTCCGGCGTGCTTTGAAAACAATCGGATCGCCGAAAATGCAATTGACGAAAGTTATCGGATACGAGTAATCGCCGGCGTCGGGATTCTGAACTTCGTTGTAAACGAGCGAATTCGTCATCGATTCCGTTTGCGACCCGATTACCGTCAGATTTCCGCTGTCGAGGATATTGATGAACGTCCCGCCGAGCGCATTCGAGTATCCGCCGCCGAATGTGTCCTGGATCGTTACCATTCCGACGCGTTCGAAATGCATTGAATTCGCCGCCTGGGTCGCGGTGCGGGCCGGATTGATGAACTCGCTCCCTTCGATCTTCCAGTCGGTGTTGCGCGTGTCGCAGTAGATCGCCGTGTCGGTGTTGTAAACAAAACGCGAATTGCGGATCTTTATGTAATCGAACTGCCAGTTGAGATTCGTCTGGGGCAGTCCGTGAGCATAAATCCCCCGCCAGAACGCGGTGAACGCGACGTTGTCGAAATAGACGTTTTGCGTTGAGGTGTATGCACCGAGCGCTTCGACGCCGTTGGTCATCGGCAATCCGGTAACGGAAGACAGTTCGATGTTCTCAAATGAAACCTTTTCCGTGCATTCGCCGATTTTGAACAGAGACTGTCTGGCGGTCGTCAGCAAGATGCGGGTCGCGCTGCGGCGAATCAGATCGCTCGTCGCGGCCTGCGAATGAAGTCCGCCTGCGCCGCGGATCGTGATGTTTGAGGGCAGAGTCAGGCCGCGAAAGCCCGGGACGTTTCCGATCTGATAATCGCCTTCGGGAAAATACAACACGCCGCCGTTGTGCGAGGCGATGAAGGCGAGCGCGCTTTGAACCGCCAATGTGTCGTCGTTGCGGCCGTTGCCGTAAGCCCCGAAATCCCGGATGTTGTATTCGCCGAGCGTCTTTTCGTCCGGCGTCGCGATCCAGTCATAGATCACCGTTCTGACATACTGGTCGCCCGAAAACGAGATCCGGTACTTTTTGTCTTCCCCCTGGAAACACCATTTCAGGTTATTTGAGTTCACGCGCATTGAGGCCGTCGAAGCTGAACCCTTTGTGACCGTCGTCCCCGAACCGTCGCAGGCGCGGACATTCATCGGCGTTGCCGGATCGAGATCTGCAATTGTGACGCTCACGGTCGGCGGCGCGAATCTTGTCGCGCACGTCGCGGCCCGGTGATTTTCAGGCGCATCAAGAAAGATATTGTAGCCTTCGAACTTGTTTTGAGCTGCAACGGTAGCCGCCGTCATCGCGACGGACAGGATTAGAAATAGTAGTTTTTTCCGCATATTCAATTATTATCTCTCACTTCGGATGGTTCACCAAAAACGACGCCGGAGATTCGAAGCCGCAGGCGCGCGGAAGGTTCGCCGCGTTGTCGTTACTTTCGAATGGTTCACATCAGGCGCCGAACCGGGAACCTTGATTCGCCCCTCACCACGACCGAAAACTCAAAAGTAGGACATTTGTAACAACCCGACCGGCGTCGGATGATACGATTATGAATCTTGAAGTAAAAGTAAATATTCGAACATTATGGAAATCACATTAGGGTTGATCGGCGTGATCGTCTGCGGTCTCTTGCTTCGTGTGCCGTTCGTTGCGCTGGTCGAATCTGTGTCGAGCGGAAGCGAGATCAAGTATCAGATCGCGAATGCGCATTTGATGTTCAATATCCTCGGAGTCCTTGGTTCTGTCGGACTCATCCCTTTTGTGGAGAGGCTTTTGAACTACCTGCTTCCCGACGTCGATGCTGATCCTGCAACCGAACTTAGTCCGGCCTGAACATTGAGCAACGAGAATCGACCGGAGTCCGTTCCGTGCGGACTCCGGTTCGATTGTTTATACTCAATCACACTGCACAAACTAGATTTGCGAAAACTACAAATAATATGAGCAACTTGGTACGGGCATATGCGGCCGCGGAACCGCGAGGGAAGTTTGATCGTTTTGATTTCGACGCCGGGGAACTCGGCTCCGAACAGGTCGAGATCCAAGTGCATTCGTGCGGGATCTGCCATTCCGATCTGTCGATGCTGAACAACGATTGGGGAATCACGCAGTATCCGTTTGTCGGCGGTCACGAAGCCGTCGGAGAGATCGTCGCCGTCGGCAGCTATGCAAAAGGCGTCGCGGTCGGCGACAAGGTCGGTCTTGGGTGGAATTCCGGAAGTTGCAATTGCTGCGATCAATGCCTGAACGGCTATCAGATCAACTGCCGCAAACTGGAACAGACGATCGTCGCGCGTCACGGTGGATTCGCCGAACGCCTGCGATGCAACTGGGAATGGGCAGTGAAACTGCCTGACGCTCTCGATCTGTCAAAGGCCGGACCGCTGTTCTGCGGCGGAATCACAGTGTTCAACCCTTTCGTTCAACTCGGCATTAAACCGACGGACAAGGTCGGCGTCGTCGGAATCGGCGGTCTGGGACATCTCGCGCTGCAGTTCGCGGACAAATGGGGTTGCGAGGTTACGGCGTTCACATCCAACGCCTCGAAAACCGAAGAACTCAAAAAGCTCGGGGCGGACTTTGTCGTCGGCACTCGCGACGATGAAGCGCTTGCGTCGCTCGCGGGCAAATTCGATATGATCCTCGTGACTGTCAATGTTTCGCTGAACTGGGATCTTTATTTCAACGCGCTCGCGCCAAAAGGCATCCTGCACGTCGTCGGTGCGGTCCTCGAACCGATACCGGTCGGAGCATTTTCGCTCATAATGAACCAAAAAAGTCTGAGCGGAACGGCGACCGGTAGTCCCGGCGTGGTCGCCAAAATGCTTGAATTCTGCGCGCGCCACAAGATCGAGACGGTCACCGAAAAATTCCCTATGTCGCGCATCAACGAAGCGTTCGAACATCTCGAAAGCGGCAAGGCACGCTATCGGATCGTGCTCGAGAACGACTTCAATTAGAGGTGTTTGACATTTGTAACCGGACAGGTTACAGTTTATTCGGTTTTGCGGAATAAAACCATCGGCGGTTATAATAAACGTCATATTCATAGGAGATATCAAATGGGAAATTTTACAAATGCAATTAGCGATTCGAACTTTCAAACGGATGTTTTGGGTTCGGATCAGCCGGTCTTGGTCGACTTTTGGGCTGAATGGTGCGGTCCGTGCCGCGTCATCGCACCGACGGTAGATGCGGTCGCCGAACAGTTTGAGGGCAAGGCTAAGGTCTTCAAGATGGACGTTGACGAGAACATCAACGTTCCGCAGCGTTACGGAATCCGCGGAATCCCGACGCTGATCCTTTTCAAGAACGGCGAAGAGCAGGAACGCTACGTCGGCGGCAACATCAGCCGCGAGAAACTCGCCGAAATGGTTGGAAAATACGTCTAGTTTTGTTTGCCGCGAGGTATCACGAATTTCACGAATCGTTGGGTTCGTGAAATTCGTTTTGTTTGTGGCAGAGATCCAAATATGAAAGCAATTGTTGTTTCGGAATTTGGTCCTCCCGAGGTGATGAAGCTTACGAACGTCGACACTCCGAAGGTCGGCGACTCGCAGATTCTCGTTCGTGTCGAGGCCGCCGGTGTAAATCCGGTCGATACGTACATCCGCTCGGGCCTTCACGCGATACGGCCGACGTTGCCGTTCACGCCGGGAAAAGACGGCGCCGGGATCGTCGAAGCGGTCGGTGCGGCGGTCGTGGACTTCAAACCCGGTGATCGCGTATATCTCGCCGGCGCGGTGACGGGAACATACGCGGAATTCGCATTGTGCGAAGCGTCACAGGTTCACGCCTTGCCGGACAACGTCGATTTCGATGAGGGCGCGGGTGTTTTCGTCCCGTACGCAACCGCTTGGCGCGGATTGTTTGAAAAGGCAAATGCCCGTCCGGGCGAGACCGTTTTGATTCACGGAGCGTCGGGCGGAGTCGGCATCGCGGCGATTCAGTGGGCGAAACACGCGGGCTTGACGGTCCTCGGGACGGCGAGTTCGGAGGAAGGCAAGAGCCTCGCGAAACAGCAGGGAGCCGACTTCGTCTTCGATCACACAAGCGAGAGTTATCTCGATGAGATTCTCGCGGCCACCGGCGGCAAAGGTGTCGACATTGTTCTCGAAATGCTTGCTAACGTCAATCTGGTCAAGGACTTCGAAGTCTTGAGAATGTTCGGCCGGATCGTCGTTATCGGAAACCGCGGAAGCCTCGACTTCAACCCGCGCCTGACGATGGGCAAAGACGCGAGCATTCTCGGACTCTCGTTGTTCAACGCCAAGCCGGAAACGATGTCAGCGATCCACGTCGCGATCTACGAGGGTCTGCAAAAGGGATATCTGAAGCCGGTCGTCGGCAAACGCCTGAAACTCGATGACGCAGCGCAGGCGCATCACGATGTAATCGAACACAAGGCCTTCGGGAAGATCGTCCTTGTTAACTGAGAACTGAGAAGTGAGAGCTGAGAATGGAGAACTTCGAACTTGGAACTGAGAAATGAGAAGTGAGAAGTGAGAACTGAGAAGTGAGAAGTGAGAAGTGAGAAGTGAGAAATGAGAAATGAGAAGTGAGAAGTGAGAAGTGAGAAGTGAGAAGTGAGAAGTGAGAAGTGAGATCTTGGAACTGAGAAATGATAAATGAGAACTGAGAGGTGAGAAAGGAGAACGGAGAACGGAGAACCGAGATGATTTCTCAATTCTCACTCTTCAGCCCTTACTTCTCAGATCTCACTTATCAGTTCTCCATTCTCCATTCTCCGTTCTCAGTTCCAAGTTCCAAGTTCCAAGTTCCAAGTTCCCAGTTCTCAGTTCTCAGTTCTCAGTTACAAATGCTTATGTCCGCCGAAAAATACGTTGAAATCATTATGCGCGACGAAATGTCGATGATTGCCGCCGAACAGACGACAGTTTATGAGGCCGCGCGAATCGAGAGGCTCTACAAGTTCCACGACGGCGCGATAATGCGATACGAGTGGCAGGACTCATCGATCGTCGGCGACCGGTTCAATCATCGATTTTCGTTGGTTGAGCCGCCGACACCGAATCCGGCCGGCTTAGAGCGAGGAATCGTGAAGGTTATCGATCATCCGACTTCATCACGCTGATTTTGCCTGATCGTGAAATTTGGCCATCTAAACTCTCGCGGCCTGCTGCCCGGATGTAAAGGCCCGCCGACTTTTGACGCTGCTGTCGCCGAAATGTGAGGCTTTTTTGGATATCGAGGCGGCAGCCAGAATCGTCTGATTTCTAACGCTGCCGCTCGTCTTTTTGCTACTTCTTAAACTCGTCCAGCACCTCAAAAACTTGAAGCGCATATTTGACGTTGCCGAACGGCGCCGATACCTGAACGCCGGCGATGATGTCGCGGACCTCCGCGAGCGATTCGCGGGCGATCGCAATGCCTTCGTCGCGCGCCTCTTCCTTGCCCCTTTCAGACGCCGCGCGCATTCGATCGAGAATGTCGGCCGTAACGTTGACGCCCGGAACCTCGTTATGCATAAATTCGGCGTTGCGGTAACTGATGAGCGGCCAAATTCCGGCGATTATCGGGATCTTGACGTGCGAGATGCGCTCGAGAAAACGCCTCAATTGTGCGGTATCGAAAACCGGCTGCGTGATCGCGTACTCGGCGCCCGCTTCGACTTTCCATTCGAAACGTTTGATCTCCTCGTCGAGATTCACCGCGCCCGGATTTACGCCGACGCCGATCGAAAAAGCCGTCGGACGGCCGATCGGGTTGTTCCCGAGATCGAGCCCGTGATTGAGTCGGTTGACCATATTCGTCAGGCCGATAGCGTCGATGTCGAACACGGCGGTCGCGTCAGGGTAAGGCCCCATTTTCGGCGGATCGCCGGTTATGATCAGCAGATTATGAAGATCTAGCGCGGCCGCGCCGAGAAGATCCGACATCATCCCGAGCAGGTTCCGGTCGCGGCAACAGTAATGAAGCACCGCCTCGATTCCGATCTCGCGCTCGACCAGCACCGCCATTGCCTGCGCGCTCATACGTGTCTGCGCGCGCGGGCCGTCGGGGATGTTGACGGCGTCAACGCCGGCGGTTTTCAACAGCCTGATCGATTCGAGCGTTTTTTCGGCGTCGCAGCCTTTCGGCGGCAAAACTTCAACCGAAGTCACGAATTCGCCGCGCGCGATCTTGCGCGACCATTTTGACCGCTCTTCGGCCGCCACGACCTTGACGTCTTCGGGCTTGAGTTCCTGGACCGTCACCGGGTGCTTGACGAAATGATGCGGACGCTGTCGCGGCGAAACGGAACGGATCGCGTCCGCCAGGAGTTTGATATGCGCCGGCGTCGTGCCGCAGCAGCCACCGATAAAACTGGCTCCGACCTGTATGAACCGGCGCGCGAATTCGGCCATATACTCGGGCGAGCACATATACATCTGGCGGCCCTGGACGTCGCGCGGAAGTCCGGCGTTCGGCTGCGCCGAGAGTTTCTTGTCGGTAACTTCGCGCATTTTTTCGAGCGCGTTGAGGAACATCGCCGGACCAACGCTGCAATTGAGTCCGATGACGTCGGCCCCCCAATCGTCAAGCCGTTGGGTAAAGATCTCAGGCGTCGCTCCGAAAACCGTGTTGCCGTCGGTTTGAATCGCGATCTGCGCGACGATCGGGAGATCGCAAGCTTCCTTGACCGCAAGAATCGCCTGCTGAATTTCCGACAGATCCGAGAACGTTTCAAGCACGAACAGGTCGATCTCGCCTTCGAGCAGCGCTTCCGCCTGCTGCCTGAACATACCGCGCGCCTCTTCAAAAGATGTCGAACCATAGGGTTCGATTCGCATTCCCAACGGCCCGATCGTTCCGGCGACGTAGACCTTTTCTCCCGCCGCCTCGCGCGCGATCTGCGCCGCCGAAAGATTGATCTCGCGGAGTTGCGAATCGAGCCCGAATTGCTGCAGTTTATGATAGTTCGCGCTGAACGTGTTGGTCTGTATGATTTCCGCACCGGCGCGAACGTATTCCTCGTGAACTTCGCGGACCAGATCTTTGTTGATGAGATTCAGTTCGTCGTACGAGCGGTTGATGTAGATGCCTTTCTCGTAAAGGCGGGTTCCCATCGCGCCGTCAAAGACGTAAATGCCGTCGGACTCGATTAGATTTCGAAAGTTACGCATAATCTGATTTGCGAATTGCCATTTGCGATTTGCGATCGGATCGACGGCGTTTTTTGAACCCGAAATCGTCTTGGGTATTCTCGCCGCCCGATTTGGCCCCATTTCCCGTCGATTCAAGCAATCGCAAAAGACGCAATTGCAAATCGAAAATCGCAACTTGAAAATCAAAAAGCCTCGCCAACAGCGAGACTCGTTTGAAAGTGTCCGGTTTAGCTGTTTAGCGGATTATTTAACGTGGTCGCAAGTCGCATTAACTCACCACGAAAAGTTACTTAAATTCTGCGGTTTACGCTTGTAGGTGTCAAGCCGAAAGCGAACCGTGAACGGCGAAGATGGGCCCAAAACCGACCTGCTCGGATTCCTTCGGCAACGACTCGCCGAACGTCGCGGTGCAGATCAAGCAAATTCATAGGCGACCGCACGCGGATCCCGCTTGAAAAGCAAGGATCCATAACTGCGCTATTTCGCTTCCTCTTCTGCCGGACCCGAATCGAGATGCCCGAAGAAAGCGTATTGCGCCTTGCGGCCGCTGATCTCAAGACGCCAGTGCGAAAAATCTTCGGTATTGTCGCATCCGTTTCCGCGGCCCTGGAAGACCAGAAAGTAGGTCGTTGCGGGAGCGATCCCGGCGCCGAACATACCCGAACCGCTGCGGACCGTGCCCTTGAATCGGAACTCCTTGTAAAGAAGCGGTCCGCCCGCGCCGCCCGGCTTCCCGTCGTGGATGTCGACTTTGAACTTCGAAAGCTGCGCCGGAAGCGGAAGGACAAGCGTTCCTTTCTTGCCGCTTTTCGTGGCGAGATTGAGCGTCCAGACGCTCTTGGTGAATGAAGCGACAAGGTCGAACTGATCGATCGTCTCGCTCCATTTCTCGTTGGAAAAATCCGCCTTCAGCGATTCGAGTCCCTTGATCGCTTCAAACTCCGCCTCGGTGAGGATGAGATTCGCCGATTTCGCGAACTTCATTCCGCCGATCACTTCGAGATCATAACCGGCCGGCCGGCCGGTCCAGGTCGAGTAGGTTCCGTGTTCAGCACAGCAGGCGCACGCGAGTGCATTCGCCGGGAGAAGAAGCAACGTCGCAAAGGCGACGGTCAAGATCAGTTTTGTCATTTAGTTTTATCCTCGAAAAAAGTCTGCGGTTTTCGGTCTGGGTTTGTCAACGTTGCGGGTCATCGTTGACAGTTCGGGCAGTAATATGTTGACCGCCCGCCCTGGACGATGCGCCGGATCGGCGTTTCGCATTCGACGCACGGCTCGTTCTCGCGGTCGTAAACGCGCCACGCCGATTCATAGCCGCCGCCATAATAGCTTCCGTCTATGTTTTCCGGATCGACGTTGAGCGTCGAACCGTGCGCCATCGATTCGGCAAGAACTTCGCGGATCATCCCGAAGAGCTTCTCCGTCTTCGGCCGCGTGAACGAAGACGCCCGTCGTTTCGGGTTGATCTTCGCGAGAAACATCGCCTCGGAGGCATATATGTTGCCAAGCCCGAGGACGCGCGTCTGATCGAGCAGGACCAGTTTGACGGCGCGTTTCGAATCCTTGAATACGGATCGAAGGTACGCCGCGTTGAAGGCGTCGGAGAACGGTTCGGGCGCGAGTTTCTTAAGTTCTTTCGCTTCCTGGAGAAGATCGGTTTCGACGATCCGCATAAATCCGAAATGGCGCTGATCCTCGAAAACGAGCCGCATTTCGTCGTCCAGATAAAACACGGCGTGCGCGAACTTCGGGTCCTCGCGGTCCGCGCCGAGAAGCATAAATCGGCCCGACATCCGCAAGTGGACGATCAGCGTCCGTCGATTGTCGAGTTCGATCAGAATGTGTTTTCCGCGACGATCGACTCGAACGATCGAAGCGCCGCCAAGCAACGCCGCGAAATCCGCCGGCGTATGCTCCGGAGCGAGCCTTTCGCGACGGAGTTCGACAGACGCAAAGGTTCGGCCGCCGACAAGTTTTTGGAGCGACCTAGCGACCAGTTCGACTTCGGGAAGTTCGGGCATTGTTTTATGTTTTCCAGAGAACGCCGGCTGATTTCAGCCCATCGATGATTCCTCTGAGTTCGCGATACAGCGATGTTCCGCTGCCGTACGTCTTCAGCCCGAACCAACCAAGCGCGATCGGTATCGATCCGCCAACGATGACAAGTGTCGCGATCGCGTCAAACAGGTCGGCGGCTTCGATGCCGCCGAAAGCGAAAACGAACAGGGAAACGACCCCGGCGGTGATCGCGTACAGAACCGCGGGTCTGCCGATCAATCCGATCCAGTTTCGTTCGCGGTAAAAATCCTTTATCTCGTCCGCGTGAAAGAGTGCAAAGAACATCGTAAACCCTAGTGTCCAAATCGGTTTATGTCGCATCGTGAAGACCGCCATCGCGGTCATCAATCCGCCGATGAAACCCCGGAACGCCGCGACGGACACGGTCAGGATGAAGATGACGATCTTGTCGATGAATAACTTCAACTTCAGACCCGCGTGTAATCCGTCAGCAAGGTCTTGTCTCCGAGCACGGTTCCCGCGCGGACGGACACGTTGCGGCCGATGTGGCAACTGCGGCCGACGATCGCGTCGCGGATCTCGGACGAACCGGCGATGCGCGTGTGCGACCAGATCACGGAATTCTCTATGATCGCGTGTTCCTCGACGTGGACGCCCGCACCGAGCACTGAATTGAGGATCCTCGCATTCGGCTTAACGACGCAATCGGGACCGATTATGGAGTTCGAATCGATAACGGCCGCCGTGGCGATTTCCGATTCCTTCGTTCGATCAACTTCGAAACCGCGAATCTTGCCGGCGAAAAAGTCGTGATGTCCCTGAAGATAACTTGCCGGATTTCCGATGTCGCGCCAGTAGTCGCCTTCGAGAATATAGGCGAAAAACCGCTTTTGTTTCTCGAGCAGGTCGGGGAATACGTTGTATTCGAAAGAATAATTTCGACCTGCGGGAATTAGTTCGAGAACTGACGGTTCGAGTACATAAATGCCGGCGTTGATCGTGTTCGTGGTCAAACTCGCGAGTTCATCGGCTTTCGGCTTTTCGAGGAATCGCAGGACCTTGTGATCCGCGTCCGTCTGAACCAGCCCATATGCGGAAGGGTTTTCGACGGGCGCCAGAAGAATCGTCGCATCGGCGTTCTTCGACCGGTGAAATTCGACGAGATCGGCGATTGAAACATCGGTCATAACGTCGCCGTTCAGAACGACCGTCGTTTCGTTTTCGTCGTGGATACCGAATTTATACGCGCCGCCGGTACCCATCGGACTCGGTTCGGTTATGTATCGCAGGTTGACGCCGAACTCCGCGCCGCTGCCGAGCAAATGTTCGATCTTGTCCGGCTGATAGCTCAGCGAAAGCGTGATGTCTTCGATGCCCGCACGGCGCAGGATCTCGATCTGGTAAAGCAGGAAAGGTTTGTTCAGAAACGGCACGATCGGCTTTGGCGTGTAAACCGTCAACGGTCTGAGCCGGGTTCCTTTTCCTCCCGCTAAAATTAATGCCTGCATATAATTGAATGCTCGAACGAAACAAATTCGACACTCTGATTTTAAGAATATTGCGTTGCAAAACACAAAACCACAATTCGAAATATCGAGTCAAAGACGGAAAACAACAACGTTAAAAAACATTGACAGATTTTGTTACTTCGTGATAATTTCTTAAATGTAGATGGACCGGAAATTTCATCTGCTGTTTTTGTCCCATCTAACAGCGCTTGCTCGCTTATCCAGACCAATACAGTTTCTTGCAAAAGTCTAATCCACAATGAGCTTCGACAAAACAAAATCGATGCGGAATGCCGAGCGGTTTCTCTCGCAGGGCAAGATTCGCGCGGCGATCAGCGAATATCAAAGAATTGTCGAATCCGATCCGAAGGATTTCAGCACCCTGAACATTCTTGGTGACCTCTATGCCAAAGGCAACGAAACCGAGGACGCCGTGAAATGTTTCAAGCAGGTCGCCGAACACTACAACAAACAGGGTTTTGCTCAAAAGGCGATCGCGATCTACAACAAGTTCTTGCGCCTCGATCCTCATTCGCCCGAAGTCTTAGAAAAACTCGCTCAGCTTCACCAGTCGCGAGGTTCGAATGCCGAAGCCCGCAATCACTATGCGGCCCTCGCCGATCAATATCAGAAGCAAGGTAAAAAGGCCGAAGCGCTGGAGATCTGGAAACAGATCGCCAAACTCGATCCGAACAATACCGAAGTCTATTTGAAAGTCGCCGAGTTCTGTCTCCAAAATGGCCAGAAGGACGAAGCCGCCAAGGCCTACACCGAAGCCGGGATTCGTCTCGCCGCGTCGGAGCAGATGGAGTCCGCACTGACCGCATTTTCGCGCGCACTCGAAATTCGGCAGTATGACCTGGCGGCGCTGAACGGTTACGTCAAGGCGCAGATCAAACTTGGATATGCCGACGATGCCGCCCGTCGTTTGGAGAAGATCCTCGAACAGTCGCCGTACAACCGGGAGATCCTGTATTTGCTGGTGGATTGCCACCTTGAATCCGGCAACCTGACGCTGGCCGAGGAATCCGTTATCAGATTGGTCGAGCAGGAACCGGCGAACTATCCGAAGTTCATCGATCTCGTCGAACTGTATATCAAATCCGGCGATCTCGTTTCGGGAGCGCGAATTCTGTCGATGTCGTCGGAACATCTTCTCGTCGGCGGAAAACATGAGGAGTTTCGGCGCTGGGCGAACGAGATCGTCGCCCGCGATCCTGAACAGATCGACGCCCTTCGTCTGCTCGTCCGTTATCACGGTTGGCAGCGTGACGAAAGTGAGCTCCGTCGGGCACTCGAGCGACTCGCCGAGATCGCGCGCCTGCACCAGCAGGTCGATGACGAAAAATACGCGTTGAGTCAGCTGGTTTTAATAGTTCCCCACGAGATCGGTTACGCGAAACGCTTGCAGGAGATCAAGATCGAACTCGGCGATTTCCCGATGTCGGACCCGCCTGAACCGATACTGGCTCCGGTACGCCAACCTGCGCCGCAGTTTTCGAACTTCCATATCGGGGACGACTTTGAACCCGAAGGCAACCGTGTGCCGCTTGACGAATTCAGGGACATCAACGACAGTCCGCGATTCGCGGCCGACGCGGAAATGAGTTTCGCCGGAACGAACGGAACTTCAAACGGGTACGCAGCGATTTCCGAAGACGCGTCGGTGATCGTTCCTGAATCGGATATCGTTCCCGAGTTCGGCGATGTTGAGCTTGACGATTCGCCCAGCGAAACATCCGAAGTCGGCAAACCGGTTGAAACGACAACCGAATTGAGTCCGGCGGCCGAAATGCGGCTTTCACAAGAGCTTGAAAGCGTCGAGTTCTACATCGGGCAAGGCTATATGGAACTTGCCGACCGTTCGATTACCGCGCTTGAAGATGAATTCGGGAATCGTCCGGAATTTGATGACCTACGCGCTCGGATCGCGCAAACCGAGCCCGAGACCGAAACCCAACAATGGCCCGATGACGTTTCGATCGAATCGGAGATGCCGGCGGTCGCGGTCGTCGATGAGACTCCCGCAATACCCGTCAAGCCGGAAACACGGAGGATTCCCGTGGTCGAGCCGACACCGGTCTTCGGGGCGAATGCTTCGGGAAATTTTCTGGACGAATTTCGTAGCGAACTCGGTCTTGACGAGCCGAAAGTTGCGGTTGACGACGATTTCGACACGATCTTTCACACGGCGACGGCGTATCGGGAAATGGGACTTCTCGAAGACTCGATTCGGGGATTTCAGGACGCCGTGAACCGCGTCCGCCCGGACGACGGCTCGCGACGCTTCTTCCAATGCTGCAATCTCCTCGGACTGTGTTTTATGGAGAAGCAAATGCCGAACCTCGCGATAATGTGGTACAAGCGCTCGCTCGAAACGCCGGGTCTGACTTCCCAGGAAAATCACGCGATGCTCTACGAATTGGGCAACGGCTACGCATTCGCCGGCGATCAATCAAAAGCGATCGAATGTTTTGAACAGATCTACGCCGTCGACGTCGATTACCGCGACGTTTCGAAGCGACTCGAAGCGCTCCATACTCCAAGCCCTGCATAACGGGCAGAAATTTGTCTCTAAACTGAAATTGACGTTATACTTAGCGGTATGGTTGCGAAACTTACCGTTATTTTTTTGATTCTGCTCTGCTTTTTGATGGGAATGTTTCTCACCCTGTTGCCGTGGTTTCGTCTGAACGGATTCGGCGAATGGGGCGACAACTATCTGCTCGCGGTTGTATCGGAGAAAGCCGGCTTGCCCTTGTTGAGGAGCGCGGTTTCATCGAACTGGGTGCGCGGCGCCGTCAGCGGGCTTGGAATCCTCAATCTTTTCATCGCTTTTTGGGAGATCGCTCACTTCAAGGAGAGCGTCGCCAAACTCGAGGGCGACGACTGGGACAGTCAGGCTTGAAAAGGGAAAAGGCAAAAGGGAAAAGGCAAAAGGGAAAAGGCAAAAGGGAAAAGGGACCGGCGCAGCCGATTGTTGATCATCCCGAGGGTCTCTACGGTGGCGAACTTTACGAATGAATTAGGTCCGCGGCCTTTGATCTACCTGATCACCGATGGCTCGGCGACGGTCGCGGGTTTCGCCGGAAGTTCCCGGCGAATTCTAAAACTCGTCGAATGCGCCGTCCGGAACGGCATCTCGCTGATCCAGATCCGTGAAAAGCGTCTTCCGGCGCGCTTTCTCTTTCAACTGACTTCCGATGCGGCGACGATCACCCGAAATTCGAATTCCAAATTGCTTGTCAACGACCGTGCCGACATCGCGCTCGCGGCCGGAGCGGACGGAGTTCATCTGACTTCAAGCTCGGTTTCGCCGGAAACGTTGCGCGCGGTGTTTCCGTCTGATTTCCTGATCGGGGTTTCGACCCATTCGCGCGAAGAAATCGCCAATGCCAAGAAAAGCGGCGCCGACTTCGCCGTTTTCGGTCCGGTCTTTGCGACTCCCGGGAAGGGAACTCCGACCGGGTTGCGCGAGTTTCCTGAAATTCTCGCTGAGGTAAGACCGTTTCCGGTTCTCGGTCTGGGCGGGATCGACCAAACGAACTTCGGGGATGTCCTCGGAGTCGCTGACGGTTTCGCCGCGATCCGATTTCTTAACAGCGAGGAGAACATTGCCCGACTGAACGCGAAATGAAATCCCAAATCCCGAAACCCAAAATTGCGTTGACGATCGCCGGCCTCGACCCTTCGGGCGGCGCCGGGATCATCGCCGATCTCAAGACGTTCGCCGCCTTTGGCTGTTACGGTGCGGCGGCGCTGACCTCGATCACGTTTCAGAACACGCAGGGAGTTTTCGGCGCCGAGAATGTTTCGGCGGAAAACGTTCGGGCGCAGGTTGCGCCGATCTTCGACGATTTCAAGGTCGACGCCGTCAAGACGGGAATGCTGCCGACGCGCGGGATCATCGAAGAGATCGCGGCGATGGCGTCGGAATTCGGTTTCGAAAACTTCGTCGTCGATCCCGTCGTCCGTTCGACTTCGGGCTTTGACCTGATCGACGATGCGGCACTCGGATCATTGATCGAAAAGCTCTTTCCGCTCGCAATTTTGATCACTCCGAACGCGGTCGAGGCGGAGCGGATCACCGGTCTGAAGATCGAATCGCTCGCCGACATCGTCCGCGCGGCGAACATTATGCACGACTTCGGAGCGCGCGCGGTCCTGATCAAAGGCGGACATCTTTCGATTTTGGATTGGGGATTTGGGATTGGGGATTTGGGAGTTGCGAATTCGGATTTGGGATTTGGGATTCCGGATTTAGGAGACATGGAATCGGGAATCGGGAATTCGGCGCGCCGTCAAGCGGTCAGATACACGGATGCGGGTTCGAACGCGCGCAAGGCATTCGATTTTCTCTTTATCGACGGTGTTGAGCATCGCTTTTCTGCCGATTTCATCGAAACGACCGCGACACACGGGACGGGCTGCACGCTGGCCGCCGCGATCGCCGCCGGACTCGCGAACGGGAAATCGCTCGTCGACGCGGTCGCCGCCGCAAAAGATTTCGTCAACGCCGCGATCCGCACGGCACCGATGATCGGCAAAGGCCATTCGCCGATCAATCACCTCGTCAAAATGCCGGATTGAGCGACCGAGCTCAATGTCGCCAAGAAATTCAGATTTCCGAAGGCCCGCCCGCAGCGCTCATTTGTTCGGTTTCACGCGACGGTGAACGGTTTCACAACTAAGAACAAACCCCAATTTCAACGACCGGGCATTTTCCTGACTCACAGCTCACAGCTCGCCGCTCATAGCTCGAATCTGACAATCGGAGCGTGAGCGGAGCCATTCGAATCCGGTACGCGAAAGCTCGCCGGTATGCGTGAGCAAGACGAAGATCGATCGATCGATCATTACGCGCTTCACGAATCGGTCGCAAGTTTGGCACTGACGCTTGTCCGGAAAAAGACCTCTTGACATTCAAACCGAAGGGGCGTAGAAAACTATTAGAAGGCAACGTCGGTTAGATTCACTTGTTCTGAAGTTTGCGGTTTAGAGAGCAGAAGCTCCTTTTTGAGGGAGGCCGAAAGTGCGAAATCTTCCAAATACTGAAACCCTCGCGGACGAGAGTCGTCCGATTCCAGTCGATTCCAGTCGATTCCAGTCGATTCCAGTCGATTCCAGTCGATTCCAGTCGATTCCAGTCGATTCCAGTCGATTCCAGTCGATTCCAGTCGATTCCAGTCGATTCCAGTCGATTCCAGTCGATTCCAGTCGATTCCAGTCGATTCCAGCCGCGCATTCCATAGAGCCAACTGTAATCAATTCGAAATTCATCCGCGCCGCGATAAGATTCGCGGCTTTTTTGTTTTCGCGCGCAATCGTGCGGTCGCGCCGCGTGGCCCAAATGATGCCCTACGCGAAAGGAAGGAAATATGTCACAGAAATCCAAATCCGAAATCACCGATCAATCATTCGACACCAAACGCCCCAATTGGTTATTCCTGTTGATCATCGCCGTCGTCGCCCTCGGCGTCTTCGGCACGGGGATGAGCTTTCTGGAACAATCGGCGAAGGACGAGATGCTCGCGCGGAAGGCTCCGGGGTATCAGCCTTCCCTTTTCGGCCGCGTCAATCCGTTCCTGCCGACCCCCTCGCCGACGCCGGCTCCGCAGCTCTCGAAGGAACTAATTTACGCTGGCCAAAGACTGTTGGCCGTCGAGGATGCCAATGCCAACGCCGCTCCGCCGGCGGATCTCGCCGTCTGGCGGCCTTCGAGCGGCGTCTGGTGGGTCTTGGGAGCAAACCAGCAGTCGACTTCGCAGCAATGGGGATTGTCGAACGATGTGCCGGTTCCCGGCGACTATGACGGCGACGGCAAGACGGATTTCGCGATTTGGCGTTCGGGCGACTGGTGGATCATGCGCAGTTCCGACAGTTCGAGCTATATGATCTCGCTCGGCGCGGCGGGCGACGCTCCGGCGCAGGCCGATTTCGACGGCGACGGCCGGACCGACCCTGCGGTTTATCACGAGGACGGCGCGAACGGCGTCTGGAAGATCCTGCTGAGCACGACGAATCAGGTTTACGAGCAGCAATACGGACTGTCCGACGACACGCCCGCGCCCGCCGATTACGACGGCGACGGCCGCGCCGACCTCGCCGTCCGTCGGGAGACGAACAACACCTTCTACTCGCGCAACAGCAGCAACAGCCAAACCCAGTCGGCGGTAATCGGAACCCTGGGCGACCTGCCCGTCCCGTCCGACTACGACGGCGACGGCCGCGCCGATTACGCCCTCTTCCGGCCCTCCGACACGAAGTGGTACATCCGCGAAAGCTCGACCGGGACCGTCACCCAAACACAATGGGGAATCTCCGGCGACAAGCTTGTCCAGAACGACTACGACGGCGACGGCAAAACCGACCTCGCCGTCTGGCGAGAATCAAACGGCACCTGGTACATCCGCCAGTCGGCGACCAACGGCTCGCTTCGCCAGCAGCAGTTCGGTACCGCCGGAGACATCCCCGTCCCGGCGTTCTACCGCAGGTAGCGCCGGATTACAGTTGTCGTCATCACCCATCGGAAAAACCACCCAAGGACCTGAAATGAGGTAAAGAAAATGAAACGGATAACCGCAGGCTTCGAACTAAGAATACATAAACTCACATTCGCAGTCGCTTTGATCACTCTTCTGTTTGCCGCGACCGCCGACGCTCAGCTTGTGATCGGACCAAATCAGGGAACCAAGCCGTCCGGCAACACGCCGGGTATCGGCGCGGTCAATCCGTACAACGGCAATCTCACGCTCTCGATTCCCCTGTTCAAAGTCGGTGGGCGCGGCGAAGCCGGCTACACGATCAACCATACGTTCGTCCAGAATTGGAGCTTCTATCAGAACATCAACTTCTGGCAGTGCAATATCATACCGCAGTGCGATGTGTCGAGTACCTTTCAGCCGTCCCTCAACTCAGAACCTGGCGAGCCGTCGCTCTCTGGATACGGGGCGCAGGTCACGCGGCCCGGGTACACACCAGGGGTAATGATCGGCAGGCATGCTGCAAGTTATCGGTGGGGAAACGTCAATTACAGCACTGCCTACACGTGGAATACATATCTTCATATGGGTCAGGAGGCGATGATGGCCAAGATTCTTCCCTATTCCGCACAAATCACACCCTATGCAACCCATACCGTCAACTCCATGACCCGATTGTCATTCGTGATGAACGACGGTTCCGAGATCGAACTCCGCGACGTTCAGAGCCAAGGCCAGCCTCAGGTTGAGCGGACCTGCGCACAGGGCGGCTACAATCGCGGCAAGATCTTTGCCTCGGTCGACGGTTCGGGTACCGTTTTCGAATCAGATCAGGACATCCTCGACTGGGATTGCTCGAATGCCGAGCCTTACGGCGTCGGCGCTCCTGCAACCTTCAAGCAGACCTTCAATCCGTCCGGCTATCTGAGGACCGGCGGCGGAATCACGTACCGGATAGACGCCGGAAGCGTCGCCTGGATCCGAGACCGGAACGGCAACAAGATCACCTTTTCCGGAAACACGGTGACCGACTCGCTCGGCCGGCAGGTCAGCTTTTCCGCCAACGGGATCACGTTCGCCGGCTTCGGCGGACAATCAAAATCGATCACCATCCACCGCGATTCGCTCTCCAACGCACTGCGTTCCGGCTATTCGATCAGGACCAAGGCGGAACTGTTCGAACCGCTCGGGATCAACACGATGAGCGGGAACGACAACGATCAGGTCAATCCGGACGTTGTGACATCGATCGAATTGCCCGATGGCCGCGAATACCGTTTCTATTACAACTCGTACGCCGAACTCGCGCGGATCCAAAATCCGGACGGCGGCGCGGTCGAATACGACATGGGGCCCGGTTTCACTTCATCGGCGGGTTGGTTTGGCGCGGATACCGGTGTCCTGGAGAGTTTGACAACGCAGAGGCAGGTATATCGCCGTGTCCTTGAATCAAGGAGTTATCCAAACGGCGGAACAGGAAACGACTACGAAACGCGGACAACGTACAGCCGCGACCCAAGAAACCAACAGACCGGAACGGTGACGGTCGAGTCGCGCGACAATGCGGACAATCTTCTGGCGAAAACGAAGCACTATTACTACGGAAACGTCATTTCGTCGTTCTTCGACTCCTACGTCAATCCGTCGTATTCCGGCCCGTTCAATCAGGGAAAGGAGTACAAGACCGAGGTGTTCTCTTCATCCGGCACGGTTGTGCAGCGGACCGAGCTACTTTGGACGAACAACGTTGCGGTCAGCTGGTGGGCCGCGTTCTGCAACTATCAGTCGCCGTGCCTTGAACAGGAACCGGCGAACAATCCGGTCGTGACGCGGGTGACCACGACGCTGGCCGATTCGAACCAGGTCGCGAAACGCGAGATGGCGTACGACCAGTTCGGCAATCAAACGGACCTCTACGAATACGATTACGGCACGGGATCGCCGGGCGCGTTCCGGCGCCGGACCCACACCGATTACATCGACTCGGCGGCCTATACCGCCGCGACCGGCCCGACTCTCCGGCAACTGCCCTGGCGCAAATGGGTTTCGGGCGACATTGACGGCAATCAGAAGTTCTCGTTGACGACGATCGAATACGATTCATACTCATCGAATCCTCTCGAACCGCGGAGCAATGTGACCGGACACGACACCGCGGCGTTCGGATCGTCTTTCACCACGCGCGGCAACCCGACAAGCGTCACGTCGCTGGCGGACGTTTCGGACGCGGGAAGCGGAGTCACGGTCACGACGAAATACGACGTGCTCGGCAACGCGATCGCCGTAACGGACGCAAACCTAAACACGTCGACGGTCGATTTCACTGACAATTTCGGTTCACCGGACTTTGAGGCGCAGCAGAATTCGGCTCCGACGGAACTCGGCGGTTTGCTAACGTTTGCTTTCCCGCGGTCTGTGACGAATGCGATGGGATGGATCATCGGCTACACGCAATACGATTATTTCACGGGAGCGGTCGTGAACTCCGAAGACATCAACGGGGTGATCACCAAGATCCGGTACGACGATCCGCTGGGAAGACCGACGCAGACCGTTACCGCGGTCGGCACGGACTTCGTGCGGCAGGCAACGACCGTTTACCTGGATGCCGAGCGCAAGCTTGAAACCACCTCGGACCTTTTCGAGCTGGGTGACAACCGGCAACATTCGATTGTTTTCTACGACGGTTTCCGGCGAACGACCGAAACGAGAAAGATCGAGAGCGACGGATATGTTTCGGTCAAAACCGAATACGACGCCCTCGGACGCGTCAAGCGCTTTACCAATCCATACCGGCCGCTGCTGAACGAAACCGAATACTGGACAACTACCTCTTACGACCGATTGAGTCGGATTCTCGAGGTCAGGACGCCGGACAACGCGGTCACGACCACATCATACTTTGGCAATGCGACGACGGTGACGGATCCGGCGGGCGCATCGAGGCGGTCGATAACGGACGCGCTCGGACGATTGACAAGGGTCGACGAGCCGAACGCCGCCGGCAGTCTCGGCGAGATCGCCGCGCCGAACCAGCCGACGTACTATCAATACGATCCGGGCGATAACCTGACGGAGGTTTCACAAACCGGAACGAACGCCGAACAATGCGGGGCGTCGGTGGCCCCCTGTTCGCAAACCCGGTCATTTGTCTACAACGCGCTTTCGCGGCTTGTCTCGGCGACGAATCCTGAATCGGGCACGATTCAGTACGCTTACGATCCGAACGGAAATCTGACATCAAAGACCGACGCGCGGAACATCAGCGCATATTCATATGACCCGATAAACCGGGTGACCGTCCGGAATTACTCGGATTCAACAAATGACGTGAACTTCACCTATGACGATCCGTCCGTTGCGTACTCAAAAGGAAATCTGACGAAGACCGACAACGGCTTCTCGAAGACCGAGGTGACCGAGTTCGACAAGCTCGGCCGCGTGAAAAAAAGCAGGCAGACGACGGACGGGACCGTCTATAATGAGATGGAGTACAAATACAACCTCTCCGGCGCGATGGTTGAAGAGAAATATCCGTCGGGAAGGGTGGTCAGGAATGTGCTCGATAATGACGGAGACCTGTCGATGGTGCAGAGCAAGAAGAACGCCGATTACGGCTTTTGGAACTACGCGAACCATTTCACCTACACCGCCGCCGGCGCGGTCGCATCGATGCAACTCGGCAACGGGACTTGGGAGAAGACCGCCTTCAACTCGCGGCTCCAGCCGACCCAGATCGCGCTCGGGAAGGTTCAGAACACGACCGATCTTCTGAAACTCGATTACACCTACGGCACTGTCGTTAATGGTCAGCTTGATACAACGAAGAACAACGGAAACATCCAGTCGCAGACGATCACGGTTCCGACGGTCGGCACATCGACCGGGTTCATGGCCGTTCAGACCTACAGCTACGACTCGCTGAACCGGATCGAGGACGCGACCGAAGTGGTCACGCCAGCCGGATCGACAACGGCCACGCAGACTTGGAAACAGGATTACACGTTCGACCGTTACGGCAACCGCAATTTCGTCGAAGCGAACACGACGACGATCCCGAGGAACTGCCTCGACAACCAGACGCCGCCGAATCGAGTCATATGCGATGAGGACCGGAAGATTATGAACCCGAGCGTCAACGCGTCGAACAACCGCCTCAGCGCCTCGGACGTCTACCAATTCGACGCCGCCGGCAACACAACGCGCGATTCGCAGAACCGCAAATTCACGTACGATGCCGAGAACAAACAGACAAAGGTCGAAACCGTCGACTCCAACGGAACCGTCACGGGAACGATCGGCGAATATTTTTATGACGGCGACGGACGCAGGGTCAAAAAGATCGCCTATATGAACAATCAGGTCACGGAAACAACCGTCTTCGTCTACGACGCATCTTCAAGCTTGGTGGCAGAATACTCGACCAAATTAAACGATACGCCGCAAGTGGCGTACCTTACCAACGACCACCTCGGCAGCCCGCGCATAAACACCGACGAAAACGGCGCGGTGGCTTCAAGACACGATTACCGTCCGTACGGCGAACAAATCACCGAAAGGACTCACGCTCATTATGTTAACGACGCGATCCGCAAGCAGTTTACAGGTTATGAACGTGACGGCGGAATGGATCTGGATTACGCACAGGCGAGGTCTTACGCTTTCGGACTTGGTCGATTCACCGTCCCGGACAACTTCTTTGCCGATTCCGATCAACGCACCCCGCAGTCGTGGAATTTATACATTTACGTCCGGAACAAACCGTCAATATCGATCGACCCGACCGGTATGATGACCGATTTCATCGACAGGCAAACCGGGCAAAGGACGCACATTGATGACTTCAAAGATCAAGTAATCACCGCAAGCACTAAGGCCATCAAGGGGTTTGTCGACGCATGGAATCGCGGTAATTCGGACCCGGCATACCGAGAAGCATATTACCGCGATCTCGCGCGATTCGAGCGCTCTTGGCATAACCTTCATTTGACCGTTGCCGAATTCGATAGGCTTGCACAAGCAGTTTACGCGGAATCTTCGGGATCGGTTAACGAAGCGTGGGGAATTGTTAACGTTCTTGAAAACAGGGCGGCTGCTGACGGGACCGATCTGATTACGCAGGTCAGCGATGCCCCGGGCTACGGCGTTTATGGCGTACGGGACGCTCGCTACTTTACTGAGTCAGGGCCGGATGCAGAGCAAAAACGTCGGAATGTTCATCGCGGAATTGCCGGGGGAATTCCGGGTGGTGACATCACGAACGGGGCGTATTACTGGCATGGCCGTGATCTCGGTCAGGCGGGATCAGGAGCATACCGCGGCTTCTATTTGGTTGGACTGCGCTTCTCAAGCCAATCACATAATCTATGGAAATTGGCGGACCAAAAATCGGGAAGCAAGAAGTATGACTATAAATACGAAACAACCGGTGTAAGGGGACAAACCACGTTTATTAGATTGACAAGCGCTTGGTTGAGCGCGAACCGGGTGAGTCTATGGAGAGGAAACAAATGATGATACGAAAACGAACGGCATTTGCGGTTCTGTGCATTTCGTTTGCTCTGACCGGATGTCCGCAAGACAGCGAAAATGAAGGAGTCGGGATTAATACCAACAAACGTCCGACGACGAATTCAACGCCGACAACGCCGGAGAGTCGTTCGAATAAGGATGAATTCTTGAGTGTCCGGAAAAAGCGGATCCCGGAATCCGACGCCCCGTGCGAAAGCTGGTTATTGCAAAGAATCAAATCGGAAGAGGGAAGATCCACTGAAATAAGCGAACTGGCGGTTTTCGAAGTCGAAGGAGGAGCATACTCGATCGGCGAACGGTACGATCGGTTGGTTCGATTTACCGGTTCTCGGTCACCTGACGGAAATCCGCCTGCCGACTTCAGGAAGTGGCTTGACGGTATGCAATTGGACACGATAACCGTGTTTGAGTTTCGGGCCGATGGTAGATCCGCGCTTGCATTCCGTTCGCTCGTGTCGGGAGCGACGGGCATCAGCGTTCGGTACTTACAATGGATGGTTCTTTCCGGAAAGCAGCTGGAAGCTTTCGAGAGCTTGTCGAGTAACCCGCAAATGATCTTTTGGGACAAGGAAGAGCAAATCAACTTTTATTCGATCATCGAGAGTGAACCGCAAGCGAATGCCGGAGGCCCTTGGGATATTACACACTCTCGGCTCTCTCCTTCGGGCAAATCCGAAGTCATTCGAGCAGAGAGGAAAGTCGATTGCAAAGCGTCTCGGCAGAGATAATAGTTGCCCCCCTCGGAATACAAGGACGGAGGGCATCCTATTTTGGGGGTCAGCGGAAGGTTCGAGAAGGCTTGGACCTCGACCGATGCCAGCGGGCGACGGTCGCGGTCGATCACGAACGCGCTCGGGCAGCTGATCCGCGTCGATGAGGCGACCGGGATCAGTTCCGATCCAAACGCCGATCTCGGCGCGATCGGCGCTCCGAACCAGCCCACCTTTTACACTTACAACGTTCAGGGAAAATTGGTGAAGGTCCAGCAGGGCAAGCCGGGTGAAACGACCCCGATCCAGTACCGGTATTTCAAATACGATTCTCTGGGCCGCCTGATCCGGGTGATGCAGCCCGAGCAGGAACCGAACGCGAATCTTGCTCTTGCCGATCCGTACAACACATCGGGACAATGGTCGGCGGCGTTCAAATACAACGCGCTCGGGGATCTTGTCCGCGCGACGGACGCCAACGGGGTTTCGATCATAAACGAGTACGACAAGGCAAAGCGCGTCACCAAGCGCTGTTATTCGAAACCGCTGAACTCCACGATCACCGCCACGACCTGCGCCGGTCTCGCGAGCAACGACATCAGCGACAACACGCCCGAAGTCACTTTCCTTTACGACGGACTGCTCGAACCCAATCAGGCTCCGGCGTCGCCGAACTACGCGAAAGGCAAACTGACGCGCGTCTCAAGCTCGGTCTCGGACACGCGCTACACCCAGTTCGACACGCTCGGGCGACTGACCGAGAGCATCCAGCGCACGCCGTTCGGCACCGAATCGGTCGAGAGCGCAACGCCGCGCGTCTCGAAGTACGCCTACAACTTCGCGGGCGCGTTGATCGAGGAAACCTATCCCTCGACACGAGTCGTCCGCTATGAATACGAACCGGACGGCGATCTCAGCCGGATCTGGGGCAAAGCAAATCAGAACGCGCCCGAGAGGACCTACGCCAATTCGTTCTCATACACCGCATCGGGCGGGATCGAGCGGATGAAGCTCGGCAATAACCGATGGGAGACGGCAAAGTTCACCGAGCGGGCGCAGCTGACCGAGATCAGTATCGGCGTCGGTGTGATCGACAACAGCGTCTGGAAGCTCGAATACAAATACGGCGAGCTTGAGTCGGGATCGGTCAACGCGAGCAAGAACACGGGCAATATCGCGCAGATGGTGATGACGGTTGCCGGCATTGCGAATCCGATCGTCCAGAATTACAGATACGATTCGCTTTATCGCCTGACCGAGGCGGAAGAAAAGAACAACACGACCGAAAATGCCGGACAGAACTGGATCCAGCAGTTCCAATACGACCGGTTCGGCAACAGAATCGCGTTCAGCCAGACGCTCAACAAGACATCGGGCGCGGTCCAGACGACCACGACGCCGGTGATCGATCAGGCGACGAACCGGTTTGTCACGACCAATCAGAACTTCCGCTACGACAAAAACGGAAACCTCACCACCGACGGCGACAACCGCGAGGTCATCTTCAACGGCGAGAACAAGCAGCACGAGGTGAAGAATGCCGCAGGCCAGACGATCGGGCGGTATTTTTATGACGGCGAGGGAAAACGTGTCAAGAAAATCACGTGGAACTCCGAAGGCGCGTCGGAAACCACGATCTTCGTCTATTCGGCCGGAAAGCTGGTCGCGGAATATTCGGACACCCAGGTTCCGGTCCCGAACAAGACGACGCGGTATTTGACCGAAGACCATCTCGGCACGCCGCGGGTGATCACGGACAGCGAAGGCAACGTCATCTCCCGACGAGACTTCCTCCCGTTCGGCGAAGAGATCACCCCTGACATCGGCGCCCGGGCCTCGGTCGCGGCCTACCAGCCGACAGCCGACAACGTCAAACAGAAATTCACCGGCTATCAAAAAGACGACGAAACCGGGCTGGATTTCGCCGAAGCCCGAATGTACGAAAACCGCCACGGCAGATTCACGGCGGTCGATCCGCTCCTTGCGTCAGGAAAATCAGCGAATCCGCAGACTTTCAATCGGTATATCTATTGCGGGAATTCTCCCGTGGTTTGCACGGACCCGAGCGGACTGATTTGGGTCTATGACAAAACCGCACCGAGCGGCACGAATCGCCCGGCCTGGATCAGCGCCGAGGAATTCGCAAGGGGTGGCTACGCCGAATGGACCGAATTGGATTACGCAGCGCCCGAAGGTCGTGTCGTGCTAGATTCCCGCGGACCGATGAACCTTGGAAATGGGGACTACTATGCAGGATGGACGCTCAACGGAGTCAGCCAGGGGACCGGAGTCTATGGGAGATCCCCAAGCGAGTCCGAGTACTACTTCGGTCCGCGTTCGGGTTGGGACGGGGCCGCGCGGTGGGAGGCGTGTTGCGATCCCAAAACCATCGCCCTGCGCGATCGCGGCGCTCGTGAAGCGGCGGCGGGAGCGATCGGGGGACAAGTAGGATTCGCATACGACGCCGGCGCATTTGCCGTCAACACCGGCGCTTGGGCCTCAAATCGAGCCTTCGGTACGGACTTTCGAGGGGTTGACTATTACAAACTCGAAGAGCGTGACAAGCCGATTTACGGTCTCCTTTCGGCATATAGCGTTGTACGAGGAGGCTCCGGAATTTATCAGTGGGGACGAGGGTTCCTAACGAGTACGCGCGCGGTTGAAAGCGGTTTCCGCCTCGAAGGTCAACTTGCCCAGATTTTCTCGGAGAGGAAACTCTTTATGAACTGGATCAAGGGAAACCAGAGTCTTTCAAGAATCGAAAGACCTTTGAATAGGGTCGAAGCACAACAAATAATCTATGCCGCGAGAAAGCTAAAGATTCCGATTGATGACAACGGGGCCGGTTTACGCGGATTGGAGAAAACGGGACAATGGGCTGAAATCTCCCACTTTAAGGTTGGGAACGTGCACATTCCAATTGAGCCAGGCATTTGGGCAAGGCTCAAGTTTTGAGTTAGGAGAATCGAACCATAATGAAGAATTACAGAGTCGTGGCGACTTACTCGGATGGCCGCGCGACTTTTGAGTCAAACGGAACCATTGAATATATTTGCGATACTGTCGGTGGACCTTACTTATCCTGGCAGATGTTTGATCAGACCGGCACGTTACTTGGGGGTCGGATTCGCTCGTATTTTCTTGGCACGGGCGTGTCGAATACCGAAGTCGCAATTCAAGCCGTGATTCGCGATATCGAACGCTACCGGATCGGCCGACGTCGTTGCTTTTCAAATATTCGACTGCAGAATTTCTCTTAAGAACGCCAACGGGGTTTCGATCATCAACGAGTACGACAAGGCAAAGCGCGTCACGAAGCGCTGCTACTCGAAACCGAATCTCGACATCACTGTGACAACCTGTGCGGGACTCGGCGAGGATGTCAGCGACAACACGCCGACTGTCGAGAACTTCTACGACGGATTCCTCGCCGCAAGCCAGCCGCCGACGGCCTCGCCCAACTTCGCGAAAGGCAAACTGACGCGCGTCTCAAGCTCGGTCTCGGACACGCGCTACACCCAGTTCGACTCGCTCGGCCGCCTGACCGAAAGCATCCAGCGCACGCCGTTCGGCACCGAAGCGGTCGAGAGCGCAACGCCGCGCGTCTCGAAGTACGCCTACAACTTCGCCGGCGCATTGATCGAGGAAACCTATCCATCAACCCGCGTTGTCCGCTATGAATACGAATCGGACGGCGATCTCAGCCGGATCTGGGGAAAGAAGGATGCGAACGCGCCGGAGAGGACCTATGCCAACTCGTTCTCATACACGCCCGACGGCAAGATCGAACGCCTCAAACTCGGAAACAACCGCTGGGAATGGGCGAAGTTCAACGAGCGGAATCAGGTTACGGAACTCAACCTCGGAGCGGGCGTCACGGACGCGAGTCTCTGGAAGCTCACCTATCATTACGGAGAACTGAATGCTGACGGCCGTACGGTCGATGCTGCGAAGAATACCGGCAACATCGCGATGCAGACCGTCTCGTTTGCGGGACTGACCGAGCCGTTCGTTCAGACCTATCGATACGATTCGCTTTACCGCGTAACCGAAGCCCGCGAGACGAACGGTCCGGCCACGAATGCGTCGCAGAACTGGAAAGAGACGTTTTCATATGACCGATTCGGGAACAGAACGACCTTTACCAAGTTCACCGGGACGACCCAGCTTGCGCTCGACAACAAGACCTTTCCGTCGATTGATCCGAATACAAACCGGTTCAATCCGAATCAGGGCTACGGCTACGACAAAAATGGCAATTTGATTTCGGACGCCGAAGGCCGATCGTTTGTCTTCAACGGCGAGAACAAGCAGGCGCAGATCATCAAGGACGGAAAGCTCGTCGGCGAATATGACTACAACGGCGAGGGCCAGCGGGTCAGAAAGCGCACATACGACGCGAACGGATTCCTTCGGGACACGACCGTCTTCATCTATTCAGCCGGGAAGCTGGTAGCGGAATACACGACCGCGGCGCCTCCGACGAATCCGACGACGCGTTACACCGCGACGGATATGTTGGGTTCCCCGCGGGTCATCACCGACAGCCAGGGCAACGTCATCTCGCGCCGTGATTTCAAGCCGTTCGGCGAAGAGATCACAAACAACACCGGCGAGCGCGCGCCCGCAGCAAAATACGGCACCGCCGACAACCTCCGCCAGAAATTCACCACCTACCAGCGCGACGAAGAAACAGGCCTCGACTTCGCCGAAGCGCGGATGTACGAAAACCGCCACGGCAGATTCACGGCGGTCGATCCGCTCCTTGCAAGCGGGAAGAGCGCGAATCCTCAGACGTTTAATCGGTTTGTTTATGTTTTGAACAATCCGCTCCGATTTAACGATCCCCACGGTATGATTCCTGTTGAGACTGTGATTGACGTGGTTTCGTTAGCCGCAAGTGCTTGGGATTTCCTTCGAGACCCGTCCTTCAAGACCGCGGCATTTCTAATATGGGATATTGCTGCAACAGTGATCCCATACGCGCCAGGATCGTATGTAGTTAAAGGAATCAATTATGGTAAGAAGGGCCTTGACGCACTTCGGCGCGGCGCCGCGCCGATAACACGTGAGGCGGCGGAGTGGGCGGTGAAGGTGGGCCGAGAAGGATATCGTGGCCTACGATCGCAAGGAATTGTCGGACGCCTTGCGAATAATCTTGAAAAATACGTTAACAATGATTACATAAAGAAGGGATATGCATTGCTTTCTCAGGGCGACGAATCAACAAGGCGATTGTTGGGGATGCAAAAGACGGCAAAAGCGGCCGACTTCGTTGGAGTGACCAAATCCGGAACATTTATTGTTGGAGAAGCAAAGGGCTACCAGGAAATCGCCACGGGCGTCGAACAACTTACAAATACAATGAGAGCTCTATATTCCAAGGTATCGCAACAAGGCAGCCAGTTTAGAGCTGGGGCAGAAATTGTCATTGAAGGCACCGCCGAGACATTTCTCGAAAAGAATCTCCTTGATTTCAGTCTCAGCGGATCACAACTGATGAAGCAAGTGGATGGAAAATTGGTGCCCGTAACGATTGAGGTGCTGAGTAATAACGGCAGGCGCGTTGCGAACATTCCCGTTCAGGTGAGATTCGTTCAATGAGTTACAGTTTAAGAACAAACATTTGGCTTGGTTCGCGGGACATCGATTTTGGACTGTTGTTCACAAGGATGGCGGAGTGTATTGATATTTTGATAAGTGACGCTAGCGCCGGATACTACGTCGTTAGGGAATTGGGCGGTCAGAGCCCCGTTCAGGGTGAACTAAAACCCGACACGGAGTTTATCAAGAACCTCGTAACTTCGTATTGTTCGGCACAAAGTCTAATTGAAATGAGATTTCTAACGAATCTTGCACAACCGCTTGCACTTTCGCTTTACGGAATTGGTGATGACTGGCGTGATTCCCGATCTCGACCTGGAAATTTCGAAATTGCCTTCGATAACGTAAATGATTTCCGCACAGATTACGAGCCGTCAGGCACGTTTGATATTTCCAAGAGGTCGAACTTTGAACTACACGTTGAAGTAATTTCGAAAATTGCGAAAAGGCTTGATCCTGACCATATGTTCACGACGACCGGCGATACCGATGTCGGACCTTTGGTCGCGCATCAGGTTTACCACCGCAGGATCAAAGATTTCGCTTCTGACTTGGTCGTTTCAGCACATCTTCACAACACTGGAGAATTCGACTACAGCCAACAAGCGGATCATCGCCATCGCGATCATCCTTGGCGTGAGTCGTGGGAGAACTACGGATACCTGCGACGGGAAAAAGGTCGAAAATATCTTGAAAAATTCATCCACCGAGTGGATGAGATTTCAGAAACAATACTGAAGTCGCCGAGCATGGTGGACATTGGTGAGAGTGCCATACTTTCAACCGTCTTGGACCAAAAGGATGTTTATGTTGAGCTAGTCGGAAACGGTGTGCTGCTCTCGGTTTCGAATTCACCGACGAAGTATCTCGATGCTACTTATTTTGCCTTGTACGATCGAATCCTCGGTAACAATTCAAGCGGCTAATGAGTCGTTGCCGCGAAGAACAGACATCGCAGTGAAGAAGACCGCAAAGTCGTATGACGAAGTAACTTGCCCAGCCGTTCGTCCAGACGTATCGATACGATTCGCTTTACCGGATCAACGAAGCGCGCGAGACACAGGGCGCGCAGCAGACCTGGAAGCAGACGTGGGAATACGACCGGTTCGGCAACCGGACCGAGTTCGCGAACTTTGCCGGAACAACGCAACTCGTCAATGACAACAAATCGTTCCCGCAGATCGATCCGGCGTCGAACCGGTTCAACCCGAATCAGGGCTACCTTTACGACAAAAACGGCAATCTGATCGCGAATGCCGACGGGCTGAGCGTCGTTTTCAACGGCGAGAACAAGCAGTCGTTGGTGCTCGACCAGAACAACCATCCGATCGGGCGCTACTTTTATGACGGCGAGGGGCGCAGGGTCAAGAAGGTCACCGATCTTGAAACGACCGTGTTTGTTTATGACGCGAGCAGTAAACTGATCGCCGAATACTCGAACCAGACGCCGCAGAATCCGAACACGAGCTATGTCGCGACCGACACGCTGCTGAGCGTCAGGCTGGTGACCGACAGGAGCGGCAACGTCGTCTCACGCCGCGACTTCAAGCCGTTCGGCGAGGACCTTGCCGCCGACCAGACGTTCAGGAAAACGACCGACAAATACTCGACCGCAACCCAGGACAAGGTCCGCCAGCGCTTCACCGGATATCAGAAAGACATCGAAACGGGCCTCGACTTCGCCGAAGCCCGAATGTACGAAAACCGCCACGGCCGGTTCACCGCCGTCGATCCGCTCCTTGCGTCAGGCAAGTCCGCGAATCCGCAGACCTTCAACCGCTACACCTACGTCCTGAACAGCCCGTTGGTCAACACCGACCCGACGGGTTTGCAGACAAATCAGGCATCCGGGACGGGGGAATCGATCAAATTCTATCTTTATGTTCGGAGTTTCGCGCCGTTCGACTCATTTGGCGGTGGCTTCAAAGGAGACGGCGACAACAGACAATTCTCAACTAGTTTAGAAAAATCCGTTACTTCCAGGATGACATCGGTTGCAGAAGTAACTATGGCAACCAGATCTTCAGGGATCGCAACTCCCGATTCCGCCTTCGTTACTACTCGCGCACCGCTAGTTGCGTTTTTGCCTAAAGGTGACGCCCAGACTCAGCGGTGGTCGGCGGAGGTCAAATCAATCGGATCACATTCCGAGGGCGCGCCGGGAACAATATTTGAAGGATTCAGCGCTGAATCAGAGGTATACTTAAGCGATGGCAGGGGAACCTTTGACGCATTTGAGACCGAATATTCTGGGTACGGGTCATGCCAAGTCAACTACACGCTTTATGGAAATGACGACGCGTTTCCGCTCGGCATCGGCGATTGGAATGTGGCGTCCAATATCGATGTAAACGCAGAGATCAACTTTAGCGGAGGGCGGAATAGTGACGGAAGCTTCAGGGTTGTGGTCAATGGGCAGATAACGGGGGATGCCTTTCCCGCGGCGGAATCGTTCGTCCGTGACACGAGCGGGAATTCGGTCTTTCTTGGAGTGTTCAGCGTACCGCCGGGAAGTACGCCTTATAACAGTCTTCCTATAGCGAATAATCGTCCCATGATTTCAATCAACAATGTTCAGATCAATGCTAGTAACAACGGCGTATTCACCTCTGTTACGCAGGGAGACCGGACTTACTCGATTGAGGAATGGAATCGTCGGTTTTTGAATCAGCCAACTCATTGAGAATGGCACACAATCTTCGAATTATGCGCTACGCGATACACTTTCTAATGTTCTTGAGCCTTGCTTTTGAGATGGGTTGCGTCCGCCCGACTCCTAATGTCGGGCCGCCGGCCAAGTATCTTTTACCGAGCGGGTTCACGGGCCCGGTTCTTGTCGTCTTTGATCGGCCGAACGGAAAGGATTTCGAGCAAATCGACGGCACGGCAATCTATCGGATTCCCTCGAACGGAATTCTGGAGCTTCGCGAACCCGCTACATATATCAGACGAGGGGAACGGTTCTATTATGAAGACGCCGGCGGAAGTTTGAGCGAGATTCCGCAGGCATTTGCGGACAGCGAGGTCGCGGACGGTCAAGAGGCTACTCGAATCTCTCAATTGGATCCAAATGATCAACAGGTTTACGTGTCCGGGAGAGGTATGGGAAAATTCGGTTCGACTGGTGGTTTGGTCAACTACAAACAGTTCATCGTGGGCCGGATAAAAGACTCTGATCGACAGTCCTTTGCGGGGGACAAACTAGTGTTTGAATACCAACGCACGACACTGAAACAGCCTTAGCGATATCTCCGCTCATTCTGAGGAAGTCTGTTCGCCGAATACACGACCGCCGCGCCTCCGCAGAATCCGACGACGCGATACACCGCGACGGATATGTTGGGTTCCCCGCGGGTCATCACGGACAGCCAGGGCAACGTCATCGCCCGAAGAGATTTCAAACCCTTCGGCGAAGAGATCACCAGCAACACCGGTGAGCGCACGACAACCGCGAAATACGGAGTCTCCGACAACCTCCGCCAGAAATTCACCACATACCAACGAGACGAAGAAACCGGCCTCGACTTCGCCGAGGCGCGGATGTACCGGAACAACCACGCGCGGTTCACCGCTCCCGATCCGCTCCTCTCATCGGCAAGCCTCGGAAATCCCCAGACCTTCAACCGCTATGTCTACGTCGGCAACAATCCGGTGAATGTGACGGACCCTTTAGGATTGGACTGGTGCGTGAAGAAGGACGGCAGCGACGGCGGGTTCGTACGTTTTGCAGGTGCCGGTACTGCCTGCGGCGGTGACGAAAGACGGACGACCCGGGCTGATGCCGTGAATACGGGCGGCGTGGACTCAAACGGGGTCACATTCCGTATTGGCGATACGCTGACTCTGCACGACGACGGACGATACACCGTCAACCGACCGTCAAACGATCGGGATGTAGCCAACGCAGGCGTTCAGATTCAAGCATCGTCCAACCCTGACACCACAGTCTCGGCACCGACCGGGGAAATTGGAACTACAATCTCTCCCCGACAAACGGATCCTGATCTCGGATGTCCCGTAGGAAGCGATTCGGCGTGCGGCAGCGGCAATGTTGCGCTATCACCGTCACTTGATACCGAAAACAACGCGCCATTAGGGGCGGTTGCCGGCATTGAAACCATAGCCGAGGCGGGGCAAATGGTGCCTGGACTTAACGTTCCGGCCACGATTCTTAAGAGCGCGATCGATCTGGGACAAGGTGAGATAGGGGAAGCGGGCTTGAACACGGCTGGGCTGATTCCTTTCGGCAGCCTCTTCCGCCGCGGGCATCGGTTCATCAATGCGGTCGACAACGTGGCGGACGCGACGCGGGCGCTCTGCTTTGTCGCCGGCACGCTTGTTCATACCGACGAGGGACTTGTTCCGATCGAGCTGATCGAGCCCGGCGACAGCGTTCTGAGCTATAATGAGACCAACGGCCAACTTGAATTCCGTGAGGTCGTCCGGCTCTTCAGAAACACGGCCGACGAGTTTTTGAAAGTCCATATCGAAAGCGAGCCGCAGACACTGCAGGTTACGTTGGGGCATCCGTTCTACGTTCACCGCAATCGGAGCGACTTGTCGGCGGATGACGGCGAGAGGATCGCGGCGGAGTCGCTGAAGACGGGCGATCTGCTCAAAAACAGCGCCGGCGAATGGAAGCCGATCGTCGCAATTGAGCGCGTCTTTGAGTCAAGAGCGACCTACAACTTTGAGGTCGAGGGCAATCACAACTATTTCGTCGGGCTCGGCGGCTGGCTGGTTCATAATGATTGTACCGATATTGCGCTTGCGCTTCAGAAGCAGACTGGTGGCGGAAGAGTGATTCGAATAATGCAGTTCGGGGCTAAGGGGGAGGAAACATTCCTGAACTCTGGAAATATGTATCAGAAGGGGTTCTTCTATCACGATGTGTTTGTTTACAAGGGAAAGGTTATCGACAAAATGAGCAAATTCGGGGATAAACCGATACCGTTCAAACAATGGGTTCGAACATTCGAGCCTCGTTCGGCGAAAAACCCGGGTGGCGTTCCGACGGTGCTTAAGAGGATAAATTGACGAACAACGGAGGCTTGGTTCGACTATGCCCATCCACGAATCGGGAGACAATAAGCTTGTAGAACTCATCTGCAACATCGTCCGGCGACCCTCGATGTATGTCGGAAACTGCGAGTTCGTCGAGGTTGCAGGATTTATCGAAGGCTTCGCGTCCGCATCGGCAAAAGATTATGAAGAACTCCGGGAATTCAACAGATGGTTGGCAGTACGGCTCGATTTTCCACGAAACTGGGGATGGAAGGATGGGATGAAAGAGGTCTATCCGAACTCCGAAGACGCGTTGCGTGAATTGGGACGCCTGTTCAAGGAGTTCAAGGAGTCGACCGAGAAACGATGAAACCGTCGTCTGGGAAAGCTTGCCCCGGCGGAGTCGCTAGAAACGGACGATCTGCTGCGAAATATCGCCGGTGAATGGAAGCCGATCATCGCAATTGAGCGCGTCTTTGAGTCAAGAGCGACCTTCAACTTTGAGGTCGAAGGCAACCACAACTACTTCGTCGGGCTCGGCGGCTGGCTGGTTCATAATGATTGCACCGCCGGAGGTTCTTATGTTGTTTATCAGGGGCTCAACCGAGTTACCGGAGCCGTTGAATATGTTGGAATCACTTCAAGAAACCTGGGCGTTAGGGTGGCAGAGCATCGTCGTGTTGCAGAAAAGGCAGGACTTCAATTTCTTGAAGTCGCCGGTGCTAGCAACCTTACAAAAATCCAGGCCAGAGTTTGGGAGCAGAAGCTGATAAATCAACATGGTTTGGCGAATCTGCAGAACAAGATAAACTCAATCGGCGAAAAATACTGGTCGATTTACGGTATCAAGTGAGGATGATATGGAAAAGCGAAAACGGGTCATTGCAAAAATCGGCGATGTTTTCGCCGTCAAAATCGACGACAAATCGCAAAAGTTCTTTCAATTGATTGCTTTCGACCCATTGCAACTAAACAGCGATGTTGTCAGGACATTCAATGAGGTCTATTCTGCCACCGAAACCCCGCCAATGGATCGAATCGTCGCCGGTGAAGTTCAGTTCTTTTCGCATTGCATTGTCACGTGGGGAGTCAAACTGGGGCTGTGGGAGAAGGTTGGAAAATCACGAAATGTTGGCGAGATAGAACAAATTTTGTTTTGCCTCACTCCCGAATATGCGCGAAGAAATGGCGAGGAAAGGCTCGTGAGATCCGACAAGTGGTACGTTTGGCGGATCGTCGATCATGCGTACACCCATGTTGGCAAGCTGCGAGGCGAAAACCAAAACGCCGAGTTTGGTGTGGTCTTCACGCCGCACGATATCGCTTACCGGATCCGAACGGGGCAGCACGAGTACCCAATTCCCTCGTATGACTGATTTGTCGATAGCACCAAACGTTCGTCATAGGTGCATTGCTATCCGGGTCGTTGGCGCGGCAGTCGAAGGAACTTGCTGTTGGCGGAACCTTGGTGAAGATTAAACAGATCGACCCGCATGGGGGGCCTTCGAAAATGGCTGAGCTTGCCGAAAGGTCTATATCCTGACGTGCGATGGGCTGAACACGTCGTACACATCAATCAGGGGAAGGTGATCGACCCATTGAGCAAATATGGGAACAAGGCGGTTCCTTTCAAGGATTGGGTGAAACACTGGGATCTGAGCGAGACAAAGTTGAAGAAATGGAAGGAGTGAGGAGAAATGAAGCAGGTCACCAGCGCTATACTTATCGAGCTGACATCAACAACCTAAATGATTCGCCGAACATCGGAGGCACTTGAACTCGACTCAAAGAACTGGTACTTCATTGGGGGCTACGCGTCATTCCTATTCCAGTTTGGAAACCCTGGCGTCGCATTCGATTTCTATCTCGAACTCCTTGATATTGAAAAAGCAAACGGAAACGAGAATGCGATGGCCGAAACCCTAATCGGATTGCGCGTACTCGCAAAGAGACTTGGAATATCCAAAATCCAAAATCGCACGGTCTTCGCGGTCGGACTTCACCCGCGCTTTCGAGATCGCCCGCGTGAACAGCGGGTTCGACAACACCGACCGCGCCTCGCTTCCGGTGCGGAAGATGCTCATCGCCGCGTTCGCCGAGGTCGAGACCTCGAGCGCGATCGAGTCGGTTTCGCGCAAGTGTCCGGCGAGCGCGCGGAAGTCCTCCCTCGCGGACGGAAAGGCGAAGTTCGCCAGCTCCTCTCCCGTTTCCGTGAGCACCGCCAGCTGTGATTGTTTCTTGCCGAGATCGAGGCCGAAAAAGAGCCTCGCGTTTGTTTTTTGAAATTCAGGTATCCGTTCTATCATATGTTTGCAGGTTTCGCCGGAGCGAAGGTTTCAACTATTGATTCGAGCTTTGAAAGCTTCAAGATGGTCCGAAACGAAAAGGGCGGTTTACTTACGATGGCAAGCTCTGATGGCTTATACGTATAATCAAACCGCCGCTCAACAACGGGCCGTCGCTCCGGCGACGCCGACAAAGGTTGAGCAGCCGAGCCCGAACCATACTGATCGGAACGATACCCGATTATGGGCCAACTGCTCAACCCCTAACCTTTTCATACCACTTACGATTTCAACGGCAACATCGTTCAGGATGCCCAGAATCTGAGTTTCGCGTACAACGGCGATGACAAACAGACAGTCGTCCGGGATCTCAATATCCCGACGAACTCCGGAAATCCCGACGCGAACGTCATCGGCCGGTACTTCTACGACGGCGAAGGCGCGAGGGTCAAGAAAGTAACGAATACGGAAACGACCGTCTTTGTTTATGACGGATTCGGCGCATTGGCTGCGGAATACTCAACGGTCGCGCTGCCCGTGAATCCGACGACGAGCTATCTGACGACCGACCTGCTTGGGTCGCCGCGCGTGATCACCGATCGTCAGGGGAACGTCGTTTCCCGGCGCGACTTTCTCCCGTTCGGCGAGGAGATCGGCGCAGGCGTGGGCGGACGAACGGAAAGTCTCAAGTATTCGCTCAACGGTTCCGACAACATCCGCAAGCGCTTTACCGGCTACGAAAAGGATGAGGAAACCGGCCTCGATTTCGCCGAGGCGCGGATGTACCGGAACAACCACGGACGATTCACCGCACCCGATCCGCTCCTCTCATCGGCAAGCCTTGGAAACCCCCAGACCTTCAATCGCTATGTATACGTCGGCAACAATCCGGTGAATGTCACCGATCCGCTCGGTCTGAAGTGGTGTCACAAGAAGGATACGAAAGACTATCAGGAAGGGTATTCCACGTGTCCAGACGGTTGGGAATCGGCTGATGGCCGGGAAGTGACGACACTGAACGACTGGACGGATCACAATGCAAGAAAGGGTGCCGTCGTTATTCTGAATGAGGATGATACGGTAACCATTGTACGCGCCCCCAAAAGCCAGGTTGAAGAGGAAGGAGCGCTGGTGCAGGACCAGAGCAATCCGCAAACCGTCGACGCCCCGACCGGCGAAATTGGATCGGCGATCTCTCCCCGTCAAATCGTTCGCGGGCCTGATCTGGGTTGCCCTACAGGAAGCGACTCTGCCTGCGGCAACGGAAATGTTTCGCTATCACCGTCACTTGATACCGAAAACAACGCGCCATTAGGGGCGGTTGCCGGCATTGAAAAAATAGCCGAGGCGGGGCAAATGGTGCCTGGACTTAACGTTCCGGCCACGATTCTTAAGAGCGCGATCGATCTGGGACAAGGTGAGATCGGGGAAGCGGGCTTGAACACGGCTGGGCTGATTCCTTTCGGCAGCCTCTTCCGCCGTGGGCATCGGTTCATCAATGCGGTCGACAACGTGGCGGACGCGACGCGGGCGCTCTGCTTTGTCGCCGGCACGCTTGTTCATACCGACGAGGGACTTGTTCCGATCGAGCTGATCGAGCCCGGCGACAGCGTTCTGAGCTATAATGAGACCAACGGCCAACTTGAATTCCGTGAGGTCGTCCGGCTTTTCAGAAACACGGCCGACGAGTTTTTGAAAATTCAAATCGAAGGGGAGCCGCAGACTCTGCAGGTTACGTTGAGGCATCCATTTTACGTTCACCGGAACCGGAACAATTTGTCGGCGGATGACGGCGATTGGATCGCGGCGGAATGGCTGAAAGCCGGCGATCTGCTCAAAAACAGCGCCGGTGAATGGAAGCCGATCATCGCGATCGAACGCGTCGCCGAGACGCGAGCGACCTTCAACTTCGAGGTCGAAGGCAACCACAACTACTTCGTCGGACTCGACGGCTGGCTGGTTCATAATGATTGCTGGTCGTTGGCGCGTCAGTCGAAGGAACTCGCTGGCGGCGGAAGCTTGGTGAAGATTACTCAGGTCGACCCGTTAGGGGGACCCTCCAAATGGCTGAGCTTGCCGAAAGGTCTATATCCTGACGTGCGATGGGCTGAGCACGTCGTACATATCAATCAGGGGAAAGTTATTGACAAGTTGAGTAAGTATGGAAACAAGGCGATTCCTTTCAAGGATTGGGTGAAACACTGGGACCTGAGCGAGACGGTTTTGACGAACGTAAATAAGCTAGAGTAGGAACGATGAAACCTTCTGAGATGAAACGTGCAATGGAGAATGCGCCGAGCAAAGACAAATTGGACTTAGCAATGTTGATCGGCGCCATTACGCGTCGCCCACAGATGTACACAGGTTATACGGACCTGCGGTATGTAGCGGTGTATCTCGAGGGTTTCGCCTACGCAAAAGACGAAACCTCCAAGGAGATTCGAGGATTCAACCAGTGGCTTGCCGAGCGCTTGAACTTTCCTCGAAACTGGGCTTGGTGGGATGGCTTGCTACAGGCCTACCCGGATTCCGAAGATGCATTGCGTGAATTGAGCCGGCTGTTCAAGGAGTTCAAAGAACCAAAAGGAACGATGAAGCCAGCGTCTACGGAAAAGCTATCGACAAAATGAGCTAGTTCGGGGTTCAAACCCATACCGTTCAAGCAATGGGTTCGAACATTCGAGCCTCGTTCGGCGAAAAACCCGGGTGGCGTTCCGACGGTGCTTTTGAGGATAAATTGACGAACAACGGAGGCTTGGTTCGACTATGCCCATCCACGAATCGGGAGACAATAAGCTTGTAGAACTCATCTGCAACATCGTCCGGCGACCCTCGATGTATGTCGGAAACTGCGAGTTCGTCGACGTTGCAGGATTTATCGAAGGCTTCGCGTCCGCATCGGCAAAAGATTATGAAGAACTCCGGGAATTCAACAGATGGTTGGCAGTACGTCTCGATTTTCCACGAAACTGGGGATGGAAGGATGGGATGAAAGAGGTCTATCCGAACTCCGAAGACGCGTTGCGTGAACTTGGGGTTCTGTTTCATGAATTCAAGCAATCCAGAAGCGCGAATGAGTCTGTTCAGGATTGAATCAGCTGATTGTGTCGAAATTGTTGATATCGGGGCCCAGCGGTAACGATCTTGAGAACCTGATTACGAGCATTGTCCAAGGACGCTTGACCCGAGAATGTCTATTCAGAATCATAGCGAACCCGGCGAGCGTGAACTTGAGGTGCTTATCCACAGCATCGTCCGACATCCGGCGATGTATGTGGGAACTCGCGAGTTTGCCAAGGTCGCCGCGTTTATTGAAGGCTTTGCGTTCGCCTCTGTTGATAGGCTTAATGAACTTCGGGATTTCAACCGATGGTTGACCGGGCGGCTCGATTTTCCCAAAAATTGGGTTTGGGCCGGTGGGATAAGTCTGATTTATCCCAAATCGGAAGACGCGTTGCGTGAGCTTGGAGTTTTGTTTCGTGAATTCAAGCAATCGACAGGCGGGGAATGAGTCTGTGCGGGAGTGATTTCTTTGGCTGCTTATGTCGAAATTTATTGATATCGGACCCGGCGGGAATGATCTGGAGGATCTGATCACGAGCATCGTCCGACATCCCGGTTTGTACGCTGGCTCGTCGAACTTCAGCGGCGTCGCCGCATTTATTCAAGGCTTCGCGTTTTCGAGTCGGGAGATGTTTGAGGAGTTGAGGGAGTTCAACCGATGGCTCATCGAAAAATTTCAATCCGACACAGATTTGGGCTGGGCGAGCGCAATTGAAGCGGCCTATCCCGAATCAACGGACGCGTTGCGTGAATTTGGGAAGTTGTACGAAGAATTCCGCCGATCTTGACCCTCCAATCTACTTGTTATCGATTGGGCGACTCGTCCCAAAGGTATCGTGGTTACTTCGACCGATGCCGGCTGGCGACGGTCGCGGTCGATCACGAACGCGCTCGGGCAACTGATCCGCGTCGATGAACCGACCGGGATCAGTTCCGATCCAAACGCCGATCTCGGCGCGATCGACGCTCCGAACCAGCCCACCTTTTACACCTACAACGTTCAGGGAAAATTGGTGAAGGTGCAGCAGGGCAGATCGGGTGAAACGACCCCGATCCAGCATCGGTATTTCAAATACGATTCTTTGGGCCGATTGATCCGGGTGATGCAGCCCGAGCAGGAGCCGAACCCGAATCTTGCTCTTGCCGATCCGTACAACACATCGGGACAATGGTCGGCGGCGTTCAAATACAACGCGCTCGGCGATCTTGTCCGCGCGACGGACGCCAACGGGGTTTTCGATCATAAACAGAGTACGACAAGGCTAAGCGCGTCACGAAGCGTTGTTATTCGAAACCGCTGAACTCCACGATCACCGCCACGACCTGCGCCGGTCTCGCGAGCAACGACATCAGCGACAACACGCCCGAGGTCACGTTCCTTTACGACGGATTCCTCGCCGCAAGCCAGCCGCCGACGGCCTCGCCCAACTTCGCGAAAGGCAAACTGACGCGCGTCGCGAGCAGCGTCTCCGACACGCGCTACACCGGGTTCGACACGCTCGGGCGGCTGACCGAAAGCATCCAGCGCACTCCGTTCGGCACCGAATCGGTCGAGAACGCGACCCCGCGGGTATCGAAGTACGCCTACAACTTCGCCGGCGCATTGACCGAGGAAACCTATCCCTCGACACGAGTCGTCCGCTATGAATACGAATCCGATGGCGACCTCAGCCGGATCTGGGGCAAAGCCAACCAGAACGCACCCGAGAGGACCTACGCCAATTCGTTCTCATACACGGCATCGGGCGGGATCGAGCGGATGAAGCTCGGGAACAACCGATGGGAGACGGCGAAGTTCAACGAGCGGGCGCAACTGACCGAGATCGGGATCGGCGTCGGTGTGACCGACAACAGCGTCTGGAAACTTGAATACAAATACGGCGAGTTTGAGTCGGGATCGGTCAACGCGAGCAAGAACACGGGCAATATCGCGCAGATGGTGATGACGGTTGCCGGCATTGCGAATCCGATCGTCCAGAATTACAGATACGAATCCCTTCATCGCCTGACCGAGGTGGAAGAAAAGAACAACACGACCGAAAATGCCGGGCAGAACTGGACTTTGCAGGTCAACCAGCCGCGGAGCGGCGGCAGAGTTTAGCCGTGCGGCGTAAGCCCACGGAAAGCGATCGAATCCCGAACCCGAGTCGCAGAGCGACGGCACACCGCATTTTGGATTTCGCCAACCCGCAGGAGTTGCGCGTTCACGCACGCGTGACCGCCGAAAGCGGACGAACGGCGTGGCGATTTCCGACCGATCGGAAATCCAAAATCGAAATCCCCAAAATCGTCCGTGCCGTCGCTCACGCGACTCCAATCACTAACCGCGCGTTGGCCCGTGGGCTGACGCCGCACGGCTAAACTCTGCCGCCGCTCCGCGGCTGGTTGAATGCGTAAAGTCCGGCGACAAACCGGTTCAATCCGAATCAGGGCTACGGGTACGATAAAAACGGCAAGAGACGGCCGTTTTCGTCTATTAATCGCCTCAAATCTGCGGAAGAGAAGGTCGGAACCACCACGAACTTTGAAGCAGACCTTCGACTACGACCGGTTCGGAAACAGAACGTTCGACGCCGCCAACACAACGACGATTTCGGTTTCAAACACGGTCACCAACCCTTCGGCGAGCGCCTCGACTAACCGGCTGAACGGCCATACTTACGATCCCGCCGGAAACCTCACGGTCGATGCCGAGAACAAACGGTTCGTCTACGATGCCGAAAGCCATCAGACAAAGCTTTTCGGGCCGACGAACAACCCGTTGCGATTTTGGATTTTGGATTGGATTTCAGATTATCTTGATGTGATTTCCGGACATCCCGACTTCCCGCAGGGGCCGGAACATTTCATCGACCGAGACGACCGTTTTCGTCTATGATGGAAGCACCGAGGCTGACTTTCTCAAACATTACGACCTTGTTTTCGCCAGCGAAAGCATTGACGCCGCCCGCTGCTTTGCCGGAGCGGCATTTGATAAGCGTGACGATCATTACGAGGTTGCCTGTGCGTTCAAAAGCGAGCCGGTGAATTCCGAACGTAAACCCTGGGTTTTCCATTTTGAATTGGCGTCGAGCGGTTGGGAATTCGTCCGGTTGGACACTACGAACGAATAATGGCCAAAACTCCGATCATCGCTAAATATCCGATCGATTGCTTCGGCGGCAATCGATCGGATCCGTTGAAGAAGATCTAAAGAACCTTCGCTTTTGTTCCGGAGATCCGAATATCGCTGCGAAAAGCTCAGTGCTTAAAATGCCTCACGCCCGTGAATGCCATCGCGATATTGTGTTCGTTGGCGGCGGCGATCGATTCTTCGTCGCGCATTGAACCGCCGGGTTGGATGATCGCGGCGACGCCAAAGGCGGCGGCTTCGTCGACGTTGTCGCGGAACGGGAAGAACGCGTCCGACGCGACGACCAAAACCCTTCAACGACAGCCCGAAGCGTTCGGCGCGAACGGCGGCGATGCGGACCGAATCGACGCGGTTCATCTGTCCAGCGCCGACTCCGAGCGTCTGTTCGCCGTTCGCAAAGACGATCGCGTTCGATTTGACGTGTTTGCAGACCTTCCAGGCGAAAAGCATCGCGCGGATCTCTTCAGCCGTCGGCTGGCGGTCCGTCACGAATCTCAGGTCTTCCGAGGTGACGCGCCGCAAATCCTTGTTCTGCAGCAAATAGCCGCCCGAGATCGGTTTCAGTTCGGAACTCTCGCCGGTCGCAACGGTTGCGATTCTGATCACGCGCTGGTTCTTTTTCTTCGACAGAACGGCCAACGCGTCCGGGGTAAAGTCAGGCGCGATGACGACTTCGGTAAAGACCTCGTTGATCGCCTCAGCCGTTTCGGCATCGACCGTGCGGTTGACCGCGACGATGCCGCCGAATGCCGAAACCGGGTCGGTCGCCAATGCGCGCCGGTATGCTTCAAGCGTGCTGGCGCCGGTTCCGACGCCCGACCAGGTTCGTGTGTTTGATGATCGCCACCGTCGTTTCCTCGAATTCGTTGACGAGGTTCCACGCCGCATCGGCATCGACGTAATTGTTGAACGACATCTCCTTGCCGTGAAGCTGCTCGGCGCCGGCGATCCCGCCGCCGGTTTCCGAGCGGTAAAGCGCCGCCCGTTGATGCGGATTTTCGCCGTAACGAAGGTCCGAGACCTTTTCGATCTCGATCAATTCAAGCTCCGGAAATTCGCCCTGATCGGTGGCTCGTTCCTCCCCGTCCGATTCGATAAAGATCAGATTCTTCAAGGGGTTGAGCGGTTCAAGAAGCTCGAGTCCGCATCGTCAAGCTGACCCGCGAGAAAGCGCGGATCGCGAGGTCGTAACTCGCCGTCCGCGTGTACGCGGAGCACCGCGAGACGCCGGCGCGTGGGCAGAGAAAGGCTTCCGGCGTTGGCATTCATCTCGCCGATGATGTCTTCATAAAGCGCGGAATCGGTGACGACCGCGACATCGCGCCAGTTTTTCGAAGCCGACCGGATCATCGCCGGTCCGCCGATGTCGATGTTCTCGACCGCGTCTTCGAGCGTCACATCGTCCTTTGCGACCGTTTTCTCGAAAGGATAGAATTGACGCAGACGAGATCGATCGGTTCGATGCCGTGATCGGTCATCGCGCGGATGTGTTCGTCGTTGTCGCGAAGCGCGAGAAATCCGCCGTGGATCTTCGGATGGAGCGTCTTGACGCGCCCGTCCATCATTTCAGAAACCGGTGACGTCGGAGACTTCGGTAACGTCGACGCCCGCTGCGCGCAGCGTGGCCGCGGTTCCGCCGGTTGAGATGATCTTGACGCCGAATTTCGCCAGCGATTCCGCGAACTCGACGAGTCCGGACTTGTCCGAAACGCTGATCAGGGCGCGTTCGATCTTTTTAAGTTCACTCATATGATTTTACAAACCAACTGAAATCGAGAATGCGGAAATTAAAAAAGCGGCCGTGAAAGACCGCTTTCTATAAAGCCAATTCTGGATGCAGACCGAAAACGAAGCGTGTTTCCGATTAAAAACCGCCGCAAAGGATTTCTCGAGTCGAGCCATCGCCTAGAGAATGAAGCGTCCGAAAACAAGAAGGCTCAACAAAAACGCTAAAGTGTAGATGACAATTTTGATAAGACTCATAAAATTTTCTATGCTACTACCTGTCAAGAGCCAAAAAAACGCTTACGATCAAGCTTCCATTTTAGTTCCGCGATGAAATTGATGTCAAAACCGCTCAAACCGTTTTCGTCGCTGTGATCGTTTTCGTTCACATTTTACAATTTCTTAACACTTCGAATGCGCAAACAACGGAAATCAGCATTACCGTCGATGGTTCGGGTACGCGCATCATCGGTAATGTTTCAGACGAGCCCTCCGCCCGGAAGGTTACAGATTTCTCGCTTGCCGACGCATTTGCGGGCCAGACCGGACTTGCGGCCCGTCACTCTGAGATCGAACTTGCCGGACGTGACGGAAAGCCGATCGATTTCAAAACACTCGCACCCGGAGAGATCCTCGCGAGTTCGAACTTCGACACATTTCGCTACAAATCCGATCTGAAGCCGTTGAGTCCGACGGCGATGGCCCACGTTTCGTGGCTCGCGAAGGCCGCGGGATCTTGATGGGCGCCGATCTTCTGCCGCGACTGACCGGGAAGACGCCGGCCGTCATTTTCATTTGCGCTTCCGGCCGGGTAGGAGATCGTCTCGAACGAGACTCGGATCGCGGAGAACACCTATCGCGTTTCGGTCCCCGAGACCGCCGTCTTTTTTGTCGGCAAGGACCTGCGTACGCTCGAAACGCCGGACCGCACCGCACGGTTGGTGATCGACGGCGAGTTCCTGTTTTCCGACTCGGACGCGGCGAAAATGACCGGCGAGATCCTTGAAAGGTATCGGATGTTATTCGGTTCGGCGCCAGCGGGCGGAATTCTGGCCGGGTTGATCCGCTACCCGAAGGGAATGCGGTTCGGGCGTTGGGAGGCCGAGACGCGCGGCGCGACGCTGATGATAATGTCCGCCGATATGCCGTTTTCGACGCAATCCGTTCAAAAACTTCACGAGCAGCTTCGCCACGAACTGTTTCATCTTTGGGTTCCAAACGGCCTCGATCTGTCCGGCGATTACGACTGGTTTTACGAGGGATTTGCGCTTTATCAATCGTTACGTACGGCGGTCGCGCTGAACCGGATCCGCTTCGAGGATTTTCTTGACACGCTCGCCCGCGCATACGATGCCGATTCGATGCTTAGCTCCCGAAAATCGCTGATCGAGGCTTCCCGGAGCCGTTGGGCGGGTTCGAACACGCAGGTTTACGCGCGCGGGATGCTTGTCGCATTTCTCATTGATCTGTCGCTGCTCGAAAAATCGAAGGGAAGAACTCGGCCGAGGACGTTTTGCGTGCCGTGTATCGCGATCACCGGCTCGGTAAACCGCGCGAGGACGGGAACACAGCGATCCTTCGCGTGATCGAATCCGAGGCGTCACTTCGAACGGTCGCCGCAAACTACATACGCGGCGCGGAGTCGATTGATTGGCGAACCGAACTGAGCTTCGCCGGCATCGAAGTTCGGACTGAGAACTTCTCGACCAAGCTAACGGTAAAGGCGAAACCGAGCGGGCGTCAAAGGATTTATTGGACAAGTTGGGTTATAATAACTGGCGAAATTTCTTGAAATCATCGAAATGAGTCTTAAACGAGCTTTTACATTTACGATCTTATTGGCCGGTGCGGTTTTGTTAAGCGGCTGCGGCTGGATAAGCGGCGCGTTCGGCAGTTTTGCGACCGCGGTCGGCTTGAGCGACACGGGAACGGTCATCGCGAAAAAGGCGCAGATCCGAACGTCTTTCGCCGTCGTGGCCTCGGACATTCTCGAGGTCAAACGCGGCGACCAACTCGACATCATCGATCAGGTCGATTTTGAAAAGGTGATCTGGTATCGCGTCCGTGCCCGCGACGAGGATATGACCGAAGGTTGGATCGAAGCGCAGAATCTGATTACCGGCGAGGTGCTTGAAAAATCCAGGAAACTCGCCGAAGAAGACAGGGACGCGCAGCCGCAGGCCAACGGTCTGCTGCGCGCGAAGTCGAATTTGCGTATCTCGCCTGAAATGCGCGACGACAACGTGCTTCTGAAACTGGACAACGGTTCGACGTTCGAAATATTGACCTGGAAGTACGTGGTCAAAGCGGTCGATGCGTCGAATGTCGACGATTCGTCAAAGAGCGATACGAAGAAAAATGGCTCAAAAAGCCGAAGCGCCGAGATCGAAGCTGCCAAAGAGGATAACGAACCGGAAAAGCTCGACGAAAAGTACGACGTCTGGTACAAGGTCAAGCTCGATCCTTCCGTCTCGCCGGCGCCGTCCGGTTGGCTTTTCGGGCGTCAGGTCGAACTTCAGGTCCCGAACGATATCGTCTTTTACCAGCAGAACAACAAAAAGTTCGTGACGTGGCAACGCATCGATGCGCTCGACACATCGCTCAAGGACGAAGCCAAAACAGCTAAGCCGAGCAGCTGGATCATTCTTTCGCGAACGAACACCGTCAAAGCGATCGACGGCAAGGAACCCGACTTTGACGGCGTTCTGCTGCTCGGATACGACAAATACGATCAGACCCACTACCGTATTTATCCGCTGATCGGCGAGGTTTGGGGTGAACTTCCGCTGAAGGTCGAAGGGACCAATGAGAGCCGGACGTTCACGCTACGGCTGCGCAATACGGCGAGCGGTCAGATCGAAGAGAAGCGATTCAATGTTGTTTTCGACAAGACGCGGTACAAATTGCGGTTGCCGGACGACATCGCCAACTACGAGACCGCGAAAGGGAAATGACCTGATCCGAGCGCGTGATCAAAGACGAAACCGTCAACGTTGCTCCATTCTTTTCGACTATGATTGACGACCTCGATAATCCGTTCGGCGAGACCGTCGATCTTGAGATCACGGACTCGATCGACCTTCACGCGTTCGCTCAAGGGACGTCAAGGCGGTGACCGAAGCCTACCCTGAGGAAGCCCGGAAGAAGGGTTTCAAAATGGTCCGTTTGATCCACGGCAAGGGTGTTGGGGTACAGCGCGAAACGGTGCGAAAAGTACTTGAACGGACCGAATTTGTCCGTTCCTTCAAAACTGCCGACGAGTTTTCGGGGAGCTGGGGCGCGACGATCGCGGTGCTTGATTGATCCGGAAACAGCCTGAAAATGAAAAAGCCGGCCGCGTTCGAACGCGGCCGGTTTCTTTCTACAAAAAAGGGCGATTGGCAGACTATTTCTTGAGTTCCGCCACATACTTGCGCAATTCCACAAGATCCATTCCCGAATCGAGCTGCTCCAATCTTGCAAGCGTGGCCCGCGCGTTCGCGGCTTCGCCGTTCGTGGCGTAGGCAGACGTCAGATTGTAAAGGATGCGTGGGTTTTTCGGATCGATCTCGAGCGCGCGGTTGAATTCCCGGATCGCCCGATCGACGTTCGGCTTTGGACGGTTGAGATAGGTCAGCCCCAATTGACCACGATGGGGGACGTTGTTTGGCGACTTCTCGAGCGCCTTTTCGTACCAAGCACCCGCAGTTTCATACTCTTCTTTTTCGAAATAAGTGTTGCCGAGCATAAACATCGGTTCGGACGCCTCGGGATTCAGCCGGCGGGCTTGGTTGAGGGTCTTGATCGCCGAATCGAATTTGCTGGTCTGATAGTAGTGATCGGCCGCTTTCATCTGGGCATCGTAGTTGTCCGGCTCTGCTTTGGCCAATTCTGCTGCCTTTTCGCCTTCTTCTAATCTCTTGCGTTCTTCCTCGAGTTTTTGTTCATCGGTCTTTAGGTTTCCTTTCTCTTTGTCGATCGCGTCTTGCTTGTTCTGATCCGCGCCGGCCGAGTTGCCGGCACGGGAATCGGCCGAGGGATTCTTCGCGGGTTCGGTCGGCCCGTTTAAGGGCGAGCGCAGAAAGTAGATCCCAAGCCCGACGCCGGCGCCCAGCAACAGCAAAAGGACGATCCCGATCACGACGTATGGATGGCGCGCCGCTCCACGCTCGGTTGCCGGCATTATCGGCTGGGCGTTCGGTTGCGGGACCGACTCGACCGTCTGCCGGACCGGGGCTCACGCGCGAAGCGCTTCGGACGACGGTCGGCATCTCGATCTGCGGCGCGGTTGGGATCTGCGAAGCGGGAACCAGCGTCGCGCCGTCGTTCAGGCAGAAGTTCGTATCGTCGTAATAAACTTGGTTGCATTGCGGGCAGGTGTTCATTTCGATATCCTTCGCGACGTGTCACAAGGATCGATCGAAACAACGCCGCGGCGCAAATGAAAAAGCTCGAATCCAACTTGATTTTAGCATACGACACGGCTGGCTAAAATTTGGCTCAACGCGGGCGCGACGAGCGCGATCGTCGCACCGGAAAAAGCCCGAAGAAGAGAAAGCCGGTCGCGATCGAACGCGGCCGGCATAGGGAAGGGGGGGGGGGGGGGGGGGGGGGGGGGGAAAAGGGGGGGAAACTTCTCGTCCATTAAAAGGACGCAGGAAGAAAAGGATCAATTCCTGCGTCCCTTTCATGGACGAACAATCATTAAAACCAAGTCGTCGGGATGCTCCCGACGTTATTAACTGAGTCCCTTTCAGGGACAGTTGAAAATGCTTGAACTTACTAATCCGTAACAGGGTCTAATTCGCAAAAAAAGCGTTCGGGAAGCTATTTGCCGAGCTTTTCGACTTCTTCCTTTAATCTGCCGATCGCCGCGTTCGACGGCTCGATCGCTTCGATCTTCGCGAGCGTCGCCTTGGCGTTCGCCGCGTCGCCCTTTTTGATGTACGTTACCGTCAGGTTTTGAAGGCTCTGGAGATGTTTCGGATCGACCGCCAGCGCTTTGTTGAACTCCTGTATCGCCCTTTCGTAATTCGCCGGTTCGCGCAGAAAGAAAGTCAGTGCCAGATCCATTCGAACGACGACATCGTTGGGTTTCTTTGCCAGCGCGCTGGTATACCATTTCTCTGCCTCTTCGAACTTGTCAGTTTCCGAATACGAGTTTCCGAGCATCACCAACGGCTCGACTTCCTCGGGCTTCAACTTGTTTGCGCGCTGGATCAACTCGATCGCCGAATCATACTTCCGAATCTGGAAATAGACCTTTCCGGCGTTCATTTGCGCGTCGTAGTTTCCAGGTTCGGCCTTCGCTTTTTCGATCGCTTCCTGAACCTGCGGAATGTTCTCCATTTGCGCCGCGGTCGGGTTGTTGCCTGAGATCTCAGGATGCCCCGGCGGCATATTTGCGTTTTGGCTCATCCCGCCGCTCAAGGGGTTTTGCGCGGTTGTCGTCGAGCTGCCCCGATTGACCGAATTTGCGAACATAAAGCCGATCACGAGACCGGCCACCAATCCGATAATTCCGAATAGAATGTTTTCCTTGTTCATAAATAGTTATCTGCCCTTCGTCGTACCAAATGGATTCCAAGCGTTGCTAAGCTAAGTAACTTCTAAAGTATGCGCAGGGTGACCCGCGATTTGCAACAGGCCCGAATCGCTGAACCGCCCCAAAATCGCAAAAAAAGCCGCGTGCGGGATTTATGTCGCACGCGGCCTTTCGTTTTGGCAGGACTACTGAACATATGCCGAAGGAACCGGACGGTCGGACGCGAGTCCGAACGTCGCGACGCTCAGGCTCGACGTGCTGCTGGCACGTATGTACCACGTACCGCCACGGTAAACCGCGGCGTCCGTTTTACCGTCGCCGTCGTAATCGGCGGGAACGAGGACGTCGGTCGCGAGTCCCCAGTTATAGTAAACGGCCTGGCCGTTCGAGCTTTGCTTGACGAACCAAACGCCGTTGCGGAACACCGCGAGATCGGTCTTTGAATCGCCGTCATAGTCCGCGCAGACGAACTTGTCGGTCGCAAGCCCCCAATTGTCGACTATCAGAGCGTTTGTCGAACTCAAACGGATGTACCAGCGCTGGTCTGCGGGACGGTAGATCGCCGGGTCCGACTTGCCGTCACCGTCGAAATCGCCGCGGACGGCTTTGTCGCCGGTCGTTCCCCATTGAACATAGGTCGTGTTCCCCGACGGATTATTGAGACTTCCGCGATAGTAGAAGTAGCTCTGCGAACCGACGGCCGAGTCGCGATAAACCGAAGGATCGGCTTTTCCGTCGCCGTCCCAATCCGCGACAGTTGTAGGTTTGTCGCCCGTTTGACCAAGTTTTTCAACGCGCACGGTCGAAGTGGTCGATTGAAGAATATAGAACGCGGCCTCTGACGCCGGAGCTTCGCGCCAGACCGCGAGATCGGTCTTGTCGTCGCCGTCAAAATCGGCCGGCGTAATGACGTCGGTCGCGATTCCAAGCTGCATTGCATTGAAACCCTGGGTTGAACGGTTCATATACCAGATGCCGGTGGCCGGTCTGTAAATGCTCGGGTCGGCCTTGCCGTCTCCGTCAAAATCGGAAAAACCGTGACGAATGACGACCACGGGTTGGGGTTGAACGACTGCGGTCGTGGTAATCGTCACGTCGCCTCCTTCCCCGCCATCGTTATCGCCCTGCAGTCCGGCTCCATAGAATGTAATGTTTCCGACGTTTGTCGCCGGCGCGGTCCAGTTGAAAGTCCAGGAAGCGCCGCCGAACGTGCCCGGATAGGTGCCGGCGAGAGTTTGGGTGACGTAACTTTTGGTTGAAGCAACACGGACGCGTGTGTTTCCGTTCGTCGCCGCGACCGTCCCCGCCATCGTCGTCCCGGCAAGCGGAATGACCTCGAACCCCCAATTAGCGCGTGAAAAGTTCGTTGTCGAATGCTGAACCTGGATCTGATAGGTTTGGCCCGGAACATAGGTGGCCGGCGCGATCACGCTGAACTGACCCGCGCCCGCATTCTGCGAATGGCACCCTGTGCAGGTCGTTTCGCCGGGGGCTCCCGTGCGTCCCGTCGGCGCGCCGCCTTCGGATGCGATAGCGGGAGCCGTAAAACTCGAGCTTAGAAAAACCGCCGCGGCCGCTGCCGCCGCGAAGGAAAGTACCAGAAACAATTTCACACGTCTTATCTTCAATACCATAACTATAGTCCTCCTAAAGACTTAAGAACTTCGCAAGTCTTATGAATCGCGCGATTTGCGCGTCTATGCGATTTGTTTGACCGCCGAGGGTAACGGTGAGCCAATTTCCGATCTCGTTTCCGACCGAGCCCAAACGATCGGACGGAAGCGAGTCAAGTCGAGCAGCGTTTTTACTGGAGCGGCGAATTCAATTCCGAAAACGCAAATCGTTGCGGGAAACTTCGAAAACGAATCAACCCGGGGGGATGTCGGTTGGGTTCAACTAACCCCTTTGTTGTTCCGACGGAGACATTGGTTGCACGAACCGTGCCCGAGGAGGCAGAAAACGCCGCCGGACGAACATTGAGCCGCTGTAGCATCGCCGCCGGAGCGTGATGATGGTTCATGGCACCTTGTAGTCAAAACACTGTTAAACGCAATCAAGGCAAGGATTTGAAGAAAGCTTTCAGAATCGAAAGATCTGATTCGGCCACTGCCGAAAAAAGTGATGCGCACAACCGTTCCGTTTTTCGGCAGAGCAACGTATGTCCGTCGAAACGAATCATTTTGTCACGGTCCGGTGCGAAAAATTCCGCGGTTTTGTGAGATCAGGCCTCCAAGAGCGAGTCAAAAAGCCGTGCGAATCGTCTTTCAAACGAGGCTTGATTGCGGTTCGTGTTGCCCGCGAAGATCAATCGGCATTTGCCGTTCGGGAGCCGTTCGATCGCGCACCAAACGCGTTGGTGAGAGAAAAAAAAGACGGCCGCGAGCGAGGCGATGAGCAACGCGAAACCCGTGTAGACGATCGGCGAGCCCGGATCACGGCGCACGATCAGAACGTGTCTGTCGGAAACTCTCTCAAAATCGAGCAAGCGAAGGCTGCTTCCTCCAAACGAACTCAAATTCGTCCGATCGCCGGACTGATTGTCGCGAAATGCGAAAACGGTCCGGCGTGTGCCGTCCGGCAAGGTCGCTTCGATGATCGCCGCCGGATTCTCGTAGCCGACGGAGTTTTCGTTGGACGCGTCGCGAGTCAGACTGAGATTCGCGCGGAAATCGACGAAGCGAAGTGCGGTCCCATTCGCGAGACTTACGGTTCCGTTGCGCTCGATCGTATGGTTTTCGACCGATCCTTCCGCGGTTGTGGCTTGAATTCGAACGCTTCGCGCTTTGGCGATCGAAAGAAATGTCGAATGAAAGATCCGGAAACCCCGGTAATCGAACGGCTGATTTAGCTTTATCACCGCTCGATGCCGGCCGGAATCGTCACTGATCTCGAGATGCGTCAACCAATCGATCGAATTGGCGGATTCGAGTGGCCCTTTCGGATTGATCAGCTTTTGTTCGAGATCGAGGCACGTGACGGCGAACGGCAAACGCCGGTATCTGATCGAGGACCGGTCGTCGCGAAAGACGAGTTCGTTGATCTGCGCCGCGGTCTCGCCGACGGTGATCGGCAATTGCCCCGAATAGCTTAATTGCGACGTCACGAAGCCGCCCGCGAGAATCGTCAGGAGCGCGACGTGAACCGCGTATGCGCCGAATCGGTTCCAAGCGCCGGACTCGGCAAAGACGAATCTGCCGTCGCCCTTTTCACTGACAAGCGTCCGCCGCCAGCCGATCTTCCGACAGGTGTTCGAGACTGTTCGAGCGACCTCGTCCGGCGTTCCGGCGAGTTCGATTACGCCGCTTGGTTTTTGTGAGACCAACCAATTCGGCGTCGGTTCCAGATTCGGGCGCGCGACCAGCTTCCGGGTTCTCGGAAACTGCTCGATCGACGCCAAAATGATATTCAGCGACAGAAGGGCCAAAAGCGCGTTGAAGTACCACGTGCCGTAGATGTCGAATAATCCGAGCGTGCCGTAAAGGTTCCGTCGGAACTCGCTCATTTCCGCAATGTACGCTTCAAATCCGGTAACGTTGTATTGCGTCACGAGCATCCCCGTCATACTCACTGCGATCAGCAGAATAAGCAAGATGATGCCGAATTTGACGGAACTGAGAAAGTCGGTGAATCGGGCTGCGAAGGATGGTCTTTTTGCGGAAGCCGAAGCGCTGAGATCTTCTTTTGACGACATTTATTTCTTCCGCTTTCGGCGAGATATTTGCCGATTGTTTTCAGGTCTGTGACCACAATCACATTCTTTTGAATGGCGTTAATTGTAGCATTTCGTTAAGCTTTAATCCATCACTTCGATGACAAGACTAAACGGCAAAAGATATCAACGGTTTCGCCTCGCGGTCGTTCTTTTGTTCGTGTGCGCTTCGTTCGGAAGCCTGTTTTATCCTCGGATCCTTGCGGTCACGCACGGCTTCGACGCGGTTGCCACACCGACTCCGAAACGCCGGCCGAAACCGAAAGCCAAGACCGTTCCGAAGCCGACGCCGGCGCCGACTCCGGATCCCGAACAGGCGCGATTCGGTGACTTCAAGCACCAGATCCATCTCGATATGGAAATGCAGTGCTCGGCGTGCCACAAAGTGCCGACAACGAATTGGGACAAGGTGCGAAGCAAGGACGCGGCGTTCCCGGACGTGACGGATTTCCCGAAACACGATTCTTGCATCGACTGTCACCGCGAGCAGTTTTTCACCGGCAGGCCGCCGGCGATCTGCGCCAACTGTCATGCCAATCCCGGGCCGGGCGACAGCACCCGCTTCCCGTTCCCGAATCCGCGTGAGATCTTTGACGCGACACCGCGCGGCAAGATCGCGGAATCTGAATTCAAGGTCGCGTTTCCGCACGACAAACACGTCGAGATCGTCAGCCAAAACCGTTCGCCGAGAGCGCGTGACGGAGCGCTTTTCGTCACCGCGCGGATGAGTTCGAACGAAGATAGCTGCAAGGTTTGCCATTCGACTTACAAACCGCAAGGCGATTCCAACGACGAGTATTTTTCGAAGCCTCCGAAGGATCTGGGCGATGCGTTTTGGCTGAAAAAGGGAACGTTCAAGGCATCGCCGATCGGTCACGCGAACTGTTTCACGTGTCATTCTGCCGATTCGGGGATCGCTCCGGCGCCGACCGATTGCGGCACGTGCCACAAGGTCAAGGAGCCGCTTCCGGCAACCGACTTCAGTTCGGAGTTCGCGGTTAGAATGGGAATTGACGACAAGATAATGCTTCTCGCGTGGAAACGCCGGACTTCGGCGGGTGCTTTCCGGCACGAGTGGTTCAGTCACGCCGAACTCAGTTGCGCTACCTGCCACAACGTGATGACGCTCAACACGGCCGAGATCAAAACCAAGAAAGTGCCGGTGACGTCGTGCGCGGGGTGTCACATTACGGCGACAACGAATGACGGCGGAATTCTGAATTCCGAGATCGACGCCAAAAAGAAGGATCCGAAGTTCTCGTGCGTGAAATGCCACGTTACTTTCGGCAAGTCGCCCGTTCCGGAATCGCATTTCAAGGCCGTAGTTGAGGCCGGCAAGTAAAAATGACAATGACACCGCAGTCAAACAACCGACAAAATGCGATCCGCCGATCAAAGCTCGTGCGCGGAGCGGTCGTTCTGACGTTCCTCGCGGTTCTTTGCGGTTATTTTGTCACTTCGTGTTCGAAGGCGCCGCCGTCGATTGACGACGACAAAAGCCCGTACAAGCCTTTGATCGAAGAATCCACGGTGACGGACGCGATGGAGAACGTCGACTTCGCGAAGTTCAAGCACGACAGTACGCGTCACAAAGACTTGCCTTGTTTGCTTTGCCATCAGCGCAACGACGATTCGACGAAAGTCGGCTTCGCGCCGCACGTTTCCTGCGCCGGCTGCCATACTCAGCAATTCGATGACAAGTCGCATCAGATCTGTCAGATTTGCCACGAAGAACAGGGGTCCGAGAAACTCAAACCCTTCCCGCCGATCCGGAGTTTCAGCGTCAAATTTGACCACAAGGCGCATTTCAGCGAGGCAAACTGCGCGACCTGCCATCGGCCGCAAGGAGCGGGAATGAGCGTGCCGGCGGCGGCCAACGATGCGCACGCGACCTGCTTTCAGTGCCACTCGGCCGCCAAGACGGTCGGCGAGAACAACATTGGCAAATGTTCGACGTGTCACGAACTCGGGCCGCGCAATCCGATAAACGATTCGACGGCGGCGATCGGATTCAACTTCGATCACGCGAAACACGGCAAGCTCGACTGCAACAGCTGCCACAACCCGCAGGGCGGAAACGCAATGTCGGCGATCAACGTCGCGATGCACGCGGGTGCGGCGAACAGTTGCGCGACCTGCCACAACGGTTCGCGCGCGTTCGGCGCGAACAATTTCTCAAACTGTCGGCAGTGTCACTCGGAAATGGGCGGCGCGAAAACGGTCGGGATCAAGTTCAGCCACGCGTCGCACACCAAGTCCAATTGTTCGATCTGCCACAAACCGGCGGGAAAAACGGGCAATTTCGTCGTCCCCGACGGTCAGTCGGCGCACAGTACCTGTTTTCAATGCCACTCGCCGAACAAGGGCGGCGGCAGCTTTACGAGCGGGAAATGCTTCACCTGCCATCAGATCGGCGGAACGAACACGATCTCGGCATCGTCTCCGGTGATCCCGGGCAATTTTGCCCACACGAAGCACAGTTTTATGGATTGTGATTCTTGCCACACCTCCTCGAACGGCGTGATGAGCGCGCCGTCCGTATTGATGCACAAGGCGCCAAAATCCGGCACGAATTGTGCGACCTGCCATAATAACGAAATGGCGTTCGGCGAAGACTTCACCAACTGTAAACGGTGCCATACCGGGAACACATTCAAGAAATAGACGTCTCACGAAGTGGGATCCGTTCAGGATCTGTCTCCCGACTCGGCCAGTAGCCCGGAATCGAATTCGGGCGGATTTCGATCGGCCGGGAGGACGATCCTGAGCAATCTCGAACCGATTCCAATTGCCGCCGCCTGAAACCATTTCTCAGCCGAGAAATTTCGGTCCGAAAGTGACACCTGTCACTACGTCGGGATCGGTATCGATCTAAAATGGGAACAGCAACGATTGAAACTCAAGGAACTGATTTTTGAGATCGATCTTGCTCTGAACCCTTTCAGGAGGAATTCATAAGACAATGTTGAAAAGATACGCATCAATCGCGATTGTGCTGCTTTTCCTGCTTTTTTTCTCCGCATCATATTTCTATCGTCCTACCTTGATTGAGGCGCAGGCGCAGTCCGCGGTGTCGAACTCGAACACGGCAGACGTCAAAGCGCCGAACGATCCGAAGTTGGTAATGCAGTGCGAGAGTTGTCACGGAACCGGTAAAACGCTTCCGTTTCTTGCCGGTGAGAAATTTCATAAGGAACCACATAAAGAATACGATCTCGGATTTCACGCGAAACCCGCGAACAATGGCAAAAAGGCCGCATCTTGCGTTGATTGTCATACCGTCAACGGCGATATGAGTACGATCATGTCCGCGGCAAACCCAAAGTCGACGATCTTTCGCGCGAATATTTCGCAAACCTGCGGACGCTGTCACAGCGATGCGACCGTTATGGCGAACGGCAACGGACTGTCGACGCGGCCGGCGCTGGCATATGCCGAGAGCGTCCACGGCAAGGCGCTGTCGAGAGGAAACCTCAAGGCGGCGGTCTGTACGGATTGCCATCGAAGCCACGATATTCTGCCCGGAACCGATACGTCGTCACCGATCTCGAAGTTCAACGTCGCGTTGACGTGCGGCAAGTGTCACGGTGACATTTACACCGAATTCAACGACAGCGTCCACGGCGTCTCGCTGACCCGAGGAAACTACCAGTCACCGAACTGTACGGACTGTCACGGGATCCACGGCATCAAGCCGCAAAAGGATTCCCGGCAGGCGCTCGGGCTGACCGGTTGTTCGCAATGTCACGATGGCGTCCGGTTGTCGCAGGATTTCGGTATTGCGCCAGGACGAGTTTCGAGCTTTGAAGACAGTTACCACGGCCGCGCGATGAAGCACGGCTCGGATGTCGTCGCCGATTGCGCGAGCTGTCACGGCGTACATAATATCCGGCCGTCGACCGATCCGAAGTCGCTGATTCACGCCGACAATCTCGTTGCGACCTGCGGTCAATGCCATATTGGCGCCGGCACCAACTTCGCGGTTGGCAAGGTTCATCTCGATACGCCCGCGTCGCAGGACATCGGAAGCATCGGGATCCATTGGGTGCGAAACGTCTATCTGTTCCTGATCTTCACGCTTGTCGGCGGGATGCTCGTCCATAACGGAGTCATCTGGTACCGCAAGGTAGTCGCGAAACGCAACGAAACTGTTAGGACGATCCAGAGAATGTCGGTCAATCAGCGCGTCCAGCATTGGATGTTGCTGACGAGTTTCATCGTCCTCGTGATCACCGGATTCGCCCTCGAATATCCCGACGGCTATCTTGGCATTCTGGCCGGCGGCAGCGAGGGCGTCCGGCGCATCATCCATCGCGTTGCGGCCGTCGTAATGATGGTCGGCGGGGTTTATCACGTCTTCTACCTCGCATTCTATAAGGAGGGCCGGCTGTGGCTCTGGGATATGCTGCCGTGCTGGAAGGATTTTACCGATCTCTGGCAGAACGCGATGTACTTCGTCTTCAAGAAGGGCGAAAAACCGAAATTCGCGCGATTCAGATACGCCGACAAGGCCGAGTACTGGGCCGTTGTTTGGGGAACCGTTCTGATGGGCCTGACCGGTCTGATGATCTGGTTCAAGGTCGGCTTGTTCAGCTTTTTGCCGCGCTGGGCGATCGACATCGCAATCGCTGTTCACTTCTACGAAGCGATCCTAGCGACGCTCGCGATCGTCGTCTGGCATTTCTACCACGTCATCTTCGATCCGGACGTCTATCCGCTTAACTGGGCCTTTTACGACGGCAAGATGAGCGAAGAGATGTTCAAGGAAGAACACGAACAGGCGTGGGAAGACGCTCAGAAGGAAGAGGACCAGGAGGCTGAAACGGCTGAGAGCGAAGAGGAGAATCCGCATTCGTGATTCGGGATTCTTGATTTGGGAGCTTTGAGAAACGTCCTTCCTTCAGGGACAAGCACAGATCGACGGGAATCCAGCGGATTCAAAAGTCGATCTGTGCTCATTCGCAGACTAACAACTATCAGCTATCCATTGTTAACTACTCCGAAATCACCGTCTTCTGAATAGACGAGGTCGATAACTGTGACGGAACCGTAGCAGGCGATTCGTGATTTCTGGTTGACTCGGACGAGGAGTGCCGCGCTGATTCGATTGGCGCGGCACAACAGGACTGGTCAATTCCAACACCGATTGCAGAACCGCTTTGAATGAGTCTTCGCCGATCGTCCGGTTTCCCCGACTATCAAAAGCCAGTATGATACCGTTTATGAAAGGTTGCTTCTGCCTGGTCGGCTCAGCCGTCTTTGTTTTACTTCAGATGTTCACATTGATCACTTACGCACAAGGGAAACTTGATTCGGAGGTTGTTTTCACTATCGAACGAACCGGATGTTTCGGCGATTGTCCGATTTATTCCGCCGAAATTCGTCTGGACGGCACCGTTGTCTATCACGGTGAGCGATTCGTCAAAACCGAAGGTCACCGGACACACAAGATTTCCCCGGAGGCTGTTCAGAAGTTGGTTAAATTGTTTCAAAAAAAAGACTTTCTCTCGATGAAAGATAGGTACGAGACTAACGAATTCGGAATGAGCTTGACTGACCTTCCGACCACAATAACTTCCTTTTCGCTCGACGGAAAGACCAAAACGGTCGTCAACTATTTTGGCGCACCGCGTCAACTTGAATCGCTCGAGGACGCGATCGATCGCATCGGTGGTCTCCTCGAATACATCGGCCCCGTGTAATCTTATGACAACGTTCGAAATAATCGGTTTGATTGCTGCGGGCGTTTTTGTCGTCGCGTTCTTGGCGATCGCGTTGCCCAGAACTGTCGTTTATTTCATCAAGGGACCGCTCGAAGCTCGGATTTCATCCGTCTACAGACCGGACGAAGTCTTGATAAATGATCTAACGGCGAACAGTTTCGGGCTTGAGTCGGCAGGGGTTTCGCGGCCGCGTGGCAAAGGGGGCATTGGTACTCACCGCGCAGTCCCTGCACTTTTTTATGTTTCTTCCGAAACGCGAGGTTCGTATTCCCCTTACCGCGGTTTCTGAGTTGACTTTCACGAAGAGCCATTTGGGCAAGGCTACTGTTTATGATTTGTTGAAGGTTCGGTTCTCCGTCGAGGGCAGAACCGACTCGATTGCCTTCTATCTGACCGAACCGGCATCGTGGGAGTTGAGGATTGAAGAACTCAAGGCTCAAACGGTATCGAACGGGAAGTTCGGTGTGACTCCCCCAAAACAAGACGGACCGTGATCCGCCTTGCTCGGTTCCGAAAAGGTCAGGAAATCGACGAACGAGCCTCCCGTCAAAAACGCCCCGGATGGGCTGAATCAAGCGGCAGAATTTTGCCCGCGAATTACGCCAACAATACGAAAATCGATGATTTCAAAACGGTGCCATCCCGTTTCTTAAGCGCTGAATTTTCAAGTGTGCATTTTGGCGCGATCCTACTCGATCTTTGCCTTGTGACACTCGTTGCACTGAAATTTCGAAATGTCCCCGAGATTCACCGGATGCTGGAACGCGCGGTTGCCGGTATGACATTGCGCGCATTGATAACGTGCCTTGTCGCCGAGATTCAGCGGGTGTTGGAAATCGCCGTTCGGCGGCGTGAACGTCTTGCCGCCGATCGTCTGGTCGAGCGTCGTGTGGCAGATATGACATTCGGTCCTGATCTGTTTGCCTTCCGGGCTGACGTGCCGGCCGTCGTGGCACCGGAAACAGCCCTGGAAATTCATATGACCGATGTTGTTGACGTGGCTCTGCCAGTCGGTCTTCATTTCCGGGAAGAAATATGTCGAGTAGATCCTCTGAACTTCGGTCACCGCCGCGTTGATCGACTCGGCCTTCGAGCTGGAGACATCCGGATAGTTAGCCCGATAGTATTCGGGAAGATCGCGGGCTATTGTCTGCAGTGCCTCCTCATTCGTGTTGTAGGGTTTGGATAATACCTCGACCGACTTCATCTTCAGGAAAGGCAGGGAAACGTCGAGCTTATTGGCCGAAAAAGCCGTGTCGACCGCCTGATTCGGCGATACGTAAATATGCGAAGGACGGTTATGACAGTCGACGCAGTCCATCTTGCGTTTCGGCGAACTTTCGATTAGATCCGGCGTCAAGCGGCTTTCGGTCGACGTGTATTCGACGACGCGGCCGCTGGAATCCTTGAACCGCACCCAGGCGATCTTCTGGCGCTTCTCGTCGGTCGAAATGTAGGTCACCTCGTTCGCGACGTTCATATGCCAGTGAATCCCGCCGCCTTGACCGACGGTCGGACTTCCGCCTCCGGTCTTGATCAACAGACGACTCTGGCTCATCGTATTGTCCTTGTCATATCCGAAATGCGTGAAAATCTTCATTTGCTCGCCGAAGAACTTCTCGGGCCAGTGGCAGCGTTCGCAAATGTCCTGCGCCGGGCGCAAATTATGAACGGGCGTCGGAATCGGTTTCTGGTAGCTTCCGAACGCGAGTGCCAGCAACTGACGGGCGCCTTCGAGTTTGGACTTGACGTAGAAATCGGCGCCGCCGCCGACGTGACATTCGACGCATCTGACACGCGCGTGAGCGGACGCCTTGTAAGCGGTGTTCTCGGGATGCATCACGTGACACAATTCTCCGCAGAACGCAGTCGATTCGGTGTATTCAAAGCCGCGATAACTGCCGAACGCGCTGATCATAATGAAGATGAAAGCGCCGCCGAGGAACATAAAGAAAATGCGTCGCCGTCGCGGCCCGTTGAGATCGAGGATCGGATATGCGGCAATCTCCTCAGGTGACAGCTTTCTTCGTCGCCGGTATTCAAACACGATGCCGACAAGCATCACGAAAATGCCGAACATCATCATTCCCGGCAGGAGAATGTAGATCAGGATGCCGAGATACGAGTGTTCGGTCGAACTCGACAATTCGATCAGAAAAAGCAAAACGATGCTGACGATGCTCGCCGTCGCGATAACCCCGCCGAACAGCGTGATATAGTTTTGCCAGAGACTCGGAACCTTTGGAGGTTCTGCCGTGACTTCTTGTTCTTCTTTGTCTTCGCTCATAATGTTCGCCGACCACGCGGCCCCGTAGTTGAACTCTTTCAGCTTCTCGGCTCGACGCCGGATCTAGTTAACCGGAACGCCAAATTACGACACTAAGAGACGGCAAGCGCTGTGCCGAATCTCTTTCGCAATCGGAATTTCCTTGTGGTCGAACAATATCGTCTTCGAGTCAAATCAGCTTGGTCCTATTGTAGAACCGCGGAATAGATCGGGATGTGATGCGAGTCACAGGCAATCGATTCTAACGGCGACGTGACTATTTTTCAGTCCGTCCGACTTTTTTTCACGTTGCGGAGGACTGCGGCCGATGCAAAGTGCGGAATTCTCCGCGGGCGTTATGAAAATTTTCGGAGCGCCGGGCTGGTTTCGCGCATCAGAAGGTTGAATGTGCTTATCTGAAACTTGGGCACAATTGTTGCTTGATGAAACAGCAAAGCCCTTCGGAAGGCTGGGTAGGACAAGTTATCAGGAGAAATAAATGACCATTGATCGAATAAAATTAACAGTAACAGTAATTATGATGCTCCCCCTTTTGGCTCTCTTTGCCTTTCAGGACACGGCGGTTAACGGTGCGCCGCTTGAAGATGCGGCGGCCGTTTACAAGGCCAAATGCGCAATGTGCCACGGTCAGACCGCGGAAAAGAAATTCGACGCGACGAAGTCCGACGAAGTTCTGGTCGAAATCGTGTTGAAGGGCAAAGCCGACGCCAAACCTCCGATGCCCGGTTACGAAGCGAAGGGTATGACGGCCGATGACGCTAAGGCATTGGTCGCGCATATGAAATCATTGCGCACGCCGCCGGCTGAATAACTCTTTAGATTTTCTGCCATGTTGCTCCTTGATGCAGCGCGCCGGATCGATTTCCGGCGCGCTGTTTTTGTGCTCGAAATTGAGGGGATAGAAGGGAAGCATTCCAGCGTCATCCCAGCGGATTCCATTCAGGAGCATTCCAGAGGATTCCAGGGGATTCCAGAGGGATTCCAGAGAATTCCAGAGGGATTCCAGAGGGATTCCAGAGGGATTCCAAGGGGACGAAACCAAAGCATTGCAAAGGGATACCAGAGAATTCCAATGGATTCCAAAGGGACTGCAAACGACTGCAATTAATTGCAGGAGAGGATTCCAGAGTATTCTTCTCGAATAACTCTGGAATCCTCTTCGACTCTCTGGAATCCTTTGGAATCGAATCGCTTTGGAATCCTCTTCGAATCGCTCTGGAATTCTCTGGAATCGTCCTGGAATCCTCTGGAATCCTCTCGAATCGCTCTGGAATCGTCCTGGAATCCTCTGGAATCCTATGGAATCCTCTGGAATCCCCTCGAATCGCTCTGGAATTCTCTGGAATCCCTCTGGAATTCTCTGGAATCGTCCTGGAATCCTCTGGAATTCTCTGGAATTCTCTGGAATTCTCTCGAATCGTCCTGGAATCCCGCTACGCCGCCGTTTTCAGCACTGAATGCGCGGAGGAAAGCCTGGCGATCGGAACACGGAATGGCGAACAACTCACGTAGTCGAGCCCGATCGAGTTGAAGAACTCTATTGACCGAGGGTCGCCGCCGTGTTCGCCGCAGATTCCGACCTTCAGCGACGGATTGACCCGACGCCCGCGTTCGATGGCGATCTTGATGAGTTCGCCGACGCCGACGGTGTCGAGCGTTTGAAACGGATCGTCCGGATATATCTTCTTATCGACGTAGAACGGCAGGAAACGCGCCGAATCGTCGCGGCTCAAACCGAGCGTAGTCTGGGTCAGATCGTTCGTGCCGAACGAGAAAAAGTCCGCGTCGGCCGCAATCTGGTCCGCGACCAAAGCTGCCCGCGGGAGCTCGATCATCGTTCCGACGAGGAACTTCAGTTCCATTCCGTGTTCGTCCATCACCTTTCGCGCAACTTCGCGAATGATCTCCGCCTGATTTCTAAATTCTTCGGGCGAAGAGACGAGCGGGATCATTATTTCCGGATGAACCTCGATGCCTTCACCGGCGACCTCGCACGCCGCTTCGACGATCGCGCGAACCTGCATCCGCGTCACTTCCGGAACGACGATGCCAAGACGGCAACCGCGCAGCCCGAGCATCGGATTGGCCTCTGAAAGCTGTTCGACGCGCCGCAGCAGTTTGCGCTTGTCGGCGATCTCGTCGATCAGATTGTCCATCTCTTTGGGACCCGACTGCCGTGCGCGGAATTTGAGTTCGGTCAGTTCGCCGAGAAGGTCGTGTTTGTTCGGCAGAAACTCGTGCAACGGCGGATCGAGAAGGCGGATCGTAACCGGCAGACCGGCCATCGACTTGAAGATCTCGACGAAATCTTGCTTCTGGAAGGGCAGCAATTTGTCGAGCGCTTTTTCGCGGTTGCCCGCGCCGGCGGCGAGGATCATCTCGCGCATCACTTCAAGTCGGCTCTCGCCGAAGAACATATGTTCGGTGCGGCAGAGACCGATGCCTTGGGCGCCGTAGCCGCGCGCGACCGTTGAATCGTGGCCGGTGTCGGCGTTGGCGCGCACCTTTAGCCGGCGGACGCCGTCGGCCCAGGTCATCAGCAGATCAAAGTCCTCGTCGAGGCGAGGTTGAATCGTATTGATCTTGCCGCGATAGATGTTGCCGTGTGTGCCGTCAACCGTGATCCACTCGCCTTTTGTGACGGTGACGTCGCCGACGCTGAATTCGTTGTGGCTGTAGTTGATGTTCAGATCGCTCGCGCCCGCGACGCACGGCTTGCCCATACCGCGTGCGACGACCGCCGCGTGCGAGGTCATTCCGCCGTGCTGAGTCAGGATCGCCTGTGCCAGAACCATACCGTGGAAGTCGTCCGGACTGGTCTCGCGCCGCACGAGGACGACTTTTTCGCCGGCCTTGGCGAGTTCCTCGGCTTCATCAGGCGAAAAGATAACGATTCCTTGGGCCGCGCCCGGACTCGCCGGCAAACCGGTTGCCAGAACCTGTGTTTCATCGTCCGGATCGATCATCGGATGAAGCAACTGGTCGAGTTGTTCCGCCGATACGCGCTGGATCGCTGTCGTTTGATCGATCAGACCCTCGCGCACCATCGCGACGGCGATCTTGACCGCAGACGCGCCGGTTCGTTTTCCGCTGCGCGTCTGCAGAATGAAAAGCTTGCCGCGCTCGATCGTGAACTCGATATCCTGCATTTCGTGGTAATGCATCTCGAGCTGCGCGCAGATGTCGAGCAGATTCTGATAAATGTCCGGCATTGCGGTCTGCAAGACGGAGATCGGATTGGGCGTCCGGATGCCTGCAACGACGTCCTCGCCCTGCGCATTGAGCAGATACTCACCGTAAAGCGCACGTTCGCCGGTAGAAGGATTGCGCGTGAAGCACACGCCGGTTCCGCTGGTGTCGCCGAGATTTCCGAAAACCATCGACTGAATGTTGACCGCGGTTCCGAGATCGCCCGGAATGCGATGAACGCGACGATAATCGACCGCGCGTTTTCCCATCCAGGAATCAAACACGGCAGCGATCGCCATTTTCAGCTGTTCGTCGACGTCGTCCGGAAACTCTTTGTAGTACTCGGCGTAAACGATTTTTTTGTAAGTTGCGAGAATCTCTTTCAATTCGTCCGTGGTCAGTTCCGAGTCAGTTCGGACGCCTGCCTTGTAGCGATCGAGAACGCGCTCAAACTTCTCGTGCTCGATACCGAGCACGATCTGGCTGAAAAGGGAAACGAAGCGCCGGTATGCGTCCCAGGCGAAACGCTCGTCGTTGGTGTGGCGGGCGAGCCCGACAACCGTCTGATCGTTGAGTCCAAGATTGAGGATCGTGTCCATCATTCCGGGCATCGAAACGGGCGAGCCTGAACGGACCGAAATCAAGAGCGGATCCGAGGCGTTGCCGAATCCCCGACCGAGTTTCGCTTCGAGCGCGCTAATACTGGACTTGACCTGATTCCAGAGCCCGTCGGGATAGATCTTCTCGTTAGCGTGATAAGCGTTGCAGCACTCGGTCGTGATAATGAATCCCGGAGGTATCGGCAAACCAAGTTTCGTCATGTTCGCAAGCGCGGCGCCTTTGCCACCGAGAATATTTTTGCCGTTCTGCGTGTTGGGATTTTCGAATTCCTCGAAAAGATAAGACCATTTCTTTGCGGTACTTTGTGCGTTTGGATCCATAAAATTCACCTCTGAATGCGGAATAACTGCTGAAAAAAACAATACAAAAATCGATAAATAGCGTCTTTTCAAACGATAGCAATTTCGGACCTCCGCATCTGTGACTAGTGTCACAAGCGCGGGACTCTTTTGACCCTTGGGAACAGGCGAAAAGCGGGAATGCCGTTTTTAGCATGATGTTTCGCGGGAAGAAGTTCTTGTTTCGTGATTTGGGGTAAATCAGAATCTCCGCTTGGGATGCCATCGCGGGTTCTTGATGACCTCGGAGACCGCTCGGACTTTGCGTGCGGTCTCCGAGCACGAAAATGCCTGATCGGCAAAGGGCAAGCCGGATCTTCACGCAAAGTCCGCAAAGACAGGTCGGTACCATCTGCGGCAGCGGATGGTACCGACCTGTCTTTGCGGACTCTACTGATGAGCCTGCGCGGACCGCAAAAAAATGAGAAGGCCGGACGATGCCGGCCTTCTCATTGTCCGATGAGGTCTTCTCATTCTTTAGCGGTCAGAACCGCCAAAGTAAAAGCGCAGTGACGTGTAGGGCAGGTGAGCCCTGTAGTTCTGCACAGGCGCGAACCGATCCTCATAGTTGAAGTACTGGTAGCCGATGTTCCAGTCGACCCGCCGGTGCAGTCTGAACGACGCCCGGAATTCGGGAGATTCCATTTTCATCGGATAACCGGTGAAGATGTTCTGGATCACTGTTGAGACGCGGTCGCGTTGACCGTAATCCCGGTTGTACCGATACGTCGCATAGAACGAAACCCATTTCGACGGCTTTGCTGAAACGTCGAAATAGACCGTATGATCGCGCACATAGTATTGGCTGAATCCGCGCAGGTTCTGCGTGGTCGTAAAGATCGGCGTTCCGACCGGAATGATGATCGCCGTCGAACTGGTCATATGCGTGTACGTATAACCGCCCGATATCGATACCTTCGTGATCGGCGTCCAATCCATGCTGCCGGCATAGATCCGGCTGTTGATGTCGGCACCGAAAGAGCCGACGATCGCGCTTTCCGCCGGATTCGAATTGTCTTTCGAAATTGCCGAAAGATTGACTCCGATTTTGTCGAAGGTCCAGCGGCTTCTGATGCGGAAGTTGGTGAACTTGTAATTTTCAAGACGCGAGAACACGTTGTCAGCTGACCCATGTTCGACGTCCCAGAACAACACCCAGTTCTTCATCGGCTTGATCTTCATTCCGGCGATGAGCGTGTTGGTCGAATTAGACTCCTCTTCGGTAATGAACAGCGGATTCGTCGGCGACGGCGCGGACGTAAGCGTCTGGTTATATCCGAAAAGATCGATCTTGCGATGCGTGTAGCGGTAACCAATATGGAGCGAAACACGATTGTTGAACTGATAATCGCCCTCGATCGTATTCAAGTACTTCTCGTAATCGGTCACTCTATAGGCCGCTGAACGTGTCAGAGTCGTGGGTAAAGTCGTGCCCGCGGCATTCCGCCTGAAAAGTTGTTCGGCAAGATTCTCGCCGCCGTCGATCCCGAAGCGGTCGAACGAAAACGTGTTCGAGATCCGGAAATCGTCGGTAACGTTGAACGTTACACCGAGGTCGCCACGGAACTGGACGCGTTTGACGAGCGCGCTGATGTCGAAACGATCGAGATCGACCCAGTTGTTGCTGTTGTCGCGACCAGTGATCGTTTCGACGATCGAGTTGTTCGTCGACGAACTTGAATACATTGCACGCGCCGTAAAATCAACCCGCTTCGCAATGGTGCGCTGGAGATTGAACGTCGTGAAATGCGATTTTCCGGTCGTCGGGAAATCACGCTGGAACGTGTTGATCACCGTCGTATCGGTCGTGTTGTTGCCGACCGTCGGCGCCGCGAGGAAATACTGGGTATTGTCCTTGAACAGCCGATAGCCGTGCGCCAATCCGATGTTGAAGCCGAACAGCTTGCCGTCGAGTCCGACGCGGAAATCTTTGGCATTGGTCTTGTTGTTGACATCGACCCTGAAGTCGTCGCGATAAGCGCGAGAATTCCAGGTTCCGGGGCCGCTGCCGTTTTCGAACGAACCGCCAAAACTCAACTTCAACTTGTCGCCGAGCGGATAAACGCTCAGGTCAAAATCGCCCATATCGCGATTGGTGTTGAAGTTATGCTGATTCAAGGCGTGATTCGTCAGATTGTTGTAAAGCGAAATCCGACGGAAGTTCGCCGTGAATGTGTAAAGTCCGGGGCTGTCGGCCAGGATCCGGGTGAAACCGGAACGGTCGGAACCCCAACCGGAACTGCTGATCTGTAACGTATCGAGGAAACGCCGCCGGCCGGTCGTGTTTTCCATTCTAAAACTCGAATCCCAGATGCGGAATCCGTTCCGATAATTCAGATCACTGCGAAACTTGTTGATGCTGCCGTTGACATCGAGACTGCGAATGCCGAGTTCGATGCTTGAAACTATCTTGTAGCCGTTGATGGTTTCGGGCGACGGTTCCGGCGTTTGGCCGAAAACCGAGGTTCCGAAGATCAAACTTCCAAGCGCAACGGTCGAGATGAATAAGATTCTGCAGTTCATCATTGTCTTTTTCGTAAAACGTAATGTGTCGAACATATTTTCCTCCTATTCATCATCTACCTGAAAAAGTAAACGTTCGCATTTGAACCGTGAATCTTGTTATGGCAGACCGTACAGTCGTTGTAACGGGTCGTCGCCTGATTGTGCGGTGCTTGCGGCGCTCCGCTTTCCACATCGGAAATGCTGCTGTGGCATTCCATACAGAGTTGGCGGACGTTGTTGCGTTTCAGAAGTTTCGGGTTGCTTGAACCGTGCGGTGTGTGGCACGATGCGCAGCCTTCGGTCTTAAGAGGAGCATGTTCGAAGACGAACGGGCCTTGCTTGTCGGTGTGGCACTTGACGCACGAGGCATCGCCGCCGATCGCCAGCTTCGTCTGTTTCTGTTCGAAACCGCCGTGCGCGTTGTGACAATCGCTGCATTTCATTGTTCCTTCGAGAACCTTGTGATGGAACGGTTTGCTGAACTGCGCTTTCGTTTCAGTATGACAACTGATGCACAATTGCGGTTCGCTCTTAATGAGCATCGCGACGCCGGTCGGATTCTGTTTCGAAGAATCGTTGATGAACGTTGCCGAACCCGGCATTATGTTTTTCTCGGACGGGCCGTGTGACGTGTGACAATCGGTACAACCGACGTCGTTGCGCCAGTGTTCGCCGCGTTTGAAGTTATTATGGCTTTCCTTGCCCGCGTGGCACGCGAGACAGGTTTCCGAAATTTCCTTCGAATTCTTGCCGGTGAACGAAACGATCTTGGTCTTGTCACCGCCGCCTTCGACGTGGGCTTTGCCGCCGCCGTGGCACGATTCGCAACCCTGAACCTTGTCCTTCCACTTCGGATCTTCCGATAGCTTTCCGTGTTTTGTCATCGCGACACTCTTGAACTGATCTTCGTGACACGCTTTACACGTTTCGCTCCCGACAAAATCGTCGGCATTGGAATTGGGCAAGACACTGATCGCTTCCGCTGTGTTCGAAAGCATCGCTTTTGAAAATGTTCCGGATACTGCCCAAACCAAAGTCAAAAGAATGAATGCTCCAAGCAAAGCGATTTTAACTTTCTTTGTTGAAGTCATAAGATGGCCTCCCTGGCGCATTCTGTGTTGCGCCTCGATAGTTGAAATTTTAACTAAACTGTTCAAAAAAATAGTGGTGCTTTTTGCTGCCGAAGACATTCTAGATGAGCCAATAAGGACAGTCGGTGAGTGTTATCACGTATGATATGTGACGCCCGTCACATCGAATTCTCGGACTTAAAAAGTAGCGGTTGAAAAATTCGTGTAGCTTTGCTGGGAATTCGAAGCTATGACACTCAGCAACCGGTAGCAGATCGCTGGCTCGTCGTCGAGGAATCTCAAAAAATCCTGGCGTCGAAGACATTCGAAAACGCACGGCGTGATCGTTTCGACGTTCATTTGACAAAAGGAGTTCGCGAGAAGTTCGTTCAATCCGAGGACCTCGTCGGGCTTGACCAACCGCCGGCTCGTGACCTTGTTGATCCCGTTTGTGACGGTAAGCCGCGCCTGACCCGAGTTGAGAATGTAGATGCAATCGGGAAGGTCGCCGGCCGCAAAGACCGTATCGTTCTTCGAGAATTCCTTCGGCCGCCGGATCATTCGCAGAGAATCTTCCGATCGCGGAGCCAAATCACAAAACAACTCATCGGCGAAATACGGCGGACTTACAAAATGTCCATAAAATTTACAGGTTCTGACGTTCATCGGCGTCGGGTCACAGGAAACCTCAGACGCCTCTATTCTTGCATCGGTGTGGTAATGGCTTTAGGACATTCGTCACAAAGAAAAGTGATTTGTGTCACATTTCGGGTCTTGTCTGCAATTACGTGGAAATCAACGTGTCTTGGAACGGGTTCCGATCGAATCTTCGAGTTTCTTCTTATCGTGGATGATGAGGTCCGACCCCTTGAGCGTTATCAAATGTCGTTCCTTGAACTCCTTGAGAAGCCTCGTCACCGTTTCGCGCGACGTGCCGATCATCTGTGCGATCTCCTCGTGAGTATACGAGATCTTCAAGTGCGCGCTGTCGTGTTCGTTGCAACTGGCCTTGCACCAACCGAGGAAAAGCATCGCGAGTTTGTCGGCGACCGAGTTTGAAAGCCCGAGCGAACAGATCTGCAGATACGCCGTCTGGTAACTCAGGCTCAATTGTTTTACGGCGCTCAGACAAGCCTCGGCGTTGCTTTGAAGAAATTGGAGAAACTCCGAGTTCTTGACGAAGTTGACCTGGCAGGGCTCAAGCACCTCAGCTGTCGCGATATGGACAGAGTCCGTGATCGTCGAACTCAAACCGAGAATCTCGCCCGGTTCCGCGATATGAAGAATGATGACCTTTCCATCCTTCGATCCCGTCGAGAGCTTGACCCTGCCCTGGCAAAGGATATAGACGCCGTTCGATTGCTGACCCTGCATAAACAAGGTCGAACCCTTCGGGTACGCGTTGGTGATCTTCAGCGACTCAAAGACCCGCAAATTCGTATCACGAAGATTGCAGAAGAAGTTGTTGGAGCGCATATCGCAGTCTTCGCACTTATGTTCGATCTTTAAGTTGTTCAGGACCTTCATAACTTTCGAATCTTTTTGATTGTAAAACTTTGTCGGCGAATGTGCTAATGATGGAGCGAGGGCATTCACCGTTCCTCGATGACGTCAGCCCAAACCTCTTCGTCGGCGACCTCAATGTCATCGAATCTAGTTTCGATGAGCTTGCTGTTATCTGCCAAAAGCCGTTCGCGTTCATTCGCGCGCTCACCCAGACTTCGGACGCGACGCTCGAGCGCGGCGATGCGTTTTTTTTGCTCGTAATTGAGCCGCTCGATGTACGCCATATAAAAGAACTGGAGACCGGCGACGCCGGCCAAACTCAGACACAGGCATATCAGCACGTAAACCATCATTCGACTGGATCTGCGATCGGTTTGGGCAACTCGCCGGTGCGTCTGCTCTGCCGGCACACATTCACGTTCTAAGGACCAAAACCCGATTATACTCTTGACCTCCAACTTTAGAAAAGTAAGAATCAAATCAAAATAACCGGAGATCAAAATGTATCAGGACATCAGCGATTCAAATCCCTCGGCGCCGCGCCTCGACAGGCGCGAGTTTTTCGCGACCTCGATCTTCGCGGCAGGCATTTTCGCCGCCGCCGTCGAACCGATCCAGGCGCAGACCAAGATCACGACCGATGACAAGGGGTTGATCACCGGAGAAGTCAAGATCCCGGTCGAAGGCGGCGAGATGCCGGCGTACCGCGCGATGCCGGACGCAAAGGGTAAGAAGTTCCCGGTGGTTTTGGTGGTTCACGAGATTTTCGGCGTGCACGAATGGATCCAGGACGTTTCGCGGCGTTTCGCGAAACTTGGTTTTATGGCGATTGCGCCCGCTCTTTATGCGCGCCAGGGCGATGTGAAGTCGATCACCGAGATCCGGACGCTGCAACGCGACATCTTTTCGAAGATCCCGGACAAACAGGCGATGGCCGACCTTGACGCTTCGGTCGTGTGGGCGAAGAACAACTCCGGAAATGCGAAAAAGCTGTCGATCACCGGTTTTTGTTGGGGCGGACGGATCGTTTGGCTTTATTCCGCGCACAACCCGAAGGTGGACGCCGGCGCGGCCTGGTACGGTCGTCTGATTCCGAATCCGACCGCACCCAAGAACGAACTTCAGCCGACTATGCCGATCGACATCGCGAAGGATCTGAAAGTTCCGGTGATCGGGCTCTACGGCGGTCAGGATCAGGGCATCCCGCTCGATTCGGTGCAACGTATGCAGGACGAACTGAAGAAAGGGAAGTCGAAGTCCGAGATCATCGTCTATCCGGCGGCGGGCCACGGTTTTCACGCCGACTACCGGCCGGGATTCAACAAAGAGGCGTCCGAGGACGCGTGGACGAAAGTTCAGGCTTGGTTCAGGAAGAACAAGTCGATCTAGGTTTGGAGCGTTTGGAGTTCTGCGCTTGAGCGGTCTTCGCTTTGTGCCGGGATCTCCGGGGATTGCGTCTCGCCGCCTGAAGGCGGAACTCCAAGCAAAGGCGGAACTCCAAGCAAAGGCGGAACTCCGACGCTTTCTTGAAATGTAAAGTTGATTCTCCCTTTCTAGAGTTTTATGACGACCGAAAATCTGCAGCTTGTATATACCTTACTGTGCGACGACGTGCGCCTCGAGATGGGAAACAAGATCTCTTTGATGGGGATCTTTCAGAACATAATGGTCGAGCAACTCCCGGTTTCGCTGATCAAGTTCGCGGTCGTCAACCACTGGCGCGGCGAGGGCAATCACCAGACAGAGGTGCGGATCCTCACGCCGAACAAGGGCGATGTCTTCGTCACCTCGCAGCCAACGCAAATCCAACTCGCGCCCGGCGGGTTTACCGACAACGTCAGTTTCTTCGTCAACGTCGTGTTCCCGTCGGCGGGAACCTATTGGGTCCAAACGTTGGCCGACTCCCGTGTACTCGAAGAGCTTCCGCTGATAGTCACCGACGTCAACAGCGAAGCGATGCCGACGGTTAACGATATTTCCGAATCGGTCAACTGACTTCCACGGCCGAATTGACCGGCGTAATTTGATCTATTTTTCTTGTGGCAGATTGAGGGTGATCGCCAGGCGGTAGCGCGCGGCGCTGTCGACCGATATCTCTTTCGACGCGCTCACGCCGCGGGCGGTTGCGGTTATGCGGAACGTCGCGGCGCCTTCCGGTTGGCGAAAAGTGAATTCGCCGCTAACGTTTGTGTACGCGGTTCCGAGTTTTTTGGAAGTTTCGCCGCCGCTGATCTTGACGATCTCGACCCTTGCCCCGGTAATGCTTCGTCCGTCCTGATCGAAGACGCTGCCGTTGATGAGGACGAGCGTTCCGGAATCGACGCCGAGGACGAGGCGGTCGCCGAGGTCGCGAATATCGCCGCTCTTGATCTCGACATCGTATTTGACGCCGACACTGTAACCCTGTTTGTCGAAGACGAAGTTGTAAGTCCCGGACGAAAGCCCGGTCATTTGAAAGTTGCCTTTCACGTCGGTTTTGACGCTTTTTATGTCTTTGCCGTCCTTTCGCGCGGTGACCTCGACGCCGGCGAGCCCGTCGCCCTTTGAGTTGCGTACCTTGCCTTTTGCGCCGCCGCTTTGTGCGGCCGCGCAAGTGGCGCCCGCCAAAAGCAAGAAAACCGCGATCGCGCCGATTTTAAGCAACTTCTTTGACATATCTTAACCGTTCCGGATCAGAAATCAGTTCGCGTTACCGTGGTGCGGCAACCCGAATCAACGAGTCCCGATTCATAACCTTATGAATCAATCCAGGCGTTTTGAATCACAAATCCCAAAATCCCAAAATCCCAATTCCCAAATCCCATCATTCGCCACGAAATTCCGCGGCTACATCATTGATGATGTCATCGAGCGTTCGGGTTGGCTTGTAACCGATCAGGCGGTAAACCTTTTCGAGGCTAGGAACACGGCGCTGCATATCTTCGAAACCTTCGCCGTAGGCTTCCTCGTACGGAATGTAGTGGATCTCGCTCTTGCTTCCGGTCATCGCAACCGCCTTTTCGGCAAGTCCGCGGATGGAGATCTCTTCGTCGTTTCCGACGTTGATCACCTGGCCGAAACACTCAGGACTCTCGATCAATTTCCCCAGCGCTCCGACGATGTCCGAAACGTGGCCGAAACAGCGCGATTGCGAACCGTCGCCGTGGACGATAAGCGGTTCGTTCCTGACTGCAGCTTTGACGAAGTTCGGAACGACCATTCCGTACTGCCCCGTCTGGCGCGGGCCGACGGTGTTGAATAGCCGAACGACAACCACCGGCAAGCGCGATTCCTTCCAATGCGCAAGCGCGAGGAATTCGTCGAGTTCCTTCGCGCAAGCGTACGCCCAACGGTGTTTTGAAGTCGAACCCTTGATGATGTCGTTGTCTTCGGCGAAAGGAACCTGAGTCGATTTGCCGTAAACCTCGGATGTTGACGGAATCAGGACGCGCTTGCGATATCGCGCGCAGAAACCGAGGACGATGTCGGTTCCGCGAAAGATCGTTTCGATCGTTTGGACGGGATGCTCCATAATCAGACGGACGCCGACGGCGCTCGCCATATGAAAGACACGGTCCGACTCGCGGATCAGTTCTTCCATCAACTTGGCGTTGAGCACGGTATCGATGATCAGGCGAAAGCGCTCCCGGCCTTCAAGGTGCGCGACGTTCGAATAACGTCCCGTCGAGAGATTGTCGATGACGGTGATGTCGTGACCTTCCGAGTGTAGTTTGTCCGCGAGATGCGAACCGACAAATCCGGCACCGCCGGTGATAAGTACTTTCATAGATACAGTTTAAGAGAATCTTGAAGATCAATATCGGACCGTCTGAAGGCGGAACTCAGAACAAAGATCAATCGAGAATTCGTTTTGCGAAATAATTGACGGTCTTCTTCAATCCATCCTTGAGCGGGACGGTCGGAGCCCAACCCAAAAGCGCCTGCGCGCGGCCGATGTTCGGTTGCCGCTGTTTCGGGTCGTCCTGCGGCAAAGGCAAATGCGTCACCTTGATCTCGCGTCCGACGGCCGTGGCGACTTCGTCGGCGAGTTCGTTCATCGTGAACTCGCCCGGATTTCCGATGTTGACCGGCATATGCATATCATCGCCTTCGGAGTTCATCAGTCTGATCAACCCCTCGACGAGATCGTCGACATAGCAAAACGAACGCGTCTGCTCACCGGTCCCGTAAATCGTCAGATCCTCGCCGCGCAGCGCCTGGACGATGAAATTTGAAACCACACGACCGTCGTTTTCGAGCATTCGCGGGCCGTAAGTATTGAAAATACGCACGATCCGCGTGTCGACGTTGTTCTGCCGATGGTAATCCATGAATAGCGTTTCGGCGAGCCGTTTGCCTTCGTCATAGCAGGAACGCAAGCCGATCGGATTGACGTTGCCCCAATAATCCTCGGTTTGCGGATGGATCTCGGGGTCGCCGTAAACTTCCGATGTCGACGCCTGCAAAATCCTCGCTCGGACGCGTTTTGCGAGGCCGAGCATATTGATCGCACCCATCACGCTCGTCTTCACGGTCTTGACCGGATTGTACTGGTAGTGAACAGGCGACGCCGGACAGGCGAGATTGTAGATCTGGTCGACTTCGAGAAACATCGGCTCGGTGACGTCGTGGCGGATCAGTTCGAAACGGTGATCATCCATCAGATGAAACACGTTTTCCTTTCTTCCGGTAAAAAAATTGTCGAGGCAGATAACCTCGTTGCCCTCGGCCAGAAGCCGTTCGCTGAGGTGCGAACCGATAAAACCCGCACCGCCGGTGATCAGAATTCTCATTATTGTTTATTAGTTTTGATTCTTAGTGTTTTCCGTTGAATCGCCAATCGCTAATTATCCATTAACCATAATCGAATATCAATCGAAGGCTAGTCTTCGTCGCTCAGGGCTTCGCGAAGCGCCTCAAGTTCAGGCAAGACCAGCAGATCCTTCGTTCGTCCCGCGGCCCGCTTCGCCTTTATCAGGGCGTCGATCGTCAGGACTCGAACTGGGAATCCGAAAAGTTGCTTTTCTTCGGAGTTCATCAACACAACTTCATAGTTGCCCACGCCGGCCACTTCGCCGAGCATGTCGATATCGCCAATCTCAGTCACGAAGGTGAAATTAGTTCCGTTTCGTAGCACTGCAAGATCGAATGTGAACGGCAAATTCGCGCGGAGTCCTCGCAACTTGGGAGAAAACCCGGAAAGTGCGACGACCAATTTCCGCAAGTTCTCCTTAGTTCGGGAGTAACAGAAATCTAGGTCCTGCGTGAGGTAGGCGGAGCCGTGAGCCGTGATCGCGACGCCACCAACGACCACAAATTCGACCTCAGCTTCAACCAATGACCTTAGCGCCGTTTCGAGTTGAATCATTCCTTTTCTTCCCCAATTTTGATGACTTGATCAACTCGTCGAATCCATACATTGCCTGCTGCAAATGCCGAACGCGTTGATCAGGGGTTAGTCGAAGATTTTCCACCAATAACGTCAAATCTATCCCGAATTCCTTGGCCGCGGCGATCTTGCTGCCGGGCTTCGGGTTCAACAGCTTTTCTTCCGGAGTCCGTTTCATAAGAACATTTTACGGCAATTCAAGGGCTGCCGCACGTTTTTCCGCCTTCTGCGATTCGGTCAGACGCTGGTATTCGTAGATCGCGCCCTCCCATTCGCCGTACATCGCGTTCGGAAGCACGATGAACCTGCTTCCCCAGAGTTCTTTGACGCGGTCGGTTTCGGCAAAACGGTCGGCGACGCTCTTCTTTTCAAAATAGTTGGCGAGGTCATTGAGATTGTCGCCCATCAGGATCACGATCCGATAAGTTTCGGCGATCTTCACCCTTCGCGGTTCTTTGGTTGACTCCTTTTGTCGAAGCATCACTGTCTCGTCGGAGATGTCGGGGAATCCGACAGCCTTCAGGTTGTCGATCGTCGCCTGTTTCTCGGTTTCGTCCCGGTTCGAAACATAAAAAATGCGGACGTCGCTCGCCTTTGCGAAGTTCGCGAAATCGACCGCGCCGGGAATCGCTTTCGCTTTGCGCATCGAGGTCCACGCGGCCCAGTCTTTTTGATTGAACGCCGTGTTCGTCTTGATCCCGGCGGCCTGCGCCGGCGAATTGTCGAGCATCGTCTCGTCGATGTCGACGACGACCGCTCGCGGTTTCCTGCGTTCCGCCTTCGCTAGCTTTTTGGCTGTCTTTACGTCGTCCGCGAGCGAGCGCCGCGCCCAGTTGAATGCCTGATAGCACAATGCGCGGTACTCGGCGGACTTTTGCATAAAGAGCGTCGCGCCGGTTTGATAATCGAATTGCGATTGCTGAACCGCCGGTTGCTGCTGAGCTGATTGCCCGGCCGTGAAATACATCGAGACAACCGAAATCAACGTCAAACTGAACGAGAGCAAGTAATGTTTGTGCTTCATAATCTTGTAATTGAATAGCGAATCCAACAGAATTATAGGTGAACTATGACTGAAAAAACGAAAACTGAAGAATTGGAGGAGTCGCTTGAAGGGAGTTACTACTATGATGACGCGACCGGTTACGAGCTTTTCGATCCGGATGCGCCCGACGACGCAGTCGATGAAGATGAGGAATCCGACGAGGTTCGCTTGACGCAAGGGCAAAGCCGCGCGGCATCCCGAACCACCCCGATTCCATAAACTAGCCGGCAGCGGCGCTGGTTTCGTCGTCGTAAACTTCGAGGATCGGCAAGATGCTGCTCAGCGTCAGGACCTCTTTGACCTTCGGCATTAAATTTGTGAGTTTGAGATGACCGCCGAGTTCGCTCAATGAGCCGACACCCGCCAAAATTTCTCCGGCGCCGCTTGAGTCGATGTACTTCACTTTCTCGAGGTTCAGCAGAATGTCCGTTTTGTCCTCGCCGATGAGCCGTTTTATCTCGTCGCGAAGCCGTGCCGAACCGCCGCCCATAATGATGTTGCCTTCGAGATCGAGCACCGTCATCTCACCGTTCTGTCGTTCCTGTATTTCGAGCATCGTTGATTTCCTCGTAAGTTACGGAATTATCCAAGAAAGCGATGGATCAAGTCAATTCCGGCTCCGGCCTTGTGCAATCCAACCGGACCGGTCGCAACCGGTTTCCGTCCTGACTATTTCTTCGGGCGTTCGTTCGGCTTAAGGACACGTTTGCGAAGCCGGATCGATTTCGGCGTGACCTCGACCAGTTCGTCGTCGGCGATGAATTCGAGCGCCTGTTCGAGCGAAAGATCTTTCACCGGAACGAGCCGCATCGCTTCGTCGGTCGATGTCGTGCGCATATTCGTCAGCTTCTTTTCCTTGATCGCATTGACGTCGAGATCGACGAATCGCGCGTTCTCGCCGACGATCATTCCTTCGTAAACCTTCGTCTGCGGCTTGATGAACAGCGATCCGCGTTCCTGAAGCGCATACAGAGCATAGGTCGTCGCCTCGCCGATCCGGTCCGCGACCAGCGATCCGGTTCCGCGTCCCTTGAGATCGCCCTGCCAGCGATCAAACCGCAAGAACATCGTGTTGAGCAGACCCGTTCCCTTGGTTTCCGTCAAAAACTCGCCCCGGAATCCGATCAGCCCGCGCGAAGGAACTTCGTACTCGAGCCGGACGCGTCCCGAGCCGTTGTTGATCATCTTCGTCATCTGGCCTTTGCGGCGGCCGAGCGCCTCGGTGACGACGCCGATAAACTCTTCCGGAACGTCGATCACGACGAGTTCGATCGGTTCTTGCGTTTCTCCGTTCTCGCCTTTGCGTGTGATTACTTCCGGCTTTGAAACCTGAAGTTCGTAGCCCTCGCGCCGCATCATTTCGATGAGGATCGACAACTGGAGTTCGCCGCGTCCCGAAACCTTGAAACTGTCGGGCGAATCGGTCTCCGCGACGCGGAGCGCGACGTTTCCGAGCAGTTCTTTTTCAAGGCGATCCTTGATCTGCCGGGAGGTGACGTATTTTCCTTCCGTTCCCGAAAAGGGCGACGTGTTGACGCCGAAGATCATCGCGATCGTCGGTTCATCGACGGCGATCACCGGCAACGGCCGCGGATTGTCGACGAGCGTGATCGTCTCGCCGATGTTGATGTCGTCGAATCCGGCCAGCGCGACGATCTCGCCGACGCCCGCGCGATCGGTGGTCTGCCGTTCAAGACCTTCAAATATGTAGAGCTCCTTGACGCGCGTTTTCTGCGTCGTGCCATCGCGTTTCGAAACGATGACCTCCTGGTTCTTGGCGATCTCACCCGAAAAAATGCGGCCGATCGCAAGGCGTCCGACGAATGGATTGTAGTCGATATTCGCGACCAGAAGCTGGAGCGTGTCATTGCGGATCTCGTGCGGCGCGGGAACGGTTTCGAGGATCTGATCGAACAGGGGTTGAAGGTCTTTCGAATCGTCCGCGAGGTTCTTTTTAGCGATCCCGTCGCGGGAGATCGAGTACAGGATCGGGAACTCGATCTGTTCCTCGTTCGCTCCGAGATCGATGAAAAGGTCGTAGATCTCATCGACGACCTCATCAGGCCGCGCGTCCTGGCGGTCGATCTTGTTGACGAGCGCGATCGCCGGGAGATTGAGTTCAAGCGCCTTGCGCAGAACGAATCGGGTTTGCGGCAAACATCCCTCGGCGGCGTCTACCAGCAGAACAATGCCGTCGACCATCTTCAGAACGCGCTCGACCTCGCCGCCGAAATCTGCGTGGCCCGGCGTATCGACGATGTTGATCTTGTGATCGCCGTAATGCACCGAAGTGTTTTTGGCCATGATCGTGATGCCGCGCTCGCGTTCGAGGTCCATCGAGTCCATCACGCGGTCAACGATTGTTTCGTTGTCACGGTAGACGTGCGATTGCTGAAGCATAGCGTCGACGAGGGTCGTCTTGCCGTGGTCGACGTGCGCGATGATCGCGATGTTTCTGATCTTGTTTGTTTCAATCATTGTTTTCGGCGCCTTGGAAGGCAAACAGAAATGATGACCGATTGGCGGGCAAAACGCAAAAGGGGAATGGAAAAGAAGTTCCAGATTCAAGAGATTCCCGATTCCCGATTCCAGCGATTCCAGATCCAAGCGATTCCAGATTCCAGCGATTCCAGATTCCAGCGATTCCAGATCTAAGCGATTCCAGATTCCAGCGATTCCAGATCCAAGCGATTCCAGATCCAAGCGATTCCAGATTCCAGCGATTCCAGATTCCAGCGATTCCAGATTCCAGCGATTCCAGATTCCAGCGATTCCAGATTCCAGCGATTCCAGATTCCAGCGATTCCAGATTCCAGCGATTCCAGATTCCAGCGATTCCAGATTCCAGCGATTCCAGATTCCAGCGATTCCAGATTCCAGCGATTCCAGATTCCAGCGATTCCAGATTCCAGCGATTCCAGATTCCAGCGATTCCAGATTCCAGCGATTCCAGATTCCAGCGATTCCAGATTCCAGCGATTCCAGATTCCAGCGATTCCAGATTCCAGCGATTCCAGATTCCAGCGATTCCAGATTCCAGCGATTCCAGATTCCAGCGATTCCAGATTCCAGCGATTCCAGATTCCAGCGATTCCAGATCCAAGCGATTCCAGATCCAAGCGATTCCAGATCCAAGCGATTCCAGATCCAAGCGATTCCAGATTCCAGCGATTCCAGATTCCAGCGATTCCAGATTCCAGCGATTCCGGATTCCAGCGATTCCGGATTCCAGCGATTCCAGATTCCAGCGATTCCAGATCCAAGCGATTCCAGATTCCAGCGATTCCATCTGGAATACTTAGAATCTTGGAATCTCCGGAATCCTGGAATCCTGGAATCTTGGAATCTCTGGAATCCTGGAATCCTGGAATCTTGGAATCCTGGAATCTTGGAATCTCTGGAATCCTGGAATATTGGAATCTCCGGAATCCTGGAATCCTGGAATCCTGGAATCTCTGGAATCCGGAGAATTCACCTGACAAAAGCATTCGGAACCGCAATGTCCGTGGCCGCGCCGAAATTCTGGATCAGCGTTCCGGCGGTCGATCGTTGGATGTACCACGTCGCGGCGGAAGATCTGAACACGGCGGCGTCGAATTTTCCGTCGCCGTCGTAGTCGCCGGGGGCGGGCGCGTCGCCGTTCGCGCCGAACGGGAACGAGTAGAAGGTGAAGTCTTCGGACCTCAGGATCAGCCATTCGCCGGTCGCCGGCCGCCAGATCGCGATGTCCGCCTTGCCGTCGCCGGTGTAGTCGCCCTGAACCGTTTTATCCGTCGAGACGCCGAACGTGACGGCGACGATCCCGGCCGTCGACCGGTTCAGCCACCACTGGCCAAGCGACGGACGATAGATCGCGATGTCCGCCTTGCCGTCGCCGTCGTAATCCGCGGGAACCGGAACATCGCCCGCCGCTCCGAACGTCTCGATCGTAGTTCCGCCCGAGGATTTCTGAATGTACCAGGTCAGATTCGAGGGCCGGAAAACCGCGGCGTCCGTTTTGTTGTCGCCGTCGTAATCCGCCGGGACCGGAATGTCCGACGAGGCGCCGAACGGGAACGAATAGAAACTGAAATTCTCACTTCGCAACACAAACCATTCGCCGGTCGAAGGCCGGTAGATGGCCACGTCAGCAACGCCGTCGCCGGTGAAGTCGCCCGGCGTCAGTTTGTCGGCCGAGTTGCCGAAGGTGTGGACGACCGTCCCGAGGTTCGAACGGTTCAGCCACCACTGCCCGAGCGACGGCCTGAAGATCGAGATGTCGGTCTTGCCGTCGCCGTCAAAATCGAATGGCGATTCGACCGTCGTCACCGGAATGGCCGCGCCGCCCCAGAATCCCGACATGAGCGAGAACTGGCCGCCCGTCACGGGACCGCCGGCGACCGGCTGGCCGATCGTTCCGTCAACCTGGAACGTCCCGCCCGATGCGCTTCCGCCGCCGCCGGCGATGACCGATTTCGTGATCTGGAACGTTCCGCCCGATTGCGCGAATCCAACGCCGGCAAAGATAAGGATTGCGGTGATTGTTGCTTTCATGTTGTCTAATTCGAGCTATGAGCTATGAGCTATGAGCTTCGGGCTTCGAGCGTCGAGCGATGGGTTGCGAAGCTGACTCACGGCTCGCGGCTCAGAGCTCACAGCTCGAATCCGATCCCCTACGGCTTGCAGATCGCCGATGACTGATTCGACGCGCAGACAAGGCTTTTGAGAGCGGCCAATTCGATGCGCAGCTGCTCGATCTCTCTATGCTGCGCCTCGATCTGTTTTTGCTGTTCGCCGACGGCGTTGATTAAAACGACTCCGAGACGGTCGTACTTTACGCCTTCGACCTCGCCTTTGTCGTTGTATGAGGCAAGCAAAGGCTCGACCGCGGCGACTTCTTCCGCTACGAGTCCGAAATCAAACTGATTATTCGCCAGCCAATTAAACGAAACCGGACGAAGCCGCGAAATCAAAGCCAAGCCCGAACCGAACGGATTGATGTTGTTTTTGTAGCGAAGCGATGACGAACAGAGCGAAATCTCATTCGAGGCATTGCGGCAAAGTGGTGTTGCGCCTGCCGCACCAAGTTGAGCGACTGAAGTGCGTCCTGTTTGTGTGTTCATCACCAAACCCCAACCGCCGCCATTTGTTCCAAAAAAACCGACGCTATTGTCAGTTTCCATCCCGACGAAGGCGCGATCCTGGTTTGGCGTATTCTGAAAAAACCAGAAGCCGGCGGTATTTGTAGGTCCGGTATCGCCGATGTTTTGCTTAAACCGCGACCTGCCGACCACATCCAACCGGAATCCTGGCGTCGTCGTGCCGATGCCGACATTTCCGCCAAATAATCCATTGCCGCTGATGTTGAAATTGCCCGTTTGTTGCGATGTCGAATTTTGAATAAAATTCGCGCCGCCATTGGCCGTCGTAATGTATTGATTCGCGGCTATTCCGCCGAGCGATAGCGCGTTGTTCGTGGTTTCCGAGAGCAGACTCTTTATCGAATACGGTGAACTGTTGACTTGTTGCCGCGGCGTCAGAACCGCAAATGTGCCGCTGCCCGCAGGTCTGACGCGAATTTCCAAAAAACGGTCTGCGCCTGTAAAAAGTTGCGGCCCCCAGTTTATCGGAAGCGTGAAAACGCCATTCGTAACCAGCCATGGCGTAAAACTAGCGGTCGTAATTTGGTTGCCTCCGGTTGCCGCGTCAAACAAAGCAATTTGAAAATCGTAGTTGCCGTTTGCCGGATTCGCACCGTCCTTCAAATTGCCTTGATAAGTAAAGCCGGTCGTTTGCGCCGAAACCGTCTGCGCAGCCAAAATCAGACCAACGACCAAAATCAAAATACAATTTTCAAATCTTTTCATAATCTCTCCCAGATTCTTTGCCCATCAAATCGACGCCTAATCACGGCAACGGTAAAGGTTCCACTCCCAGGTGATCTTCGTGCCGTCCTGCGGATTGAGCACTTTAGTTCCGAAAAGCACCTCGCCGGCGGTCCCGACGAATCGTTGTCCGTAACGGCCGTCTTCAAGCTGCATATCGAATGAAGTTCTGAGCTTTTCGACTTTGTCGAGCGGCTGCAACTCTTCCAAGTCGCAGTTGGAATCGGTAACTTCGTCGATGGTCTTCTCTTTCATTTCAAAAATTCCCGTCGAAGCATTGAACTCCAGGCTGAAATCGCGCGCGCCCGGCTGGTAACCGATCGTAAACGGTCTTTTGAGCGTTCCCGTGAACCATTCCTTTCTTCCTTTTTTGAACCTCGTCGTAAAACTTCCCTCGGTCTTTCCGCAACAAGGATCGTTTTCACGAACGCCCTCAAAAATGTCTTCCAACAGATAAAAGACAAACATATCCGCCGGATTCGGAGGTTTGGTCTTCATTTCTTCGGGTTTGCGCGGATTGAGTTTGATCTGCGCCTCCTCGACCAATTTATAGGTTCGTATGCCTTCACCGGTACCGTTGCCGTTGCTTTGACGGGTCGATTTAATCACCGAAGTCTTGTCGTACGATCGTTCATACCTGATCGTGCCGCTCCAGTCGTCGGTGCAGGGAATCCAATCCCGAACGGGGACGCGAACGCCGGTTGAGCCCAAAATTGCACGGTTTTCCTCGATCGTGACCATCAAATAAGCAGTGTGCGGCGTTGCATAGGTCTTTCGGTTGGTCAGATCTTCCTTTTGCGGCTTGCCGATGACGCTGACAATGCTCTCACCGATCTGACCGGTCAGCTTGTCGGTTTGACTGCTCAGCTTGACGGAATCGTCGCCAAGATCGGCGCCGTCCTCGGAAACCAATATCCACTCGACGGTCTTGCCTTCCAATGACGGTGATTCCTGCAAGTCGAATTTCGGGCTCGCACCCGAAGCCAACCTATCCAGACAACCAACCTGATTGGCCTTTTCCGGGTCGGCCCAGACAATCGTAAACTTCGCCGTGACATCACGGGTTTCTCCCATATTGACGGACGATTTCGTTCTCACCAGCGGAATCGGTTCCTGGACCTTCAGGTCGATCTTGATGGTCTGCGAGGCTGACCGCAGTTTTTTCGAGGCCAAGGTGATAACGGCAAGTTTGAGTCCTTTGCCGAAGATCTCCAGAAACTGCCGGTGCGAACTGCCTGCTCTCCGATTTGGTGAACGCAGTTTGCATTCATCGATCGCTTTTTGATCCGCAAGCAACTCGCATTCGTCGAGCGTCTTTTCAAAAAGCGACAACTTTTCAACCGCTCGATACGCGTTCTTGCCTGTGTTTTGAAGCGTCGTCAAGTCGTCCCAGGAGTCACACAGACTCGTCTGTCCGGCGAAAACGGCATTTACGAAGCGGACGCCGTTTTCCCTGAAGAGTTGCGGCCGCCGGAAGTCGACGGCGACCAATTTAGCGTACGAATCGATCAGGTCGCCAAGCAATATGCGCTCGATGAGCGATAGCTGGATGAGGTTGAGCTTCGCATTTTCAGCCGACGTCGCACCCAGATCGACCGGATCTTTCATCTGTTTCCCAAGCTCGAAGATCAGTTGGGCGGCAAAACGGAGCCTTCCGTCCTTCGAATTCCTGGCCGTTTGCAGGTCCTTGAGCATCGAACGGGCGAGTTTGTCCGCGGGAAGCTGCGCATTGTTCTGGGAGATGACCTCGGCCAGCTTTTTGACGCTGGTCGTCGCGCCCGACGCCGAAGTTTTCAGCATTCCGACGAGTTCGAAGTCGTAGAAAACCATCTCAATATCGTAAGTCGAGGTCGGCTTGTAAAGAATCTTCTGGTTTCCGTCGATGATGTAGAATCCCGCCTTCTGCAGAGTTCCGATCAGAACCGAAAGCGACTCGGCGTCATATTTGGAGATTTCCTTTGCCAACCGTGCCGCAAGTCCGTCGGAGCGGTTTTCACCAACGATATAAGCGTTGGGAAGCCCCTTTTTTGAAAAGCTGACCAACGGATCATTGCTTTCGACCGCCGACAGCTTCGGTTCCGGCGGAGGTGTGTTGACGATCGGGCGCTGGGCAAAGACCGGGAGCGATCCGACGATGATCAAGGCAACAATGACAATTTTCTTCATAAACCGAACCTCAACTATTCACCAAGCCGCGCAAGTCCTGTCGCAAGAATTCACTTGATCTTCTCGAGCAAACCGCCGAGAATCCTGTCGATCGCCGCTTTCACCGCATCGTTCGGTTTCCCCTTCACTTTTTCGGTGGCGGTCATACTCGCGACGACGGTCTTTCCATCGCCTCCATAGATCGTGATGACGATCTCGGCTTCCGAATCGCCGATCTTCGTTGCGTCCTCGTTGCCGGTCACCTTGCCGAACAACCCGCCGATCTTGCTCGCGCCGGATTCCTTGACCTTTTTGAGTTCGACCCCGATGACGTTCGCGAATTTTCCGGTTGCCAATTCGGCCTGGGAATTGATCGAAAAACCGCTCATTCCGGCGGCAGAGACCTTCTGCGAAATATAGCCGCGCAGTTCGTCTTGATTTACTTTCGATGAATTGCCCGAGAAATAGTCGATCGCGATCGTTTTCAGAGGTTTGGTGTTTCGCGAATCGCTGATGATCGTCGTCGCGGAGGTGTCCATCGACTTGTTGAAGAACCCCGGCATCAACTCGGAAAGCGAATCGACCTCGGTCCAATCCTTCGGAATCTCGAACAGCGCCTGATCAAGCGTCGCTTTCGAAAGCGCCGTGGTTTTTATGTTCGAGGTTGCCTGAAGTTGATTGTTCTGAAACATCTTGGTGGTGCCTTCGAGAAAAAGCCCGGGGTTTTCCATTGCCTTGATGATCATTTTCGGGCGGCATCCGCCGTTTCCGCCGGGCGATCTCGGCACCCGACAGGAATCCCGCGTCAGCGTCAGATCGACGAACCAGCCTTCCTGCTCGATCCGGGACGAGAGTTTTCCGTCGCACGAGTCCGCCGAACCTTCGAATGTCTGGACGTTCTTCAGCCATTTGGCCGTGAAACCGAACATTTGCTGGCGTTTTCCGGAGTCCGTCACGGTGCTCGAAACGGTCATCGTTCCCTTGACGACGATCTTGCCCGTCGGCCGGCGCTTCTGTTGTTCCGGCGTGAGGCTTGACCAGTCGTAGTAGTCGATGAAATACGACTTTTTCTGCTCGCTCAGGGTGACGTCCTGCTTTAGGTCGCACTGCGAGATCTCAATGAAATTCGGGATCATTCTCGCCATCATCTCGGCCTTTTTCGGGTCGCCGGCAAAGGTCATTTTCGATTCGCGCCGCTCGCGGACGCCCTTCGAATAGATCGTGTTTTCGGTAGTTACTTCCTGAACGGTGGATTGCTGGGAAATCTTGTAATCCGCAAATGCCGGAAACGCGGTTATGGCAAAAATCAACAAAGCTGAAATCGATCGGTTCATAAAGGTTGTGTCTCCCGCTGAATTTATTCTCTATGCATAAACGCGGGAGACTTGGTAAAATTTTTCAGAACGGCGAAAGAAATATGGCTAACGATGTAACGCGGCTCCTGCAAGACTGGCAAAGCGGAAAAAAGGATGCATTGGACGACCTTTTGCCGATCGTGTACGACGAATTGCGTCGCGTCGCGCACCGTCTTCTCAGCAACGAATACGCCGAAACGATGCCGACGACGGCGCTTGTTCACGAAGCCTATCTGAAACTCGTCAACCAACACTCGGTCGACTGGGAAAATCGGGGACAGTTCTTCGCCATCGCGGCGCAGGCGATGCGGCGGATCCTGGTCGATCACGCGCGAACGCGCCACGCGCACAAGCGCGACGGCATCAAGGTCACGCTCGACAACGCCGAAACCGTTTCGGTCGCGGTCAACGAATCGCTTCTCGATCTCGACCTCGCGCTGAACGAACTCGCGGAGCTGGACGAAACGCAGTCGCGGATCGTCGAACTGCGTTATTTTGCCGGTTTGACGTTCGACGAAACCGCGGCCGTTATGAAGACCTCAACGGCGTCCGTCTTTCGGGAATGGACGTTTGCGCGTGCGTGGCTTTATCGGAAGATCAACGGCGCGTGAAATAATCGACGATTTCCTACGCGTCTTCAAGTTGGAACGATATGGCTAACAGCGAGTGGTCGACATTGAAGAGAGCTTTCGAGCGCGCGCTTGAACTTGACGGCGCCGAGCGCGACGCGTTTCTTGCCGGGCAGGATGAGTCCGTCCGATCCGAGGTCCGGGAATTGATAGACTCGCACCTCAAGGCAGAAGGATTTATCGCAATGCCGGCCGCCGTCGAATTCGGATTCCATCAGCAATCCCTTGTCGGATCATCGATCGGCGATTACAAACTCCTTGAGATCATCGGTTCCGGGGGAATGGGAACCGTCTTCCGCGCTCAAAAGGAAGGATTCGGAAAGAGTTACGCGGTTAAACTGATCAAGCGCGGAATGGACACGGATTCCGTTCTTAACCGCTTTCGACGTGAACGCCAACTGCTTGCGCAACTCGAACATCCCGGAATCGCGCGCCTGCTCGACGGTGGAACGACCGCCGACGGGCTTCCATATTTCGTAATGGAATATGTCGAAGGCCGGCCGTTGAACGTGTTTTGCGACACAAATCGGCTCGGCGTCCGAGCCCGGCTCGAACTCTTTCAGAAGATTTGCTCTGCCGTCACGTTCGCCCATCAGAATCTGATCGTCCATCGCGATCTGAAACCATCGAACATCATAATTGCATCGGACGGTTCGCCCAAACTGCTCGATTTCGGGATCGCGAAACTCGTGACGAATGAGAATTCAGACGAAACGGCGACCCACGGACGGGTTTTTACGCCGGAGTACGCGAGTCCGGAGCAGATCAGCGGCGCGCCCGTGACGACGGCGTCGGATGTCTTTTCGCTCGGCGTCGTCCTGTATGAAATGCTCAGCGGCAAAAGGCCTTTTGCGTCGAAAGGCCGCAACGCCCACGAGATCTCGAAAGCGGTCTTGACATCGGAACCGGTCCGTCCGTCATCAGTGGTGAATCCGGATTGGCATCGTGATGACGCCAAAGCAACGAACGAAATTGAGTCCGGCACGTCTGACAAACCATACGAATCGACTTTGCGAATCGGATCTCTGGATTTTCGCTTGATCCGCGGCGATCTCGACAACATAGTTCTCAAAGCCTTGCGGAAAGAACCGGAACGTCGTTATCAATCCGTGCAAGAGTTTTCCGAAGATATTCGTCGCCATCTTGCCGGACTTCCGGTGACCGCGACTGCCGACACAGCGGTTTACCGGATTTCGAAATTCGTCCGCAGGCATCGCCGCAGCGTCGCATTGGGTGGTCTGGCGGCGATGATCGTTTCCGTGCTTTCGGGTTTCGCCGCCTGGCAAGGGATCGTCGCGGCAAGGGAGCGCACGAAGGCGGAAAAGCGTCTGACCGAGATTCGTCAGGTGGCGAAATCGCTGATCAATGAAACGAACGATTCGCTCGCGAAGATTCCCGGAAACGTCGCGGTTCAGAAAGCGCTCGCCGAAAAGAGCGTCGCTATGCTTGACTCGCTCGCCGCCGACGAAACGGCCGACGATGCTCTGCGTAGTGAACTTGCTGATTCGTATACGAAGCTCGCCAAGATCCAGGCTTGGGCATTCCGCGAGTTTGAAAAAGCGGATGAGAATCTGGTCAAGGCGGAAGTCATCTACAAAAGGCTCGTCGAGAAAGCGCCCGGCGATCAATCGCTTCGGCGGAAACTCTATGCCAATCAGCTTCGCCGGATCGAATCGCTCCACGACACGAACCGACGAGATGAAATGTTCGGCGTCGGCTCGGAAACTATCGAGAATTTGCGGGCGATCAATGCGAATGAACCCGAGAATCCGACGACGTTCGCGGACATTGCGGCGATGTACGGGTGGTTCGGTGACAAGTACGCGCTCTTTGGCCGCCGGGAGGATGCGGTTGCAAGCTACAGCCGCGGCACGTTGTCGATCGACGCGGCGATCGACAAGCAGATGACGAAAGGCGATACCGCAAAGGCAAAGGCCGAACTCGGCCGGCTGCAGTTCATCAAAGCCTGGCTGCTGAACGGGTCGGGCGAGAATTTGCGAGCGATCGAATGGTATCGCGCAGCCGCCGCAACGGCCGATGGCGCGAATAAGGAGGATCGAAATCTCGAAGGGAATTTCGAGCGGATCATCGCCGCTCACGAGAAGATCGCCGGAATTCTCGAATCCGACGGCCAACTTGCTCAGGCGTTGGCCGAGATCCTTATCGCCAAGGATCTCGCGGATGTTGCTTCGCAGGATCCGAAGATGCCCGACAAGAGCCTTATGCCGGACTATCAGTGTTTTTACACGGTTTACGCGGGAAAGATAGCCGTCAAACTCAAGCGCAGCGATGACGCTCGGAGACTGTTTGACGAAAGTGCCCGAATTTGCCGCCAAAATATCGCGCAGGACGCGGACGACGAACAGAATACCTTCGAGAGCCTGCCGTTCTTGTATGATATCGCCGAGTATCAATCGGCGCGCGGCGATTCGGCCCGCGCAGTTCGAGAGCTTCAGGAGTTGGCTGAAAAGGTTCGCTTGACGCTTGAGAAGAATCCAAAGGACCTCGGTGCGGCGTTCGCACTTGCCGAGACTTTTGAGAAGATCGGTGATCTTGCGAAAGATACGTCTTCCGCATCGTATTATCGGAAATCGCTCGATCTCTGGACCGAATACAGCCGCGAAAATCGCTTGTTGCCCGAAGAATCCGAGAAAATGAACCGCGTTTCGGCGAAGTCCGCGGCGTTGAAGTGAGAATGCGGGAATCGCCGTCGCCCAAAAAAAGCGGCAGCGCGAATTAAATTCGCACTCTGCCGCTCAATTTCGGATTATGAACCGAATCTTGCGATCCGGTTCATAAAGCTCACAAATTCAACTGTTGCCGGAGTCGAACATCAATGAGAAAACCCGAACACTGCCAGCGATCGGCAGTGTTCGGAACATCGATGTTTCACATTCCGCCGACAGAAACCGGAAGATACCGGACCGGAATCGGAATATCCGTTCCGACACCAAAGTTTTGGATCGATAATCCGGCGGTTGAACGGAGCACCCACCAAACACCGTTACGATAGACAGCCCGGTCGTCTTTGCCGTCGCCGTCATAATCTCCCGGAACGGGAACATCGCCGTTGGCTCCGAACTTCGTGATCGTCGTTGCGCCGTCAGAACTTTGACGGACGAACCACTCGCCCGTCGACGGTCGGAAGATTGCAACATCATCCTTACTGTCGCCGTCATAGTCCGCTGGAACGAGCAAATCGTTTGCTAAGCCAAACGGAATCGCTTCGAAGTTCTGCGCCGGTACGCCGGTATTCCGAGCGATATACCAGGTTTTGTCGCTCGGACGGTAAACCGCCAAATTGGTCTTGCCGTCGTTTTCCAGATCAAACGCCATAGGCACGTCTCCCGTCACACCAAACGGCGCGATCGTATTTGCACCGTTACTGCTGTTCAGGACATACCAGATTCCGGTCGACGGACGAAAGACCGCAAAATCGGTTTTTCCGTCGCCGTCGTAATCGCCGTTGATCGGGATATCATTGGCGACACCCCACGACACCCCTGAAATAGTAAAGCCATTGCTGTTCAGTACCCAAAAGTCGGGATTGGCGCTATTGGCATCAGGACGGAAGACAGCGGTATCGGCCTTGCCGTCGCCGTCGTAGTCTCCCGGTGTCAGAACATCGGATGAAATTCCAAAGCGAATAACACTTAATCCGGCGGTCGAACGCTGGAGATACCAATTGCCTTCTGACGGACGGAAGACCGATAGATCGGTTTTGCCATCGCCGTCAAAGTCGGCCCTGGCATTCGGCGCCGCAGCATTGCAGACACGCGCACCGAAGACTTGAACATCGTCAACCCACTGGCCCGTCGCGGCGACCGAGCTATCGGATCCCGTCAACCAACGGAACTTGACCGATTGGCCGTTCAGAGAGGCCGGCAGATTGACAACCGTGTCGATGTATCCGCCGGCTGACGTGCCTGTCCAGGCGTTTCGTCCTCCGATCGGATTCGAGAAGGAAGTGCTTATCAAACCATTGTATCCGCCGCTGGCAAAGGTGCCGCCGCCGGTAATGACGTCGGTCCAGATCGTGCCGCCGTCGGTCGAAAACTCAAGCACCGTCCCGTCAAACGTTGACTCGGTTATGTACTTGTTCTTAAACGTCAAAAGCGAATCCGTGCTCGTGATCATCACCGCCGGCGTGGAAAGCGCTGCCGCGTTGGCCGTCGCCGGATCGCTCGCGAACGCTGCGTTCAAGCCGGAATTTGGCGTTGTTGTTGTTGTTGTCCAGTTGATGCCGGTACCGGACGTTTGTGTATTTACCCAGCCCGCCGGCAATGCCGGAGCCGTTACTCCGTCAAAGTTCTCGGTCAGGGTTACCGTTCTTGCGCCGGTTACATAGATCTTCGTCGCATTGGCGTAATTTGTTGCCCCATCGGCAACGGTCCAGGTCAAAGTGATCGTTGCTCCGCATGCGAGCAACGGATCTACCCTGAATGTAAAGTTTCGCGAAACCGGCATCCCGTCCGGGGCGACCGCGCCGTAATTCTGCGCTGCGCTCGGGCTTGTCACGCCGCCGGTTGCCTGCAGCGTCGCGGTCAACGCGGTAGTCGGGATATCGCCCGTATTGGTCAGTGGCAGGCTGACCGTGATCGATTCACCCGGATCCGGCGAAGTATTGCCCGGCGGAAAGCTTTCGGAAACAAGCGACACCGCGCCTTGATTAATCACCGCCACATTCTCGATGCAAGTTAACTTCTGATTCGAGTTTGTGCCGACAAAGCCCGAGGACGCGAGCGATCTGCCGCCGATCACATAAAAGCTGCCGCCAAGAACGGCTCCGGTCATTCTCGCTCTTTCGGCAGTCATACTTGTCTGGCTGGTCCAGGTGTTCGTGGTCGGATTCCACCTGATCACGGATGTTGAGATGTTCGCCGTGGCTGTACCGTTTTCGTATCCGCCCGCGAGCACCCAACCGGCGTTCGCACCGGCACCGTACAGAACCCCCGACGACGCTGCTCCCCAGCGTGTCAAAGGCAGATCGGCGATGGCCGCGTCATCCCACGTGTTTGCCATCGGGTCGTAACGATAGGTTTTCAACGACGCAACCGATCCGACGCTCGCAATGCCGCCCGCGCCGTAAACAAAGCCGCCGTTGGAGAAAGCGCTAACGAAACTTACCTGCTGAGGGTAAACGGCACCGAGGCTCCAGGTGTTGCCTGCCACGTCATAGATCTCAAGCGCGTCGGTGGAAGCCGTTGCCGGACCGGTTCCGGCGAACTTATAGATCATTCCGCCTACGTAAACCGCCGCGGAGTTCCAGGTGCCGACCGTGAATGGCGCCATCGTCGTATAAGTGTTCAGCGAAGGATCATATCTGAACATCGTCGTTTGCGGAGTGCCGGTGCCGGTTAGCGCTCCACCGAGTATATAAATGAACGTTCCGTCCGAAACGGCCGTTGGGAATTCCAAGGCCGCCGGCAACGGCGCGATACTGGTCCAGGTCGTGCCGTCAAATCTGCGGGCGTCGGCGATGATCGCTGTGCTGACGCCCCCGAACGTATAGAGAAAGCCGCCCTGCGACACCGTGGGTTGGTCGAGGATCGGCACTGGATAGTTTGTGGCTGCGGTCCAGCCGCAGACCTCGCCGGGAACGTTCGGATTGCTGACGATGGCATCAGTCGGGACCGCAATCGACTTCACAGCCTCCGGAATTCCGGTCCGCAGAGCTTCGCTCAGACTTGATGCCTCTGAATAGGGTTCGGAGGTCTTTTCTTGGGCCATCGAAACCATCAAGGGTCTTGACATCAATGACACCGCAAACAAAGCAAATAGACCCAACACAAGTGCGACTTGGTTTCGTCCGCTCATTTGCTTAAATGCGGTTCGCCATCGTATGAATGGAGAATCTAAATTCTTGCGCCTCATCATTTTGTAGCCTCCAAATTTTCTGTTTTCGAACGCATACACCGTCAAACACGGCATAGCCGCCGATTGGCGGGGAGACGAAGCCGGAGCGGTTTTCACGCACAACGCGCTTCGCACTCCAAACCAACATTGTGAAAGACACTATAAGTTCACAATAGACCCTTTATTATCGACTCGCAATGCATTCTCGACCTGCGTGCCGACTAAAATGACGTTTGTGGCTTCGGCAGCGAAATAGATACCGCTTTTGGGGTTGGAGGTGAAGATTGCGGCAAGAAAAACCCGGGAACGAACGCTACACAGGGAGGATCCGATTTCGGGCGTGTACGGGAAGCAGTTCCGCTTATTGGTGCGGAAAGAAGTCGTGGTTCTGCGGGTGGGGGTCGTTCTTCGACGCTTGATTTCGAGCGTGAAGACGCGAACAGGCCGCTTGCTTCCGCAAGCAGCCTGTATTCGTTTTCCTTGAATTCGGGTTAGCGATACTCCATCGTTCCGATGACGAGATTGTTCGTGATGCTGAAGACGCCGGGAATCGTGCTCGCGAGGATGTACGCGAGCTGCGAATCGCCCTTTCCCGAGACAAAACCTTCAAGCGTCAGGTGACCGTTCTTGACGATGATGCGCATCGACGGCCTCGGTTCGAGCAGGTATCGATACAGACTCGCGCCGTCGCGGTTGAATGTTCTGAGCGTCTGTCTGCGAATCGCGTCGTCGAATCTCGAAAGCGGCAGAACCTCAATGTTGTTGACGACCTTCCGAACTCCCTCGATTCGTTTGACGGCCGATTCGGCATCTTTGCGGTTGCGAATCTCCGCGACCTTGCCGCTCAGGATCACCGTTCCGTCTTCGAACGTGAACGCGATGTTGTCGAACACTCCGTAGTAGGGAAGAGCCAGAATCTTCTTGAAGATCTTCCTTTCGACGGTTTGCGTCGACTTGATCGCCGACGTATCCTGCGCGTATGCCGCGACCGAAGCGAATGATAAGATCACGAAACTGAAAACTGCAAACCGTTTGATAAATCTCATTTCTCTTTCCTCCTCGGTCAGATAGGACCGTCACTGATATTGATGATTCGGAAGGGAAAAAAGATGCAAGGCGTTCCGTGGGGCGACTTGCGCTACGCCGGTTGACAGACCCGGATTACCCTATAACGGCGCCTCAATCGGCGATACAAGGCGTGCGAAAGAAAGCTGTTGCTACGCTTTGGATTTGAGGGGACTCTTCCGCGCAGTTGCTTCTGCGAAACGAAATGTTTTTCAGCCACAAATGACGGGACACCAAACAGTATTTCGTTTTTAGCTGTGTTTTGTTTTTCCCCGTGTACCTTCGTGGATTCAAGAGACGCCGAGCGTGATTCCGAATTTCGCCCCAGCGCACGCGCTGACAATCGCATACCTGACTCCCGTAATGCCCCTTTTTCGAGAGAGGTAAACTCCAATGAATCCGGTGTTATATTTTCCTTCGTGCATCTTCGTGCGCTTCGTGGTTTCAACAAACGCCGGTCAATTTCCGCGCGGAGATCGCAAAGAACGCAGCGTCGGTCCGCAAGGTCGTCGAGAATCCGCGGTCAGACCGCGGTTTTACGGATTTCTTTCGATTCTTCATTTCAGGTTGATCTGTCGCAAGGCTTCGTAGAGCACGATCGCGACGCTGTTCGCGAGATTCAGGCTCCGGACGTTCGGATTCGGCATCGGTATCGTCAGGCAGCGGTCGGCATTCGCGGCCAGAACTTCGTCCGGCAGCCCGCGGGTTTCACGGCCGAATACGAGACAGTCTCCGTCTTCAAATCGCCAGTCGGTGTAACTCAGGCTGGACTTCGTCGTGAAGTACAAAAATCGCGAATTCGGCAGAGCCCGATAAAGCCGGTCGAGATCGATGTGACGATGAAGCTCAACGTCGTTCCAGTAATCGAGGCCGGCACGCCTGAGCGTTCGGTCGTCCATCCGAAAACCCGTGACGCCGACGATATGGAGCGCAGAATAGGTCGCCGCGCACAACCGCGCGATGTTGCCGGTATTCGGCGGGATCTCAGGTTCGACAAGTGCAATACTCAACATCTCAGCTTCCCGAATTCCGATTCGATCGATGGCCGAGGAGCATCCGGCCCAGAGGAGCATCCGGCAAGATCAAGGTTCCGGTCTTGAGAACGTCAGAAACGAAGCACGGACATCAAAGACCAAAGATCCAAGACCAAGAAAACTAAGAGTACGTCGCCAGAAACTTCGGTTTCCGCCGCGCCGTCGTGAGCTGCTCGTAGCCGTACGCGATCTCGATCAGCAACGGCTCCGAAAAGGCGCGTCCGAAAAAGGAGATCCCGATCGGAAGCTCGGCGATGAAGCCGGCCGGGACGGTGATGTTCGGGTAGCCCGAAACCGCCGCCAGCGACGAACTGCCGACATAACTCGTCGGCGAATCGCCGTTGACGAGATCGATCAGCCACGGCGGGGAATTCGACGGCGCGACAATCGCGTGCAGTTTCTCTTTGTCCATCACGGCGTCAATTCCCTGATCCTGCGTCAAAACCTTGCTCTGAAGCAGCGCCAGACGATACGCGCGCGTTTCGAGATCGCCTTTTTCTTCAGCCTTCAACATAATGTCCTGTCCGAAATACGGCATTTCCTTCGCGGCGTTCGACTCGTTGAATTTGATCAGATCGGCGAGCGATCTATGGGTGCCGCCGCGTGCCGCGAGATACTTGTTGAGGTCGGCCTTGAATTCGTACAGCAACACCTCATACTCGGCGTCGCCGAATTTCTCGAGCGTTGGGATCATTATGTCCACAACCTCGGCGCCGCCGTCTTTGAGCGCCTGCAGCTGCGTTTCCATCAGCTTGTCGAGGCGCGGATTGGTGCCGAAATACTGGCGCATCACGCCGATCTTCTTGCCCTTGAGTCCATCTTTCTTCAGGAACTGAGTGTAGTCTTTCGAGCCCTTCGAAGCCTGCGACGTGATCGAATCGTTCGGATCGGTTCCGACGATCGCGCTCAAAACCGCCGCCGCGTCGGCGACGGTCCGGCACATCGGACCGGCCGTGTCCTGGCTGTGCGCGATCGGAATGATCCCGGAGCGCGAGACGAGTCCGAGTGTCGGCTTGATGCCGACGATGCCGTTGATCGACGCCGGGCAAACGATCGAGCCGTCAGTCTCGGTTCCGATCGCGATCGCCGCCAGGTTCGCCGCGATCGCCGCGCCCGACCCCGAAGACGATCCGCACGGCGTGCGGTCGAGAACATATGGATTTCGCGTCTGTCCGCCGCGTCCCGACCATCCGCTCGAAGACTGACCCGAGCGGAAATTCGCCCATTCGCTCAAATTCGTTTTGCCGAGTATGACCGCTCCGGCCTCGCGCAGTTTGCGGGCGATGAAGGCATCTTCCTTCGGGGCAGGAGCGTCGAGCAACGCGAGCGAACCGGCTGTCGTTTTCATTCGGTCGGCGGTGTCGATGTTGTCCTTGATGACGACGGGAATCCCGTGAAGCGGCCCGCGAACCTTTCCGGATTTGCGTTCGGCGTCCATCTGCGCGGCGATCGCCGGCGCGTCCGGATTCATTTCGATCATCGAATTGGTCTTCTTGTCGATCTCCGCGATCCGCGCCGAATAGCCGCGCACGAGATCGGCCGACGAAAACCGTCCGGCGCCCATCCCTTGCTGCAGTGCGGCGACCGTCGTTTCTTCAAACTCGACGACCGCTGCGGCCGAAGCCTTTCTTCCAATCATCAACCCGGCCGCGCCGATGGCGCCGAGACTTACGAATTCTCTGCGTTTCATTTCTCTCCTTTCGCCTTCTTCAAATTCTGTTTCGCTTCCTCAAAATCTGGTTTCAATTGAATCGCCTTTTCAAATTGCGGAATCGCTTGGGCCGTTTCCTTCTTTTCGACCAGAATCTTGCCCAAGAAATTGTAAAGCTCCGGCTTTTCGGGTGTTTGCCGGATCAGTTCGCCAACCTGAGCCTGCGATTCATCGTAACGCTTCAGCTCAAAGAGCGCGAGCGCGAGTTTGAGCCGCGCGTCGAAGTTGTCCGGCGCCAGGAACAACAGACGGCTCAGCGCATCGACCGCCTTTGCGAGATTGTCTTTTCTTGCATACGCCGACGCAAGGTCGTCGAGCGTCGTGATAAAGATCGAGGGTGCCGGGCTTCCCGGAAGGTCGGCGGCGCGCCTCAGGCTGTCCTCCGCCTCTTCCGGCTTGCCCTGAAGTATCTGGGCGAGCGCCATATTCGAATAGGCCAGCGCGTAATCGGGCCGAATCGCGAGGCATTCTTTGAATTTCTGCTCGGCCTCGGCGAACTGTTTTCGCTTCGTTAGCAGAATGCCGTAGGTATTGTAGGCTTCAAAATAACCGAGATTGTCTGCGAGCGACTGCTTGCAGAAGGATTCGGCCTCGTCGAGCCGGTCCTCCAACGTCAGATGATGACAGAGATTATGGGATATCAGGAAGTTCCGCTGCGTCACCGCAAGCGTCCGTTTGTAAAGGATCTCATTGTCCTTCCAATAAGAAGCCTGAACGTATCCGGCAAAGGTCAGGCCGGCGATGAACAAACCGAACAAGGCGAAATAGATCGATTTCCCGATTCCCAACGCTTTGAAGACGTCGGCCGCGCCCCAGACGAGAATGATGAAAAGTCCGAAATATGGGACGTACGTGTAGCGGTCGGCCATCGGCTGCGCGCCGACCTGGACCAGTCCGATTACCGGCACGAGTGTTCCCAAGAACCAAAGCCAGCCCATCAAAAGATACTTTCTCCGGCCGATCTGCCAGATGGACAATGCGGTCATCGCCGCGACAAAAAGCGTTCCGACGGCGATCTGCCAGACGGGAAAGTCGCGGTCGTACGGATACCAAACGCCGAGTTTCGCCGGATAGAAAAGCATTCCGGTGTACTTGGCATATGACAGGACGGCGTTAAGCGCACGCGTCGTCATCGGCAGATGCTCGAACGATTCCATCGCTCCGCCGGCCCGCTGCGCGATGAACGTGATGTACGACGAAGCGGCCGACAGCGCGAAAAGCGGGATCTTTTCGGCGACGAGGGCGGGGAGGTCGCGAAATGACCGGAGCCGTTCGAGCGACCAGTAGTCCATCAGCAAGAGCACGCACGGCAGCGTCACAAGCATCGGTTTCGCCATCAGTCCGAGCGCGAGGAGGGCGAAGACGAGCAAGTAGGACAGCCAGAGTCGACGTAGACGCGAGGCGACGCCCTCGCTTTCGTCCGTGTTCGCGCGCCGGGCAAAACCGATATATGCGAGCATCGTCAGCAGCCAGAAAAACGTCGAAAGAACATCTTTGCGTTCGGATACCCAGGCGACCGATTCGACGTGTGCCGGATGGACCGCGAACAGCGCCGCGACGATCACGCTCTTCCAGAAGGATCCCGTCATTCTCTGAAAAACGGTGAACGCGAGGATCGTGTTGAGAATATGAAAAACGACGTTCGTCGCGTGGTGTCCGCCGGGATTCTGGCCAAAGAACTCGACGTCGATCATATGCGAGATCCACGACAGCGGGTGCCAGTTCGCCGCGTGAAACTGCGTGAACGCCCATTGGACGGACTGTTTGTTGACGCCGCTCGAAACGATCTGATTGCCGAAAACGTACAGATTGTCGTCGAGATTGATGAAGTTGAATCCGATCGTCTGGTAATAAATGACCATCACCAGTGCGGTCAGCGCCGCGTAAACGACCGTCTGCTGGTTCTCCTGAAAAAATCCCGGTTTCTTGTCTGACACGATGTTTCCCTAAGATGATTTTTCGATTTCGCGGTAGTAGTCCGGCAGAAGGCACTGTCCGGGCTTGCGAAAAAGCTTTGATTTGACCAGTTTCCAGCGATGCAACCGGAATTCGATGGAGGTCGAGAGCACGCCGAAGCCGTAGCGGACCGAGCGCCGGAAATTGATCGACGATGCCTCATCGAAGTAACGTGTCGGGCAGCTGATCTCGCCGACCCGATAACCGAAGTAGATCGCCTCGGCGATCATCTGGTTGTCGAAAACAAAGTCGTCGGAGTTTTCGTCGAGCGGCAACCCCTCGATGACCTCACGGCGGAACGCACGGAATCCGGTGTGATATTCGCTTAGTTTTTGGTTTATCAGTATGTTCTGAAAAAGCGTCAGAAAACGATTCGCGAAGTACTTGTAAACGGGCATTCCGCCGGCGATCGCGCTGTTTCCGAGAATCCGCGAGCCCATCACCACATCATACTCGCCGTACGCGATCATCCCGGCCATCGGAACGATCAGGTTCGGCGAATACTGGTAATCCGGATGAACCATAACGACGATGTCGGCGCCGTTTCGAAGCGCTTCGCGGTAGCACGTCTTCTGATTGCGTCCGTAACCGAAGTTATTGTCGTGCCGAAAGATCTTGAGGTCGAGCCGGTTGGCGACCTCGATCGTCTCGTCGGAACTCGCGTCGTCGACGAGCAGGATCTCGTCGACGATGTCGCGCGGAATCTCTCCGACGGTCTTCTCGAGCGTCTGCGCCGCGTTGTAGGCGGGCATTACGACAATTATCTTCTTTCCGTTTAGCATCAGATCTATTTGGCTTTAGGAAGCGCCATCAACCGGTCATAATTTGGCGCGCGGCGGAATCCGAATCAATTGGCGACTGGAACAAAGCCATCTCCGCGGCAAACTGTAGAATCCGTCGCCAAACGCTGAAAGCCATCCTTCTCGCCTTCGGTAAGACCAATTTACAGCAACGGGGTTTGCTTATCAACGGCCGCATTCGGCTCAGGCGGCTTTTCGCGCGCAGACCACCAGCGTGCCGCCGCGGCCCGAAACGGTCGAGACCGCAAGCAGCGGAAGCGCCGCCGCTGCGAAAAACGTTCCGAGCGCGAAATCCCTCGCGCGAACGAGTTTTCCGATCTCCCGGGCGTGGCCGGTCAAGGTTCGGAAAAAGACGTTCTTTTCAACAAAAAGCGTGTTGAGCGCGCTCTGCGACCAACCGAGTAGGTCGTATTCAAACTCCTGGTCGCGGCGCCACTCCACCGCGAAGCCAGTTTGATCGAGAAGCTTCAACAGCGAGCGCGGGCCGAAATGGAAAAGATGGTTCGGAACGTCGAGATGGAGCCAGTTCCGTCCGGACCAACTCGCCTGCATCCCTTCGGCGTTCGGAACGGCGACGATCAACGTGCCGCCCGGTTTGAGCAATGCATCGACCGCCGCGAGCGTCCGGCGCGGGTCGTGGAAATGTTCGAGCGAATGCCACATCGTGACGGCGTCGAACGATTCCGGGCCGAACGCCGAGCGCGCCGAGCCGAGATCGCTGAAGACATCGATGCCCGAACCTTCGAATCGAGACGCGTCGAGTTCGGTTCCGGCAATTTGCCAACCGCGTTCTTGCGCGGCCCTCAAAAAGGTTCCGTCGCCGCAGCCGACATCGAGCAGGCGTCCCGAAGTTTCGCCGCGGGCGGCCCTTTCGAGCCAGCGCAGGCGGCGCCGGGCGCAGAAATCGTTCGTGAAGCCGTGACGTCCGCCGTAGTATTCGGCGTAGAATTCGGAAACGTCCGTGATTCGCGGCGACGTTTGGCCGAGCCCGCAATCTTCGCAACCGAGAATTGAAAAGATGCGGCTCGAAAGGTGGTGGTTCAGGTTGGCGAACCTGACCTTGAGTCCGCTGCCGCAAACGTGGCACACTTCGGCCGGTTCCTGATCTCCGTCGAAAGCCGGACTGCCGCCGACGGACTCACCTCGAACCCCCTCCGAATTGTTGGCAGGCAGATCGGCCACTTTCTTTCTGTTGACGGGCATTTTTGCTTGAGATTCGGCGGCGATCGATCCGCGTCAGCCTCCGAGACGGATCTCAATATCGTCGACCCGTCCCTCCATTCGAAGAACGTTCCCGGCCAGCGTATTCATCCCGCGGTTTAAGGCGATAAATTCCTTTAAGATCTTTTCCTGGCCGAACTTGACCTCGGCGACGTCCCGCTCCAGACCGCTGACTCGAAATTTCAAATCGGCGACATCCGACTTGAGATCGGCGACATCCGACTTGAGTTCGTCAACGGAGGTCGAGAGTTCGCTGAGCCATTTTTCGTTTCGCTGGGTTACGGTGATGACCATTTCCAATTTGTTGAGGATCTGCGTTTGAGTGTTTTCAGTCATTGGTTTCCTCCTGAGTGTGTTTTTTGAGTAGCAATAAAATACTCCAGCCGGAGCGTGATTTCAAACGCCGAAAACGGAATGAAAGCGGCCGGTCACAAATGGCGAAAAAGGGCGGCTGAGCTTGGATCTTCGACCCGTTGAAGGCTCGGCCGGACTCGTTTTGTTCCGAGTGCGACTGGCGGAAACGCTCCGGCTCACAACAAAAAACCGGGCGATCAATTTGAATTTGATCCCCCGATTCACCCCGAAAAACGCGAAAGCTATCATAGGCGGGCTTTCACATACTGCTCGTGCTCTGCCGGAATAATCTATGTTCATTGCTTCTTGAGCTTCATCAAACTACCCTGGCCGCTGATCTGCGAAGAAGTTGAGCGGGCGACCTGTTCGGCCTTTTTGAAGGCGCGCAGAAAGTTCTCGCCGAGGACCTTTCGCACTTCCTGTTCGGTATAGCCGCGCCGGAGCATTTCATAGGTGATGAGCACGAGGTCTTCCATTCCCTCCATTCCTTTTGGGAGCAGAGGGACGCCGTCAAAGTCGGACCCAAGCCCGACGATGTCGATCCCGCCGACCTTCTTCATATGATCGATGTGATCGACGATCCGGGTATAGCTCGGCACAGGGATCGGGTTTTCTGCGAGTAATTTGCGTTCAGCGGCGTTGAAACCGGCGCGATCGTCCTTGAATTGCTCGCGGAGCGCGTCGATCTGCGTTTTCAATTTCGCGGTTCGATCGTTTTCGGCCTTGTTGTAGTCGTCATCGAGAAACGCGGGGTAGAAATTGATCATCATCACGCCGCCGTTTTTCGCAACGCGCTTCAAGACGTCGTCGGATATGTTGCGCGTGTGATTCGCGACGCCGCGCGCCGACGAATGCGAGGCGATTATCGGAGCCGACGTGACGTCGAGAACGTCGTTCATCACTTTTTCGGAAACGTGCGAAATGTCGACCAGCATTCCCAAACGGTTCATTTCATTGACGACTTCTTTTCCGAACGGCGCGAGCCCGTTGTTCTTGACCTCGCCGCGATGCGCGTCGGCCCAATCGTGCGAGACGTTGTGCGTGAGCGTCATATATCGGATGCCAAGCCGGTAGAAATTCCGCAGCGCGAAGAGCGAATTCTCGATCGCGTAGCCGCCCTCGATGCCCATCAGCGCGCAGACCCTTTCGAGCTTTTTCGCGCGCCGGATCTCGTCGGCGGTCGTGCATGGCATCAGAGTTCCCGGGTGTTTCTCGACCTCGCGGTTGGTAGCGTCGATGAGATCCATCGCGCGCCGCATCGCGCCGCCGGTTTTCAGAGTTTCGCCCGAGACATAGATCGAGAAAAACGAGCCGGTGATTCCGGAAAGCCGGAAACGGTTAAGATCCGTATGGAAGGGGTCGCCGTCGAGATGAAATTTCCCGATCGAATTCGTCGATAAATCGAAGTCCTCATCGACCATCGGCGACGTGATGTCGTTGTGGCCGTCGACGATGATCGCCTTTTTGTGGATCTTCAGCGCCTGCGCCCACAGTTTCGCATCGGCGCCGGCCGGCATCGTCTGCGAAAACGCGGAAAGGGAAAAGGAGAGCAAAAGAATCGCGGCAGTTAGTTTTTTCATAAATTAGAGCATCGGACAATTTAGATTCAAGAGGAACTCGGATTTCGAATCGCAACTGCCGCGGCTGCCCGCCCGCTCACGCAGGCGGTACCCGACTCGCCGCAGATCACGAATCGCAAGTGCCCAATCACGAATCGCAAATGCCAAATCGCAAATGCCAAATCGCAAATCGCAAATCAGCGCGGCTTCGCGTTCTTGACCCACTTGTCGAACCATTCGACCTGCTCGGCGAGAACGGTTTCGATCGATTCACGGGCGCTGTAACCGTGGGACTCGAGCGGCAGCATCACGAGCCGTGCCGTGCCGCCGTTGCCCTGGATCGCGGCAAAGAGGCGTTCGGACTGGATCGGGAAGGTGCCCTGATTGTTGTCGGCCTCGCCGTGGATCATCAACACAGGCTCATTGATCTTGTTGGCGAAAAAGAACGGCGAAACATTCTGGTAGAGTTCCTTCGCTTCCCAGAACGAGCGTCGTTCCGACTGAAAGCCGAACGGCGTCAAGGTGCGGTTGTAGGCCCCCGAACGAGCGATTCCGGCGCGGAAAATGTCCGAATGCGCGAGCAGGTTCGCGGTCATAAAGGCCCCGTAGCTGTGGCCGCCGACACCGACGCGGTCACGGTCGGTGACGCCCATCTCGACCGCCTTGTCGACCGCGGCCTGAGCTGCATCGACAACCTGCTTGATGAAGGTATCATTGACCGTCAAAGGATCGCCGACGATCGGCATCGTCGCGTCGTCGAGCACGGCATAGCCCTGGAGCAGGAAAAAGAGGTGTGAATAACTTCCGATCTGCGTGAACCGATTCGTCGAACCCGCGACTTGTCCGGCGGTCGAAGCATCGGTGAATTCGAGCGGATACGCCCAGACGACGGTCGGAAGCCGCGTCCCTTGTTTGTAATTCGGCGGCAAATAGAGCGTGAACGAGAGATCGACGCCGTCGGCGCGCTTGTATTTTACGAGCTGTTTCGTGATCCCGCGCAGTTGCGGCGCCGGATCCTTGAATTCGGTAAACTGACGATCGTAAACCGCGAGACATTCTGTCTTCGGCGGACAAACCTGGCGGAGACGAAGATTCGGCGGCTCGGTCGTCGATTCACGACGCGTGATGAACTGCGTCCCGTTGTCGTTCTGGAGAGCAACAAACGTTTCATAAGACGTCGTGTCCGAACGGAAGACCTCTTCGAACTTCAGCGTCTGCAGATTCATCCGGCGCAGAAACGGCCGATCGCCTTCGGGCGAAGCGCCGGCGCCGGTCAGGAAGATATCGTCCCCGTCCTGATGCATAACCGCGAAACCGTTCGCGAGACGTTTCGTCAGCGGTTGGCCGATGTCGCCGTAGCGATCGTTGACGCTGAGGTCGGAGATGAGCCGCGGCGTGCCCGGATTACGGTAATCGACCGCGAAAACGCGTCGGCGCTGGGAGTCTCGATTGTAGTCGTAGAAGAACATCAGCCCGTCGCGCTCGCCGAAAACGCGGCCCATAAGACGCTGTTCGATTTTGAACATCTCGGCCGGCGCACCATTGAACGGGGCGTCGATGCGAACCAGACGGTCGCGCTGCGCGACCTTTTTGCGCGGGTCGCCGTCGTCGAGCGCTTCGGCCCAAACGAGCGACGCGCCCTCGGTCGGAATCCATCCGTAGCTGCGCGGTCCGACGGGAACGCCCTGCGCGGGCAGGTTGTCCTGGAGCGGGATGCTCGCCACCTTGTAAACCGACTTGCCGTTCAGATCCCAGACTTCGACTTCCTTCGGAAAGCGGTTGAACGGGAAAAGATAAGAGAACGGTCGCTTGATGCGCGACGTCAGGATGTATTTTCCGTCCGGCGAAACGTCGCCGTTATCGAAGATTCCCGGCGCTCCGATGTTCTTGATCTTGCCGTCGAGGCTTACGACGGCAATCTGCGACGTCGCGTAATACTCGAACAGTTTTTCATCGTTGGGCGATTTGAGAAGATCCTGAAACGTCTGGACGACGCCTGTCTTTCCGGCCGTTTCCTGCATATTCGGAGACGTCGGAACGAGGTTCTGATACGCCGGCGCCGGACCCCGGTTCGCCGGAACAAGGCTGACGATCAGATGCTTCTGGTCGGGCATCCAGTCAAACTCGCCAAAAGCGGTGTTGACCTGCACGCCGTCGATCTTGCGGGCCTTGGCGGTCGCGGTTTCGACGATCCAGAGTTCGATTCCGGTCGGGGTGATATTGCCGACCGCGATGAATTTGCCGTCGCCGCTCCACGTCGGCGAAATGATCTTCGCTCCGGCGGGCAAGGCGACCGCGGTTTCCTTGCCGTCGGCGATGCTCTTGAGCGTCAGTTTGACGAAATACGGCTGTCGATGCTGCGAATTGCTGTTCGGATTGATACGCAAACCGGCGATCCGGAGCATCGGTTCCGCAAGTTCGGCGATCGGCGGATAGCGCAACGGTTCGAGCAACGCGACGCGGTCCTTTGCGGGGCTGACCGAGGTCGAAGGGATCGCCGGTGCATTGAGAACGTCGAGGATCTCCTTCGGCGGTTTCTTGTATTGCGCGTCGGCGGTTACCGCGATCGCGAGAATGGCCAGCACCAAAGCGGCCAGGTAATTCATCTTTTTCATTTCAAACTCCTGGGTTAATCGATTCTGAAAGTTATCTTGAAGACTGCGGATTCGCGGCGCCGGGCGTAGGCGCGCGGCATCAGAACCCGGACAACATAAGTTCCGCTTCTTTCAAGCGCGGTCGAGAATTCGGTTTCGCCGTTCGTCAGATTCTCGCCGGACGGATTGCGAACGATAAACTCGAGGCCCTCGTGCGAGGTCGTAAGTTCCACGAACAAAGTCTGGCCGCCCTTCGCCGGGATCAGATAGTCCCTGTATTTATAGCCCTTTACGACTCCGGCGTAGGTTCCGCCCGAAGTTCCGGGGTTGAACCTGACGCGGACTTTCGTCTGTGCCGCGGCGCTCTGTCCGGCGGCGAGAACGGCGATCGAAGCAACGATGACAACAAAGGTCTTTTTCAACATTGGCTTTTCAGTTACTGCGCCGCACCAAGTCCGTCGATGACCCGTTCGGCGACTGCCGGGATGATGTTCCTTTCGCCGGCGAATTTCTCGGTGAAGACGACGAGGACGAACTTCCGTCCGTCCGGCAATTCGATGTAAGCCGCATCGTGCCGGGTTTGCGATGTCCAGCCCGCCTTCGACCACAACTTCGCGCCGGTCAAGTTCTTGTTTATCAACGCGATACCGGTAAATCCGTGCGCCTGGTCGTCATTGTCTTTTGTCGCCGCGAAAGGATCCCGCTTCATCAGATCGACCATTAAACTGGTCGATTCCGCGCCGCCCATCCTTCCGAGCACGATCTCGGCCAAAAGGCGCGCCGTCGCGTTCGTCGTCAGCTTGTTGCGGTTCACGCCCTGATCGCCGCGAAACTGCTGTTCGATGCCGTAGGCGTCCTCGCAGAAGGTTTTCTGATTTACGTTTATGTTTTGGTAGCCGAGCGCGCTGAAGTACCGATTGACGACGTTGCGCTTGTATGACCAGGCGGCGAATTGCTTTTGGGGAAGCTGCGGACCGCTCGAAACGCCGCTCAGGACGTCGAGAATGTACTGCGTCGCTTCGTTCGACGAATCGACGATCATATCCTTCAATCCGCGGTCGAGTTCGCCCGACGGTTTGACGCGCTTGTCAGCAAGCCACTGTTCGAGCGCCGCCATATAGAACATTTTCACGACGCTCGCCGGATAGATCTTTTCCTCGCCGCGAAAACTTGCCGTCGGAAAACTCTTGGGATTCCGCATATCGATCAGCGTCGCGGCGATATGCTCGGCCTTGAAGCCTTTGTCCGCAAACTTCGCGATCGTCTCATTGATGGCCGTGTCGAGCACCTTCTGCAATTCGGGCGAAGCCTTTGACTCAAGTGCCCGGTACGCCTTGGGTAATGTGAATTCCTTGCTTCCCTGCGCCGGAGCGGGAACCGGAGCGAACAAAAAGCCGGTAACGAAAACAACCAGTGCAGCCGCAAACTTCATAGTGAAATCCTCGAAAGTTCTTTACGAAAGGTGGTTTTCAGAGTATAAACGAAAAGCAGTCCGGGCGGAAAATGGAACTTTGGAATTTGAACTTTGATCTTTGACTGGAGCGCAAGCGTCCCGCTTGCAACGGCGCCACGCGCCGAGAGGCTATGACATTTCGTCGCTTCGATTTCCAACGACCCCTTCGCGCTCCGCGCTCATTGCAAGCGGGACGCTTGCGCTCCAGTCAGAGCCAACCCCTTTTTATGACAGAAGAAAAACTCGTCCGCGGAATCAGTCGCTGGGATTTGCTGGCCATCGCGATCAACACCATCATCGGCGCCGGGATCTTCGGTTTGCCGTCGAAGGTCGCGGCGCTGATCGGGAATTACGGGCTGATCGCGCTGATCCTCTGCGCCGCCATCATCGCGCTCATCGTGCTCTGTTTCGCCGAAGTTTCGAGCCGCTTCGAAGCGACCGGCGGGATGTATCTTTACGCCCGCGAGGCATTCGGGCCGGTCGTCGGGTTCGAGGTCGGTTGGCTTTACTGGATCGTGCGCCTGACGACGGCCGCCGCGAATTGCAACCTGCTCGTCAGCTATCTCGGATTTTTCGATCCGCGCCTCAACGACGGGGCGACGCGCGCGGTCGTCATCTCGCTGATCTTCATCGTCATCGCGACCGTCAACTTCCTCGGCATCAAGCAAACGACGATTCTGACCAACATCTTCACCGCCGGCAAGATCCTTCCGTTGCTTGTCTTCGTCGGTGTCGGAATGTTCTTCATCCAGCCGGCGAATTTCGCGCTGCCGCAAGCCGTCGAGCCGGGAAATTTCGGCGCCGCGATCCTGATCCTCGTTTATGCGTTTTCAGGCTTTGAGGCGACGACGATCCTCGCCGGCGAATCGCGCGAGCCGCGCAAGAATCTGCCGTGGGCGTTGCTCGTTTCGCTCGGACTGGTCGCGCTGCTGTATGTGCTCATCCAGATCGTATCGGTCGGCAACCTGCCCGAACTGGCAAAGTCCGAACGACCGCTGGCCGACGCCGCGGTCAATTTCCTTGGATACTGGGGCGCTTCATTCATCACCGTCGGCGCGGTGATCTCGATCCTCGGAAATCTCAATATCGGATTCCTTGCCGCGTCGCGCATACCGTTTGCGATCGCCGAACAGGGAGAATTGCCGCCGGTTCTCGCGAAAACGCACAGCCGTTTCAAGACGCCATCGGTCGCGATCATCCTGACGACAGCGGTGATTCTCGTTCTGACGGTTTGGAGTTCGTTCCTGACGGCACTGACGATCGCGACGATCACGCGCCTCATCGTTTACGCCACGACCTGCGCCGCGCTGCCGGTCTTCCGATTCCGAAAGGACGCACCCCCGGCGCAATTTTCGGCGCCGTTCGGGATCGCAGTTTCGGTTCTCTCGCTCGGGTTGATCGCATGGCTTTTGTCCAATGTTGATTTTGCGAAAGATGGGCTTGCCGCATTGGTTGCGATCGCCGTTGGCATCGTGGTCTATTTTGTTCGGCGGTTGTTTGCCCGGACCTAGGGTGTCCCTTTCAAAAACAAAAATACTCTTGAAACTTGTGGCGCGAGAACCTAAAATCGAAGACGGTCGCTCGTGTTTCGCACCTTTGACCGATCTTACCCGAAAATTCTCCGATGCTCCGATTTTTCGAATCCGACAACGAACGAGGCTGCGCCATTGAACTGGTTTGCGCCGGTATACTGCTGTTTTCGGCATTTATGATCGTCTCGCCGGCGACGTTTCTTGGAATTCCCAACGCATACGATCTGCATCAGCACCTTCAATTCGCGGCGACCTATTTTGAGTCGATGAAGGCGGGCAATATCTTGCCAGGATGGAGCGCCTTTGAGAACCACGGTTACGGGGGCATCGGAATTCGAATCTATCCTCCGTTCGCACACTACACTCTCGCGTTGACTCATTTTGCGACCGGCGACTGGTATACGACCGTTTGGACGAATTTGCTTTTCTGGACCTTCGTCGGTGGGATCGGCATTTACAGGTTCGCCCGCGAGTGGCTTCTGCCGTTGAGGTCATTGATTGTTGGCCTGATCTACATCGCTGCACCGTTTCGCCTCGGACAGATCTACCAGTCGTTCTTCTATTCCGAATACATCGCCGGTGCGATTCTCCCGTTTTGCTTCCTTTACCTGACGCGAGTTGTGCGCGGAAAGCGCCTCGGGGACTCGTTGCTCCTCGGCTTTCTGCTTTCGGTCCTGATCCTGACCCATATTCCGATGTCGCTGATCGGACTCGTCTCGATGGGAATCTACGCGGCTATCCTGATCGATTGGCACAACATTTCGAAGGTCTTGCCAAAATTGCTGATTAGTGGAATCTCAGCGCTGGCCGCTACGGCGTTCTACTGGATACGGCTTGTCACCGAATCCGGACTTGTCAACCATTCGGATCCGAAGTACACGCTTGGAGACTATGATTACAGGCTTTACTTCTTTCCTCAGATCTACAACACGATGAATGCGTATTTCATCAAACAGATGTGGATCAAGGATGTGACAACACTGATCACGTTCGTTTTGGTCGTTCCGTTTGCTTTCTACGTTCTTCGACTTGCTCTTCGCCGCGCGCGCGACGTTGATCTTCGCGGATTTCTGGCCATACTTGCCTCCACGCTTTTCGCGATGTTTATGGCAAGCATAATGTCCGCCGGAATCTGGGGCCGTATCGCATTGATTCAGAAACTGCAGTTCCCGTTCCGCTGGCTGACAATCGTCGCGATTTTCGGCTCATTGGCTGTTGTCATCGTTGTTGATCAGCTCGAGTTCCGTTCGAAGATCGCTTCGCGATTTGCAGCTTACGCGCTAATCCTCGTTGCGTTCGGCGTCTTTCTTTTCGAATTGACCCAGATCGTTTTGCCGTCCGAAGCGTTGGATCGGCGGGTTTTCGCCGAAAAAACCGTCGATCTGAACGATCGCGAAAGCTATGATTGTTGGTGGCCGATATGGTCAAGGGCGGATGCGTTCAAGAATCACGAGCGCGTGAACGCCGGAGGTCGCGCGTACGAAGTCAAGACTTGGAGCGCGGAACGTCGCGAATTTGTGATCGACGCGGGTCCGGCGACCAAAGTCCGCGTCGCGACGTTTTTTTACCCGTTTTGGAGTGTCAGAGTCAATGGCGATCCGATCGATGCCGAACCGGCCGTAGATGGCGCTCTGCAGTTCGACGTGCCGGAAACAGCCGTAGCGATTTTGATCGAGTTTCGTGAACCGCGATTGATTGGCGCGGCGCGGATGGTTTCGGCGATGGCTTGGTTGGGATTCGCCGGCACCCTCGTTTTTTTGACGGCCGGGCGACGTCGCGGAAAGCGCACGCTTAAGTATCAGAAAACGCAAGAACGTCGCGAAAGCGCAGAGAACTAACCTCTCGGTTCAGACGGACTTGAGAGAAAAGGCGACGGCGAGTCGCCGCCGCGTTTCAGCCCCTACGGCTTCTTGACGGCGGGCGTCGGCGTCGGTTTCGGGTCCTTTACTTCCTCTTCGGTGTCGTCGAGAATCCTCACCTCGCTGCGGCCGACGCGATAGTTGGCATATTTGACGCGGACGCGCATCTTGACGACCTGGCCGTTGTCGAAGACGAGTTCATCGTCGGCCATCGAGAAAGAAGGGAACCAGTACTTTCCGTCGACGCTCTCTCGCCAGGTTTCGATGATCGGAAACCGCTGTTTGCCTTCGGGAACGGCCTTGCCCTTTGATTTGACGATCATCAGGTCCCGGTCATCGACCCAAATTCGTCCGGTGAACAGGCGCAGGTTCGATTTCTTCCAATCGGGAATGACTTTCGGCGTGACGTCGAAGACATACAGATCGAGTTCGTCGATCTTTTCCTTGCCGACGAACCTGAAGTTGTATTCCCTGACGTTTTTCGGTTCGATCGCGAAGGGGTTGATGCCGCCGAGATCTTCAATATCTTCGGGGCTGATGCTGATCTCTTTGAGCGTCGAGATCGGCGCATAGATGATCCGTTCGAAACGCGAACCGTCGGTCGTGAATGTAATGAACGAGTTTCGGATGTAAGTCCCGGTGATCTGCCCGCCGAGTCCGATCGTCTGGATCTTCGCGTCGCGGTTGAAGGCATAGATGCCGAGCGCCTGGCGAAACTCGAACTCATTGTCGCTGAACTTCTTGACGATCCGGTCGATCTCGCTCTGGCTCAAAGTGGACGGGACGATGTTCGACGCCTGCGCCAGCGCCGAAATTGCGAAAATGCCCAAAACAAGCACGAATGTCGTAAGTTTTCTCATAAAAGTCGGTTCCTGATTTCAATCCATAGATGCGGCTAAAATCGAAAAAGATGTTATCAGTTATCTTTCGGATTGCAAAAAAAGAGGGCCCGAAAGCCCTCTTTCACCAACACAAGGATCAATGCTACTGTCGGCGATATTCGATCTGTTCGCCGGTCCGGGTGTTCGTCATCCGGAATCCGTTGGCGATCTTTTTCACCGAAGCGGTCTCGCCGTTGACCGTGAACGTCGTTTTGTACATCGAGCCGTAGCTGATGTTGCCGTCCATATTCACCGTCACGTTCCCGTTCGACTGAACCGTCAGCGTGATGTTTCCGCCGTTCTGCGGGTTACGGCCGTAAAACGTGCCGACCGCCCAACTTGGAACGTCGCCCATCTGGTTGTTGTCCTGGTTTCCACCGCCGAAATTGTTCGTGCGGAAGTAGTCGATGCGTTCATTGGTGTCGAGACGCGTCGTGCGGATCCCGTCATTGATACGCGTCACGCGGGCGATGATGCCGTTGTTGTTCAGCCGGTCGCCGTCCATCGAGGCGTATGCAACCTGCCCGTTGTCCATTGTGATCGTCACCTGACCGTTCGCCTCGACGCGCAGCGTCATCGTGCGGTTGGTTTGCGGATTCAGGCCGTACCACGTGCCGACCGCCCATCTCGGCGGATTTCCCGTGTTCCAGTTTCCGTCCCCGTTGCCATCATTGCGGCGCGAGTAGTCGATGCGCTCGCCGGTTCGGTTGTTTGTCGTCCTGATACCGTTCGAAATCCGTGTGACGTTCGCCGATTCATTGTTGACCGTGAAAGTGGTCCGGTACATCGAGCCGTAGCTTACGCCACCATCCATATTGACGGTGACCTCGCCGCTTGACTGGATAATCAGCGTGATGCTGCCGCCGTTCTGCGGGTTCCGGCCGTAGAATGTGCCGACCGCCCACGACGGGATGTCGCCGCGCTTGTTGTCGTTGTTGTTCCAGTCGCCGCCGTCGTTGTTGCGGTAATAGTCGATGGTCTCACCGGTCGCGGTATTGGTCGTTCGGATGCCGTTGTTGAGCCTCGAAACGCGCGCCGTTGCGGTTCCCATATCGAGAAGCGTGCCGTTGAGCGTTCCGTACGATGCGGCGCCGCCGATCTCGGCTGTCACCGAGCCGTTGTCGATGATCGTGATCTGGATCCGGTCGCCATTCTGCGGATTTCTGCCGAAGAATGTTCCGACCGCCCAAGACGGAGCGTTTCCGCTGCCGGTGGTGTTCGTATTGAGGGCGGGAAGTTCGTACTTGCCCGCGAGTTCATTGATATCGCGACGCATATTCTTCCATTGGTTCTCGAGCTTTCGAGCGAATGAAAGATTGTTCATCATTCCGTTCACGGCACGCGCTTCGTCCATAACGCTGCGAACATTGTTGCGGCTCGCCCACCAGTTGTCGTTGCGGTCAAATTCGCTTCGCAAGCGATCGAGCGCCGTTTCGAAGTTGGACACGATGCGATTGATGCGGTTTTCCTCGTTCGTGCCGTTGATCGAGCTTTGATCGAGATACTTGTCAAAGTCACGACGGAAAGTGTTGCTGCTCCGCTCAAGTTTTGCGATCGTGTTGCCGACATCGCGCCTTGAATAGCGGCTTTGCTGCGCGGTCACAGCCGAAGCAAAGACGAACAGAGCAACCACGAAAAGCACTGTTGTTGTGTAAAGTTTGTTGAATCTCATATTTCCTCCATTAAGTGGTCGAATCGGGGGCTGCCTAATCGCCTGAATTAAGATGTATAAACCAATGATACTGTTTGTCCGAGAAAAGTGGAATCGCCGAGCGCTACGGTTAAACGCGAAAAAAGCCAAAAGGGCCGGTCGTGAAATGACCGGCCCTTTCCGCGGTTACCTTTTCTCTCTTTTTCAGTCGACGAATTGGACATCGACGCGATGGGGAATGATGCCTTTTTCGAATCCTTCCTGAAGCAGCAGTTTGACACCCTCACGGCCGCGGTCGCCGTAGTCGAGCGTCAGATCGTTGACCCACATCGCAACGAAACGGTCGGCAAGTTCGGGCGGCATATCGCGCGCGAACTGCATCGCGTAAGAGAGCGCGTCCTCGCGATTCTCGAGCGAGTAGACGATGCTCCGGTGAAGATGCGTCGAAACCTGTTTCATCAGATCCTCGCCGAGGTCGCGGCGAATGACGTTTCCGCCCATCGGAAGCGGCAGTCCCGTCCGCTCATACCACCATTCGCCAAGGTCCAGAATCTTGCTGAGGCCCATTTGCTTGTAAAAAAGCTGTCCTTCGTGAATGAGGAGGCCGGCATCGAATTTGCCGCGCTGAACTTCCTCAATGATCTCGTCAAACGGGACCACGCCGTATTCGAAATCCTGATTGTAGAGACGCAAAGCTAAAAAAGCGCTCGTCAGTTCGCCCGGAACTGCGATCTTCAGATTCGGAATGTCTTCGGGTTTGTACTGTTCCTTCGACACGAGGATCGGACCGTATTTGTCGCCGATACTCGCGCCGTGAGGCAGCAGCGCGTATTTGTCGGCAACGTAGGCGTAGGCGTGAAAACTCACCGCCGTGACGTCGAAGACGCCGTTTTTGGCGTCTTCGTTCAACGATTGAATGTCCTTCAACGTATGTTCAAACTTCAAGCCTTCGGTCTCGAGCTTATTCGTGGCAAGGCCGTAAAACATAAATGCGTCGTCCGAGTCGGGCGAATGGGCGACGGTGATCGTTCGTACTTCTGGTTTCGCGTCCATATAACTTCTTATAGTCGTGTGTAGAAAATATTCGTTTGATACAAGAGACCTATTCTACCTTTTTCGGCGTATTTATCAAACAGGGTTTTGAGTTTGGCGGAAAGCTCGGAGGCGCGTGGATCGCTTTCCGGCGGCATATACGACGATGAGTGCATACGGCCTCTTAGTCCTTGAAAATCAAGGAGTTGCGCGTTCGGGAACGAAGCTTGCGCGAACGTCGCCCCGAACTCGTTTTGAAGCCTTCCGAGGTCGAAACGATCGTGGCGGACGGCATCGTAGTCGTTCGCGAACTCCTTCAGAAGCTCTTCGTATGCGACGAGAAACTCGTTTGCGTCTAGGAGGCGCTCGTTCCAGATCAGAGCGACGAATCCGCCGGGCACGAGAATTCGTCCAAACTCTTCGCTAGCCTTTCTCGCATCGAACCAGTGGTACGCCTGCGCGGCGATGACCAGATCGATCGAACCGCTCGGTAGATTCGTACGCTCGGCGGTGCCGTCGTGGCTTTCGAAGCCCGGAAATTCCCTTAGAAACTCCTCGGCGGCCTTTCGCATTTCGGCGTTCGGTTCGACGCCGACGACGCGATTTCCTCTTTCGAGAAAAGGTTTCGCCGAGATCCCTGTGCCGGATCCGATGTCGGCAACGACGGAATCGGGCGTCCAATTCATCTCGCGCGCGAAAACGCCGAACATCTCGTTCGGATACGACGGTCGGTATTTGACGTAGTTTTCAACGCGGTCCGAAAACCGTCCGATCGTGTCACCCATCATCAGTCTCCGGCGACGAACGCGGTCATCTTCCATTTGCCGCCTTTTTTAGCGAAACAGGCGCGGTAATCGATCGGGCTCCGAACGAACTCTGATTTGACGAAACCTTTCTTCCCGCCGAGCGTCCGGATCTCGATCCAATCGGATTTCGCGGTTCGATCCGCCTGCTCGACCGGTTCGACGACGTTGTACGACAGTTGCGCGATCACCGGGGCCTTGAGCGACGGCGCGGAGCGGAGATTGACGTTGTTGCCGAAGATCGCGAGGTAGAGGAACGAGTCGAGGTCGTCAGGAAACGAAGTGAAAAGGTACGGTGCGCAGAACAGGCTCCTGTCGTCCGCCATAAATTCTCCGCCGTTGGTGATGACCGGAAGAAACGTGGCCCAGAACTCGCTTTTCGCAGTGGAGATCTTCCAGTATCGCTTGAAATCAGCGACTCCTTCGTCGCCTCCGAAACTGCTCACGATCTTCGGATCGAGGATACTCAAAATGAACTTAGTGTCACGTTTTTTGGTTGCCGCGATCAGTTTCGTGCGGAAAGCGACGAGCGACGCGTCCTTTCCGCCATCGTCCAAAGGCTTGACGAAGCGCTCCTGCGCCGATGCGCTGAAGAGCCCGATGGAAACAAAAAGCAAAGCTGTCAGGATTTTCATTGCACTGTTCTCCTTGGAGATTTGTGATCTCTGATCTGGGTTTGCGGATCCTGCCTGCTTTTGAAGGATCCGCAATCCCAGATCACGAATCCGAAATCTCTTCGCCGGTCCATTGCGATCGCCGCGAATGAGGAATATCGAACTGGTCGAGGATCCGGTAGCAAAGGTGATCGACGAGTTCGCCGATCGATTGCGGCCGGTGATAAAAACCGGGACTTGCCGGCAAGATCCGCGCGCCGGCACGGGACAGCCGGAGCATATTCTCGAGGTGAATCGCGTTCAGAGGCGTTTCCCGCGGGACGATGACCAGTTTTCGCCCTTCTTTCAAGCAGACATCAGCGGCGCGATGAATGAGATTCGTTCCGGCGCCGCTCGCGATCGCGCCGAGGGTTCCCATCGAACACGGAACGATGATCATTCCGGCCTGTTTGTTGGACCCTGAAGACGGTTTCGCGGCGAGATTGTCGAGTCGCCAGAGCCGGATCAGTTTTGAATCCTTCGGCAGCCCGAGCCAATCGTTGATCCGCGCCGTGTCCGCATCCTTGAGATTGACGCCGAGTTCGACCTGCGCGACCGTCCAAACGACTCCCGACATAATCAGGTTGACCGTTTCCACGACCCCGCTTTCGGCCAGAAGCTGCAAAGTCCGGTAAGCGTAGATCGTGCCGGAAGCGCCGGTGATCGCGAGTGTTAGTTCCATAAGTCGATCTGGGAATCGGGATCTGCGAATTCGGATTCGCCGCAACGATCGGTATGAGCCGCGGTTGATCACGATTCCTTATTCATTTACGTAATGATACGCGGGTTTTGAGCCGGCGCGCAATCAACCTCGCGTATGCTACTATTTTACGAATGAACAAGCAGGCAATCGACGAGATTCTCGGACTTCTCGAGCGCGGAACGCTCGACCGCGAGACGGCGGCGCAGCGGATCAAGGACCTTTCGTTTGAAGACATCGGCTACGCGCGGGTCGACCACGCAAGGGCGAGCCGTCAGGGATTTCCGGAAGTCATTTTTGGTCAGGGAAAGACGACGGCACAGATCGTCGGCATATTTGAGAAACTCGCGGCGCGTTCGCCGAACGTGCTGATCACGCGGACGAATGCCGAAGTTTTCGGCGAGATTCGAAACGTCTTCACCGATGCCGAATGGCACGAAGAGGCGCGGATCATCCGCGTATTTCGTGACAAAACCGAACTCGGATCAGGCGAGATCGCGATCGTCACGGCCGGCACGAGCGACATTCCGGTCGCCGAAGAAGCCGCTCTGACGGCCGAGACGATGGGCAACCGCGTGCGGCGCGTCTGGGACGCGGGCGTCGCCGGGATTCACCGGATTCTGTCCGAAAGGGAAATGCTGCAAGGCGCGCGCGTCGTTGTGGTCGCCGCCGGAATGGAAGGCGCGCTGCCATCGGTTGTCGGCGGGCTCGTCCGCGTTCCGGTGATCGCCGTCCCGACATCGATCGGTTACGGCGCCAGTTTCGGCGGCATCGCGGCGCTTCTCGGAATGCTTAATTCGTGCGCTTCGAACGTCACCGTCGTCAACATTGACAACGGCTTCGGCGCCGGGTTCGTGGCGAGTTTGATCAACCGGAAATAGAGCAGCAGAGTGCAGAGTGCAGAGTGCAAAGTGCAGAGTGCAGAGAGCATAGTGCATAGTGCATAGTGCAGAGTGCAAGTGCTTACCCTTTGAACTCTGCACTATGCACTTTGCACTCTGCACTCTGCACTTGATTCTATTGATTCATAAGCGCGTATAAACGGTCCGCCCAATCGGACTTCGCGGCTCGAAGAAGTTCGTATTGAATGTACGCCGAATCGCGGTCACCGGCTTTGAGATACGCGCGGCCGAGGTTGTAGCGGGCTTTTTCGAAGTCGGGATTGAATCCGATCGCGCTGTTGAAGGCGTCGATGCTTTCAGCGGTCTTGCCCGACTCAAGGTAACATTCGCCAAGGTAGTTATAGGTTTTGGCGTCGGACTTGTAGGTCTTCAATTGTTCGAAGGCGCCGACCGCTTCGACGAATCGCTTCTGTTTTAAAAAGGCCAATCCGAGTTGCTCGTACGCCGCAGCGTGGTCGGGTTTGATCGCGACGGCGCGCCGGTAAGCGAGGATCTCCTCCTCGGGACGATTCAATTTTCCGAGGGTCAAACCATACGCGAATTGTGCGTCGGCGTTGTCCGCGTCGAGCCGTGTGGCCATACGGTAAGCGTCGGAAGCATCTTTGAATTCTTTCAGCGCGTAGCTCGAAGCGCCGATATTGACGTAAACCTCCGCCCATTCAGGCCGCAGTTTCGCGGCCTGTCGCGAGGCGCGCAGCGATTCGGCGTGACGACCGATCATTCCGTAGCAGAAACCGATCTGGTACCAGGCCTCGGCGTAGTTCGGATCGGTTTCCGCAGCTTTTTCAAAAAGCGTTACGGCGCGCCCGTAATCGTCCCGCGACAGCTGCGCAAGTCCCTGTGAATAAAGCCGTTCCGCGGAAGCGCGTTTCGATTTCTGAGTCTCGCTGTTAAGCGTCGCGAAGGTCTGGAGTTCACCGATCCTGAGTGCCGCGATGCGTTCGCTCGGGACGGCGAAGTTCAGGCTCTGGCCTTCGGCGGCCTGGAGCGTGGCGACGCCGATGACTTGTCCGAGCATATTGACCACCGGACTTCCCGACGATCCGGGCGAGATCGGCGCCGTGATCTGGATTATTCTCCCATAACCCGAAATTTCCCGGACGGCCGAGACGATGCCGTTTGAAACCGAACCTTCGAGTCCGAACGGATTCCCGATAACGACGACCGACTCGCCCTCGAGCGGAACTTTTTGAACTATCGGAAGCGGGACCGCAAACTCTTTCGGCACTTCGACTTGAAGCAACGCAAGATCGCCTTCGCCGTCGACCGCAAGAACGCCCTTGACCGGATACTTGCGGCCGTTGAAGAGATGTATCTCGGCGCGCGCCGATTTTTCGATAACGTGTTTGTTGGTGATGACCTTGTCGCTCGCGACGAAGAAGCCCGAACCGCGCGAAACGATGTTGCCGCGGGTGTCGAACGTCTCGATCGCGACCGCTGAAGGTTTGATCCGTTTGACAAGCTCCGGAAGATAATCCTGCGCGAAAAGAGTCGTCGCCGAAAACAGCAACAACAAAGTGCACAGTGCTCTTAACAAACCGATTCTCATCAACGTTGCGTTTCCGCGCCCCGGGCCGGTTCCCGGATAGTCGAAAAACTAGAATTTCGCGCCCAACCGGTCCGCGATCTCGTCGATCGAAACCTCGGTGATCGACTTTGAAGCGCGTTCGACCAGTTCGACGATCCCCTCGTCCGCGCGCTTGCCGATATTGACCCGGTAAGGAATCCCGATTAGATCGGCGTCCTTGAATTTCACGCCGGCGCGCTCGTCGCGGTCGTCGAGCAGAACAGCCAGCCCATCGCGTGAGATTTCACGATAGAGCCGTTTTCCGAGTTCCAAAAGCTTTTCATCGCGAACATTCGTGACCGTCAGAACGACATCGAACGGAGCCGTTGCCGGCGACCAGATTATACCATCGGCGTCGTGGCTCTGCTCAATAACCGACGCCATAATGCGTTCGACACCGATACCGTAGCTGCCCATCACGAGCGGTACGGCCTTGCCGTTCTCGTCAAGAACGTTGGCGCCCATCGCGACCGAGTATTTGGTCCCGAGTTTGAAGATATGGCCGATCTCGAGCGACTTTGCGACCTCGAGCATTCCGGTGCCGCATTCCGGACATCCTTCGCCCGAACTGACAAGACGCAGGTCGGCCCATTCATCGACCGGAATGTCGCGCGCAACATCCACCCCCCGCAAGTGATGGTCGTCGCGATTCGCGCCGGTCGTCATATTCGTGCGGCCGCTGAGCGCCCGGTCGGCAATGATCGTCAGCTTCCGGCCGGCGGCTTTTTGCCGGGCATTGACGGCGCCGAGGCTTCCGGCGTGCGCGCCGAGAAGTCCGTAGATCTCATCATCTTCGGCCGGTCTGATCTCGTCGGCGCGGAGCGCGTCCTGAAGCTTCGTATCCTGCAGCTGATGGTCGCCGCGCAGGAGCGCGATCACGAAACTCTCGGAACCGTTCGTTTTCGCTACGTAGATCAGCGATTTGACCTGCCGCTCGGCCGGGGCCCCGCCCGCGAAACTGGCGAGTTGATCGATCGTCCGCACGCCCGGGGTCGGAAATTCCTCCGGCGCATTCAAACCGGGTTCATCTTCGACGGCTGAAAGACGCGACGTCGCTTTTTCGACGTTCGCCGCATAGCCGCAACTGTCGCAAACGGCGATCAGGTCCTCGCCGGCGTCGGTTCGGACCATAAACTCGGTCGATGCCGAGCCGCCCATCGCGCCCGACGACGCTTCGACCATCACGAACCGCAAACCGCAGCGCGAAAAGATCTTCTTGTATGCCTCGCGGTGTTTTTCGAACGATTCGTCGAGGCCTTCGGGTTTGAGGTCGAACGAATACGAATCCTTCATCGTGAATTGGCGAACGCGAAGGAGTCCGGATTTCGGCCGCGCCTCGTCGCGGAATTTCGTCTGGATCTGATACCAGATCTGCGGCAGCTGCTTGTACGAGCGAAGTTCGTTGCGGGCAATGGCGGTGAAGACTTCCTCGTGAGTCATTCCAAGACAAAGATCCGCGCCCTTGCGGTCCTTGAGCCGGAACATATTGTCGCCCATCAACTGCCAACGGCCGGTTTCTTCCCAGATCTCGCGCGGATTCAGTGCCGGAAGCAGGAATTCCTGGGCGCCGATCGCGGCCATTTCCTCACGGACGATGGCGTTGATCTTGTTCAGCACGATCTGCGCCAGCGGCAGATACGAATAAATCCCGGCCGCCAACTGCCGGATCATTCCGGCCCTCAACAGCAAACGGTGCGACGCGCACTCAGCATCCGCCGGAGTTTCCTTCACGGTCGGAATAAAAAGATTTGACCAAAACACTTTTTAATAGCGGATTTCTGATTTCGGATTTTGGATTGTCAGAAACCGACGCGTTCAATTGTATGCCCCGGCTTCACAATCAACAAGTATTTCGGCAAGCCAAGGTCCAAAATCCAGATTTCAGATTCCAGATTCCAGATTCCAGAGATTCCAGAGATTCCAGATTCCAGATTTCAGATTCCAGAGATTCCAGATTCCAGATTCCAGAGATTCCAGATTCCAGATTCCAGATTCCAGAAATTCCAGATTCCAGATTTCAGATTCCAGATTCCAGAAATTCCAGATTCCAGAGATTCCAGATTCCAGATTCCAGAGATTCCAGAAATTCCAGATTTCAGATTCCAGATTTCAGATTCCAGAAATTCCAGATTCCAGAGATTCCAGAAATTCCAGATTCCAGATTCCAGAGATTCCAGAAATTCCAGATTCCAGATTCCAGAGATTCCAGATTCCAGAGATTCCAGATTCCAAGAATTCAACATCTTCCAGATTCAATGGAATTTGGAATTTGGAATTTGGAATCTGGAATATCTGAAATCCCAAATCCCAAATCCCAAATCCCAAATCCAGCTAGTCTCGCCTTCCGTTCCCGTCGAGCGCCGTGTAGACATCGTCGGTGTAAAGTCCGAGCCATTTGTCGGCGTCGGGAGTTTTGAACAGATCGGAGTAGATCGTCGAATTGAAGTTCTCGAGCAGGAACTTGCCTCTAAAATTGTTGAGCCGGCGAATCAACTCGGTATGAAGAAGAAAGTCGTTGCGCGTCGTATCGAGCGCGACGATCGTTTTCAGTTTCGAGATCATATTCTCGAATTGCCGTGCTTCAAGTTCGCGGTTCTGGCGTTTAATGAACGCCAGGCTCGAAGCGTCGAGATCGATCGTGCCGGCATATTCGGCTGCGAGTTTTTGCCAGTCGCCGGACGGGATCTGCGGTTCGAATCGGGCGAAATTATCGTCGAGATCACGAAGAATCGTCGCCTCGGTCGCCATTTTAGTTACCGCGATCGGCCCGATGTCGATCGCTCTAGCAGTTTTCGGCTCTTCGGCTTCTTTGAGGACGACCTTGGTCCTGGCGATCGCGTCTTCGCGTCGCGAACGGATCGAATAGAACTGGTTTCGCCGATAGCCATTCAACGCCGGTCCGCGCCTTTCGGCCGGAGTGTTCAAGAGTTGCGCCGAGAAATCGTGTCCTCTCGTCAGATAACCGAGAAATGCGCCCGGATCATAGAGTCCAGGAAGCGCGTCGATAACTTCAGCGTCGGGCGAGAGAATGTAATGGATGCTGTTGCCGGTCAATGTCCGTTCGAGCTTGCGGCCGTCGCCGAAATCGATCGTCACTTTCGGGGCCGGACGAACCGATTTCCAGTGGAGAACGTAGTTTTCGCGAAGATAGCGTGAAATCGAAGAATTCGAATAAAGCAACGCGCGAAAGAATCTCGAATTCGCGCAGCTGAATTCCTCGTTGAGATTTCCCAGAAGTCTGAGCGACAGGATCGGCTTGTTCGTGCGTTTTGCCTCAGCGACCGCCTCGTTCAGGTCGGTATGCCAGAAAAGCCTCGACGCGTAAACATCCTTCTGCATCGCGACCGAATCGAGTGCGGACGTGATCAGCGGCCAGTCGCCATCGGGCTTGCTAGACTTCGTGAAGGTTGCGATCTCGGCGGAATAAGCATCGAAAAGGGCGTTCAAACCTTCAACTCCCATCGATCGCAATTCGCGGATCGCCACGGCACGTTCGTTTTCGTTTTCGGAGACCGCGCCGCGGACAAGTTCGGCCCGCGTTTTTGAGAACGCCGAGACGGCCAAAACCTGAACGAGCGCGAAAACCAGCAAAAATCTGAGACCTTTATTCTTCATCGCAAAAAAACTCCTCACTTGCCAACTAAGAACGTTGCAAGCTTGGAGGTTTTGCGGATTCTGAACGTTGCCTCGAAGAAAAGTCGAATTATAGTCCGAACGGAATGACGTAGAGCGCGATCGCGAGGAAATGAAGGAAACTCCCGGACATTACGAACAGGTGCCAGATCGCGTGATGATGGCGCAGACGCGTCCAGGAATAAAAGATGACGCCGATTGAATATGCCAACCCGCCGAGGACGATCAGGGCGATCGCCGGAAATCCGAGTTTGGCGAACAGCGGTTCGACGGCGATGACGCCGATCCAGCCCATAATCAGATATGAGACGACCGAAGCCGATTTGAATCGCTTGGCCAAAAAGACCTTGCCGAGGATCCCAAAGATCGCGAAGGCCCAGACGAACGCGAAAAGCCCGATCCCGATCCCCGAACGAAGGACGATCAGGGTGAACGGCGTATACGATCCGGCGATCAGAAGATAGATGCAGCTATGATCGACGATCTGCAGGATTCGTTTTTCTTCAGGTGAGGTCGCGCTGTGATAGAGCGTCGAGGCGCCATAAAGGACAACGAGCGACAATCCGTAAACGATGCTGCTCAGAATGTACCAAAAGTCTCCGAAAACGACCGCGAGCGACACCAGCACGACCAGGCCGCAGAGGCTCAGCAACAATCCAACGCCGTGCGTGATCGTGTTCGCGAATTCTTCGACCGTAAGTTCCTTCAAGCGCGCTTTAACCATCATAATTCGTCCCTAACATCTATGATACGCCCCGTGACGAAAAAGAATCGTAATGGTTTTGTAAGAGTTCCGCAACGGGAACATCCCGGTCAGATGCTGCCGATGAACTCGGCCACGTCGTTGAAGGATTCCGGATAGAGCTCGGCCGGGAAGCGGCGACGGATATCGTCATTCTCAAAAACGCGTCCGCCGAGAATGACAGGAATGTTCAGTTTCACCACCTGTTCGCGAAACAGCTTGTAGTCGCGGGCGAGACGGTCAAGATCGCCGAGGTAAGAGACGGAGATGCAGATCGCTTCAGGCGAATGGAAGCTAACCTCTTCGGCGAGCGAATAAAGCGGAGTGTTCGCGCCGAAATTCAAGACTTCCCAACCGCGGCTTTCGATCGTGATTTGGCTGAGATGGGTCGGCAGTTCGTGAAAATCTCCCTCGAACGCGGCGCAAAACGCGAGTTCGCCGGAAATTTTCGGAACCGGAAGCGTGCTGCGCAATTTATTTACGGCAGAATGCGCGGCACGCGTCGCGAGGTGTTCCTGCGCGACCGAAAGCTCGCCCTTCACCCAAAGCTCGCCGATCTGGCGCATCGCCGGGCTGATCATATTGTCAAAGATATCCACCAGAGGTTCGCCTTTGAGGAACGATTTGATCATCAGGTTCGCCGCCTCTTCCTCGCTCCCGGAAATAAGTGATTGAAAGAGCGTTGACGGCGTGCCTGTTTTCCGGCGGCGTGTCTGGACCGAAAAGATCGACTCGTCGCCGTGCGTGTGTTTGAGTCCAAGCCCTTGGTCGCGTTGAAAGCGGGCGATCTCGCCGGCGCGAAAACGACGGTGCCCGCCGTTTGTTCGCTCGGAACGGATCAGCCCCGCCTCTTCCCAACGCTTGACCGTCGCATCGCTGACGCGACAGAGCCGCGCCACTTCTTTAGTTGTAAGACATTTCAGATCCGACATTTGATTTTCTATATTCCTTCGATGGGCCCGATGTTTGCCGAATATTCTGAATGAGTATCGGCGAACCGCACAAAACGAACCTTAAAAAGGTTACCAAAAACGCTCAAACCGCACAACTGAACCCGCCATATTATTTGTATCCTAAGAAAAAAATAAAAAAAATCACCATTTCGTGATTTTGTGCTTGACAGATGTGAGCGGTTTGCATAATCTAGAAATCGCTCAAACCGCTCACGAGTGTGTTGAGAGAAAAAATTCGAATAAGGGAAGGTTAATATAATGAAAAACTTTGGAATCAAATTTATCGGAATCGCCGCGGCGGCGCTGTTGATGTTCTCGGCTCTTTCGGTTTCGGCCCAGCCGGCGAAGAAGATGGAAAAGAAGGACATTGTTGACACCGCGGTTGCGGCCGGTCAGTTCACGATCCTTGCCAAGGCGCTCGAAGCCGCGGGCTTGATCGAAGCTCTCAAAGGTGAAGGAAAATTCACGGTGTTCGCTCCGACCGACGAAGCTTTTGGCAAACTTCCGGCGGGAACCCTTGAAATGCTCCTGAAACCGGAGAACAAGGAAAAGCTCAAGGCAATTCTTCTTTACCACGTAGTTTCGGGCAAAGTTGGCGCCGCGGACGTCGTCAAGCTTAACGGACAGGACGTCAAAACGCTTCAGGGCGGAACCGTCAAGGTGAACACGACGAGCGGCGTTATGGTGAATTCTTCGACGGTCGTCAAGGCAGACGTTTGGGCGAAGAACGGTGTCATCCACGTGATCGACACGGTATTGCTCCCGAACTAGTTTCCGGACTCGGGCAAACGGTTTCGGGCTGGTATTTTTTGATGGCTTCTGAAATCAGGACTTCAGCAGATTACAGGATAGAGTTCCGTGCGAATGAGAGCTACTTGTACGTCCGCGTCGAAGGTCTGAAGGACGGTGCCGAGATAAGCAAGAAGTACTGGAAGGAAATACTTGATGAAAGTCGCGAACGCAAATTGAATGGTCTTCTCGTGGAAGTGAAACTCACAGACACGATGAGCGCCGCGGAAGTTTACGAGATCGCGAAGTTCGTCGCGGAAACAGCTCCTGATGGGACGAGGATTGCCTATGTGGATCGGCGCCACTATCATCAGGAGCTCAACCGATTCGGGAATTTGGTCGCCAACAACCGCGGGTTGAATTCGCGAGTCTTCGATTCAGTCGACGAAGCCGAAATCTGGTTATTGGCAAATTAGGTCAAGGATTCGAATCATTTGCCGGTTTTGCAGTCTCCTCAGCAGTAATCAACGAACAAGGGTAGGTATCAAACAAGGGAAGTGAGGATCGTCTCCGCGGCAAACGGAGGCGATCTTTTTTTATTTCTTAGGTCCTTCAACGAGACCGGTTTCGCGAGTCACGAAGTCCTTCCATCTGCATCTTTCTGCATCTCCGCTTGCTTCGTGGTTTCAAAAAAATCGAACCGCTCAGATTTTGACAGGCCGCACGGAATCCTCGACCGGAGTTCTGATGCGGAATCCAAGTTGAACGGCTTTGCGGTTTACCGCGAAACGATTACAATTCAACGATATCAATTCAAAGGAAACTCATAAACGATGAAGATAGCGATCGGCTCTGACCACGCCGGATTCGATGAAAAGGAACTTGTGAAACGAACTCTCGACGAGATCGGAGTCGAATACGATGATGTCGGCACATATTCGCGCGATTCGGTCGATTATCCAGATTTCGCCCGGAAGGTCGGCGAACTCGTCGGCTCCGGCGCCGTCGAACGCGGAATTCTGGTCTGCGGTTCGGGAATCGGAGTCGCCATTGCCGCCAACAAGGTCGACGGTGTTCGCGCCGCGCAAGCTTGGAACGAGGAAACGGCGAGGCTTTCGCGCCAGCACAACGATGCCAACGTTCTGACGATCGGCGCGCGTGTCATCCCGCAGGACGAGATCACGAAGATCGTCAAGGCGTGGTTCGAAGCCGACTTCGAAGGCGGACGACACGCGGGACGCGTCCGGAAGATCCACGATATGGAGAAATAGCGCGGAAAAAATGTTCATCGTTTTCTTTTCGCTTTTCTTCTTTGCTTCGTGGCTGCATTTTTTCGAGCGCGCCGGTCGCGTCGGACTCAGGCTTTCCTTCCTCAAAACACTTGTTTTCGGGCTCGCGTTCATAACGCTTGCGACGGAGTGCCTTTCGTTTTTTGGAATCCTGAACATCTACGCCGTGGCATCATTCTGGTTCGTCTCGGCGACGGTCGTAATTCTGCTGATCCGCCGGCACTTCGTCCAATCCGTCCGTGCTTTCGGCGAATGCGTTTGGTCGGGGCTCCGCACGGCTTCGTTCTTTCCATCGGTCATCATCGGCCTGATTCTCCTCGTCACGCTGCTGATCGCGCTGGCGTCACCGCCGAACACATACGATTCGCAAACGTACCACCTCGCCCGGGTCGCGCACTGGATCCAGAACGGATCGGTCGCGCATTACCCGACCGTCATTCTCCGACAGCTTTACCAGCCGCCGCTGGCCGAATTCGCGATATTGCATCTCCAGATCCTGACCGGCGGCGACTTTTTCGCGAATTTGGTTCAGTGGTTCGCGCTCGTCGGATGCGCGGCCGCGGCGTCGCTGATCGTCGCCGAATTCGATTTGGGCGAAAAGCTTCAGGTGTTCGCGGCGGCGCTTGTGTTGACGCTGCCGGGGGCGGTCGTCCAGGCGTCGAGCACGCAAAACGATCTTGTCGCTTCCGTCCTCGTACTTGCCTTCTTCCTCTTTTTTCTTCGCGCCGTTAGATCGAGCGAGTTTTCCGGCGTTGGCTGGATCGGCGGCGCACTCGGATTGGCGCTGCTGACGAAAGGCACGATGTACCTTTATTGCTTTCCGATCGGCATCTTCTTTACAGTCGTCGAGTTTCTCTCGCTGGCAGACAGACAGGCCCGTTTTCAATTCCTACGCCGCATCGCAATTGTACTTTTGATCGCGGCCGCATTGAACTTCGGACATTTCTCGCGCAATTTTGCGCTTTTCGGCTCGCCGGTGTCGTCGGGCGAGGACGATGTCCGCAACCGGAATCTGACAGTTCGAATGGTGCTCGCCAATGTCGCGCGAAACTTCGCCGTCAACCTCGGGACGAAGTCGCAAACACTTCGAAACGGGATCGAAAGCTCGATGCGGAAGGCCTTCGGCGCAGAACTGAAGAATCCGGATTCGACCTGGCTCGACAATGAATTCAAGGTCGAATACTCGACTCACGAGGATCTCGCGGGGAACCTCTTGCATATTCTGCTCGTGACCTTCGCGCTCGGACTTGCGCTGTTCGCGGCCCGGCGCGCACGCGACGATAACGCGATCTATATCGCAGGTCTCGTTTTCACGATCGGTTTCGGGGTACTGCTTTTCTCGGCGCTGCTCAAATGGCAGATCTGGGCGGCGCGTCTGCAACTGCCGCTTCTGATGCTCGGCTCGGTGCTCGTCGCCTACGCGGTCGGGAAACTGGCGCCCCGCGCGGCGAACGCCTTGCTGGCGTTGACGTTCGCGGCGTCGATCCCGTTTCTGCTTTTCGCCGATCCCCGGCGGGTCTTCGCGAACGACGGCAGTTTCGTGTTCTTCAACGAATCGCGCCGGCATAAACTGTTCAAGAATCTGCCGGACGCCGAACCGTTGTATGTCGAAGCCGTCGACGTCATCAGAAAGCAGCCGAACGCGCCGGGAGCGGTCGGGCTTCATATCGAATACAATGACTTCGACTATCCGTTTTGGGGGTTATTGAAACGCGATCCGCGCGCACGTCCGCTGATCTTTCACGTCGGCGTGCCGAACGTCTCAAAGCGTCTCGCCGTTTCGCGTCCGATACCCGAGTTCGTGATCTCGACGCGGACGGAAACGACGATCGACGGCGCCGAATATCGCGAGATCTGGAGAAAGGACGTCGTTCGTGTTTTGCAACGCGAAATACCGTAAACGCCGCGCCTTTTGGACGGCGATCCGCCGATGATGCGGCGGGATCGGATGCCGGACCGTTGCAGATTTCCTGCCAAAAGCGGGCAAACGAAGATTTGTCTTGCCGGTTTTAACAAATCGCGAAATCAAAGTTAAACTTAAACTGAATCATTACAAAAGGCAGCGATATTAGTATGAACAATTCATTCAATTCAAAACTCGCGGACGTTGATCCGCTGGTCGCGGGGGCGATCGAAAATGAAACCAAACGGCAAGCGAACGGACTGGAGCTGATCGCATCCGAAAATTTCGTTTCCGAAGCGGTGCTCGAAGCGATGGGCTCGGTCTTTACGAACAAATACGCCGAAGGTTATCCCGGCAAGCGTTATTACGGCGGATGCGAGTTTTCGGACGTCGTCGAGCAACTTGCGATCGACCGCGCGAAAGAACTTTTCGGCGCGGAGCACGCCAACGTCCAGCCTCATTCAGGCGCGCAGGCAAATATGGCGGTCTTTCTGGCGTCGCTGAACCACGGCGATACGATCCTCGGAATGAGCCTCGCGCACGGCGGCCATTTGACGCACGGCCACCCGATGAACTTCTCGGGCATCAACTTCAAGGTTGAAGCCTACGGCGTTTCCCGCGAGACGGAAACGATCGACTACGACGAACTTCAGAAAAAAGCCGAGGAAACGAAGCCGAAGATGATCATTTGCGGTGCCTCCGCATATCCGCGAACGATCGACTTCGCGCGCATCGGTGAGATCGCGCGCTCGGTCGGCGCCGTCGTGATGGCCGATATCGCGCACATCGCCGGACTCGTCGCCGTCGGACTGCATCCGTCGCCGGTTCCGCATTGCGAATTCGTGACGACGACGACGCACAAGACGCTCCGCGGTCCGCGCGGCGGCTTGATCCTGTGCCGCGAAGAGTTTGCGAAAGCGATCGACAAGGCCGTTTTTCCGGGAGTTCAGGGCGGTCCGCTGATTCACATCATCTCGGCCAAAGCGGTCGCGTTCGGCGAAGCGCTGCGTAGCGATTTCAAGGGTTATCAGAAGCAGGTCATCGACAACGCTCAGGTGTTGGCAAGTGAACTTGGGTCCCAGGGATTGCGCATCGTCTCCGGCGGCACGGACAACCACCTGATGCTCGTCGATGTCTTTATGGATGGAAAGGGAATTACCGGCAAGGTCGCCGAGAAGGCGCTTGAGGCGGTTCACATCACCGTCAACAAGAACACGATACCGTTCGACACGAACTCGCCTTTCGTTGCGTCCGGAATTCGTCTGGGAACGCCGGCGCTGACGACCCGCGGAATGGGCGAGGCCGAAATGCGGCGAATCGCGAAACTTATCGCGGACATCGTCCACGATCCGGAATCCGAAGCGGTCAGGGAAAAGGTCCGCCAAGACGTTCTCGATCTGACTCAGCATTTTCCTTTGTACGGTTAGGTTGTTGAGCTTGGATTTTTGTATTTGAGGTTGATTTTCGAGCTTTGAGCTTTGAGCTCCGGGCTCCGAGTTCGTTCCAAACTCAAAGATCAAAGCTCTAACTTCCAAGCTCGAAGTTCGACCAACGAAAATATGAGTAATCTTTCAGATATCGGATTTCCGACGCCGGACGAAACTGCGATCAACGAGATGATCCTGCACGTCCTCGAGCTCGCCAAGCCGATCAAGGCGCCACAGGGCTTCTACCTTGTTTACTCCGACCCGTCCGGCGCGGAGATCTTTCTGCAGGGCAATTTTGATCAGGAACTCGTCGGATTCAATCCGCATTTTGCCGGGACGAGCCGCCTAAACGCAACTCTTGTCGGGAATATTGAACGCGATTCGTCGGATCTTGACGGCGGATTTCGCGCGGTCGTTGACGGTTCGGACGTTGAATTCGTCTTCGACGTCCCGGACTTTCGTTTGGTTCCCGAAGGCGGGTTTCCGCGCGCTGCCGAGGTTCAGTTGACCGCTTTCGGGTCGAACGATTTCAAGATCGGCGATGAATCGGCGGAGTTTTCATTCGTTCCGGCGCCGATCGTCGATCCCGAGATTCCGCCGCGGCCGATCGCGACCATCAGCGGGGAACTGGTTGGATTTGAAAAACGGAAGAACGAATTGTCGGGCGAGGAGTTCTACTGGCTGAAGGTCACGACCGTCGGCGGCGATGTCGATGTTGTCGCGGACCCTAAATGGATCAGATCCGAACCGTCAAAGGGGAACACCGTGTCGGGGACGTTTTGGCTTTCCGGGAGAACGATTTGAATTGGGATTTGGGAATTCGGATTTGTGATTTGCGGCAAGTCAGAACCGCCTGCGTGAGCGGGCGGGCAACCACTGCACTTTTGGCCCTGGAATTCGGAATGCCCGGAATCCCGGATCCGTTATCAAGTCATTCGTTCCCGAACCATTCTTCGAGCGCCCGGCGGGCGTCTTCAGACTCGTATTCGATCGCTTTTAGCTCCAGCGCGACGCGAGCGATGTCTTCGTAAATCGGATCTTCAAGCGACGGAAGGACCTCTTCGACGGGCATCAGCGCGATCGTTTCCATCGCGATCGCCCTTATTGCGGGAGTCGTTGTTTGGCGGGCGATCTCACACATCTCGCCGACCGAGAAACGGTCGCCGAGGATGTCGGCAAGCTTGTCGATCTGCTTGTAATCGCGGCGTTCGAGCGCTCGCTGGGCGAGCTGAATGAAAACTTCGGCCGATTCGGTCTGCGTCTGCAGTACAGAGACGCACGTCTCCGCAAGCTGCGAGATCTCGTCAAGCCGCTCGCGGTCATCGTTCGTTTTCGAATCTTTCGCCTGTTCGTCGAGAACGGACAGAAGTCCGCTTAACTCCCAATCTGACTGCGGATCGTATGAAAATTTCTGCGAGGGCGAGGTCGGAGACGTCCCGCGCTTCGCCTCCAAAGCGCCGACGATCATCTTTTTTGTCATCGGCCGCAAGCCTTCCCAAACACTCTCAACCCGCGCACCGAAGTCTTTTATCATCATTTCAACAACCTAAGTGTGCCCGCGACGCCAGAGTCTGTCAAGCAATACCTCACGTATCAGCTTCCGCGTGCGAACGTTGCTTTCATCCGGCGAGCGACTGAGTCCAGCGCGTCTTCCCGCGTTTCGTCGATTTCGACGTCGCTGAGGACCGTGACCAGCGCGTACGGGGTTCCGCCCAACCGCCGAAGTTCCCAGGATTCGCTTCCGGGCTGCGATACCCTCGAGAACCAAAGCCCGTCGAAATCATCGGTTACCACCGAAACCGATCCGAAAAGCGAATTCGATGTCTCGCCGAGTGCTTCGGAACTTGGCCGTGAAAGCAAAACACGGCGTAGTACCCAGCCGTGTTTTGCGTAAAGCTTCAGGATTTCCCGGACTTCATTCGGGTCGATCATTTCTCTTTAGCCGCTTTAGGGGCCCGTTTCGGATTCGTGAAGTTGGCGTTGGCGTTGGCGTTCGGTCCCGGAACCAGATTCGGATTGTTGGCATTCGCCGCTTCCTGTTCGATCACCGTTTGGCTCTTTCCGGGCGATTTCCACTTGCCGCCGAACGCGTCGCCGAAGGCCGCCTTCCAACTTCCGTCTTCGAGGACGAACGGCAAATCGTCCCATTGTTTGCGGGTCGAGTTCCAGACTTCGACGGCCGCGAAACCGCCTTTGATCCGTTCGTCGCGAAGTTCCGGCATCGTGTCGGCGAAGGTCGTTTCGGTGAAGCCGTTCTTGACCACTTCCTCAACCGTTTTCTTTTGCTGCCCGGCCGCCATTTCGGCGAGTCCGAGCGAGCCCTTTGAAAGCATCGCCTTGATCTTGGTCGGATCCTGACTCTTAACCGCGGCAAAAAGCATCCGGTACGCTTCGCTCGGCGAAGTCGCGTTTCCGACGGGATAATCGGTCATCGTCGGCGGCTTCGTTTCCGGCGTCGGGGTCGTGCCGCCGTTGATGTTCGGCTTGGTGTTGACGGTGTTCGCCGAGTTTGTCGGTTTCTTGGCACAGGCGAACGCAAAGACAACCGCCGACGCAACAAGCGCCAGCGCAACGATCTTCTGAAAATTTCCTAACTGCATATTCTGTAAGCTTCCTCTCAGGGTCAAGAAATTATGATAAAGCAAACCGACGAAGCCGACAATCGCCGATTCTGGATTCAGAACTTAGCCGGAGCTGCAATTTACTAAGGCCGCACGTTCGTTCTATGATAAACGTTCGAAACTTTCGATATGAAGACCTGTCCGAGCTGCAATTCTCAATACACCGACGACACCCTGCGTTTCTGTCTTCAGGACGGAACGCCGCTCGTGGAGCCCTCCGGAGCGCCCACGATCGCATTCAACGAACAGGAAACGTTTGTTTCGGCGCGGCCGACAAATCCGCCGATCGCGGGTTTTGAACGCCAGACCCAGCCGATGCTGGCACCGGCGCCGGCGCCGGCAAGGTCGAATCTTCTGATCGTCGCCGTGCTCATCCTGGCCGTCCTGCTGCTTGCCTTCGTCGGGGTCGGAGCCTGGATCATCTACACCGGCGGTTCGCCCTATTCGCGCACGAATCCGATGCTCGCTAATGCGAACACGGACAAGCCCGTAACGTCGTCAAAACCGCGAACCGACACGGCCGTCAACAAGCCGGCCTCAAACGTGAAAGCCAATTCAAATGCGAACGCGGATTCGCAGCAGATCAAGACCGACGTCGCCGAACGTATTGAAGCTTGGCGGACCGGAATTGAAGCGGTCAATCTCGACCGCTTTATGGAAAACTATGCCGAATCGGTCGATTACTATAATGGCCGCGGGACGACGCGCGCGGCCGTCCGGGACGACAAACAGCGGGCTTTCGTAAAATTCGATTCGATGAAGATGACGATCTCGAATATGACGATCACGCCGGGTGCGGGCGGAACGCGCGCGGTCGCGGTCTTCGATAAGGAATGGATCTTCACGAACGCCGCCGGCGAACGCAACGCGGGCAAGGTCCGCCAGCAGTTGACGCTTGAGAAGATCAACGGAAAATGGCTCATCATCCTTGAAAAAGACTTGAAGATCATCCAGAGACCGTCCTGATGAAAGCGCTTAGATTTACCGATAACACATTGAAAATGGAGGACTTGGCTTTGCCCACCGCGATCGGCGAAGCGCTTGTGCGCGTCGTTCGCTCGGGAATTTGCAACACCGACCTTGAAATCGTTCGGGGCTATGCGGGTTTTTCGGGAACGATCGGACACGAGTTCGTCGGGATCGTCGAAGAATGCGCGGAAAATCCGGCGCTCGTCGGAAAACGCGTTGTCGGCGAGATCAATGTCGGTTGCGGAATTTGCGGTCTTTGCCGGGCCGGCGACTCGCGGCATTGTCCGGCACGGACCGTTCTCGGGATCAAGGGCCGCGATGGCGCGCACGCCGGATTTCTGAATCTCCCGGCCCGCAATCTGCTTGAGGTTCCGGCCGGCGTCAGCGACGAACAGGCCATCTTCACCGAACCGCTTGCCGCCGCCTACGGAATCACCGAACAGGTCGAGATCGGAAAGGATACGCGTGTCGCCGTGATCGGCGACGGCAAACTCGGAATTCTATGCGCCCTGAGCCTCGCGCTCGAAAGCGATCGGGTCGTTTTGATCGGGAAGCACCGGGAAAAACTATCCGTTGCCCGGAAGCGTAATATCGAAACCGACTTCGCCGAGAGCGGCGCGAAGCGCGCCGGCGAGTTTGATGTCGTCGTCGAGGCGAGCGGCAGCGAGTCCGGCTTCGATCTGGCGGCGGAACTCGTTCGGCCACGCGGCAAGATAGTCCTGAAATCGACGTTCGCCGGAAAGACGAGTCTCGATCTCTGGCGCGTGGTCGTGGACGAGATCTCCGTCGTCGGCTCACGTTGCGGCCGTTTCGCTCCGGCGCTGCAGTTAATGGCCGGCGGCCGGATCAATGTTGAAGATATGATATCGGATGAGTTTCGCCTCGAAGACGGTGTCGAGGCGATGCGCCGCGCCGCCGAGAAAGGCGTTCTCAAGGTTATGCTCACGATGTAGTTCGGAGTGTTATAATCGGATCAACCGGCGTTTTTTGGAGGTCCCGTTATGAGGTTTTGCGGAAAGACTTTTCTTGTTTTCGTGGCGGTCTCGGTGCTCGCGGTTTCAGCGATCGCGCAGACCGGGGTCGAGCGTTCGCGGGCGGCGGCGATCACGCCCGAAAAACTCTCGTCTTCGTTTGCCGAGGTTGCGAAATCCGTCGAATCCGCCGTTGTCAATATCGACACGCGCTCGAAAAGCTCGGAGATCGGGATCAAGGACAATAGCGGCGGAAAGGCGGATGGGATCGACGAAATGCTGCGCCGCCAGGAGCGTCGGCAGTCGGTCGCGGTCGGCAGCGGCTTCATCTTCGACAAATCGGGCTTTATCGTCACGAACTCGCACGTCGTCGAAGACGCTGCAAGGATCTTCGTACAGCTTCCGGGCGGCGAGGAGTTCGTCGCAACACTCGTCGGGATCGATGAGGAAACGGATCTTGCGGTGCTCAAGATCGATGCCGGCCGCGAACTTCCGGTACTCAGATTCGCTGATTCCGAAACATCACGCGTCGGCGATTGGGTGCTTGCCTTCGGTTCGCCGTTCGGGCTCGCGAACACGGTCACGGCCGGCATAATCTCGCAGGTAAAACGCGAAACGCCGGGGACTCCGCTCCGGCCGTTCCAAAAATTCATACAGACGGACGCCGCCATAAATCGCGGAAACTCGGGCGGGCCGCTCGTCAATATGAACGGCGAGGTAATCGGAATCAATTCGCAGATCGCAACATCGACCGGCGACAGCAACGGAATCGGCTTTGCGCTTCCGTCCAACGAGGCGGCGCGGGTTTTGCGGCAGATCGTCGAGTACGGAAAGGTCCGACGCGGGTATTTGGGCGTCAATATGGACTCGGTAAAAGCCGAGTTCGCAAAGGTTTACGGTTTGGACGAAGCGCGTGGAGCGGTGATCACGAACATTTCGGACAAGCGAAGCGCGGCGGCTGTCGCCGGACTTCTTGCGGGCGACATCATTCTCGAGGTTGACGGCAAAAGGATCGCGGACGCACAGGATCTGATCGAAAAGGTCGCCGCGAGCGCGCCTGACCAAACCGTCGAGATGACGATCATTCGCGAGGCCGGAGCTAAGCTTGAACGGATGTCGCTTCCGGTGAAACTCGGTGAACGTCCGACAGTTACGAAGCAACTGCCAAATAGCGAGCGTCGCGTCCTACCGGTCGATGGCCGGACGGAACCGTTGAACCCGTTCGGACTGACGATGTCCGAACTGACGCCGACGATCGCCGCGGCATACAAGATCGAAGGGCAGAAGGGCGTTGTTGTCAAAACGATCAGCCCGACGAGTTTCATTGCCGATGTTCGCGCCGCGAACGGAGACGATGCGTTGCGTGAAGGAGACGTCATCGTTCGCGTCAACCGCGTTCCGGTCACTGATCTGAAGACGTTCAATGATGTCGCCGGCAAATTGAAAAAGGGCGATGCCGTGGTCCTGAATGTGCTCAGCGTCAACGCCGCGCGCGTTTCGGTTCCGAAGATCGTTCAGTTTACGGTCCGCTGATTTGTCGGGCGAATGTCATTTGACGATTAACAATTTAGAATCAACGATTTACAATTCACAAAGTTATGTCCAAAACAAAAGAATCGAAAAAGAAAACTACCAAAACACCGACCTACCACAACTACATCGCCGGCGAATGGGTGAAATCGTCGTCGGGCGAATGGTTTGAAAATTTGAATCCGGCCGATACGACCGATGTCGTCGGTCGTTTTCCGAAATCGAACGCGGAAGACGTAAACCGCGCCGTCGATGCCGCGAAATCGGCCGCCACGCGCTGGCGCCGGACTCCGGCCCCGAAACGCGCCGAGATCCTTTTCCGGCTCGGCGAGATTCTGCGCGAGAACAAGGACGAATTCACGCGCCAGATGACGCGCGAGATGGGCAAGGTTTTGAAAGAAGCCGGCGGCGATGTTCAGGAAGCGATCGACTGCACTTATTACACGGCCGGCGAAGGCCGCCGTCTTCACGGATTCACGACGCCGGCCGAAATGCCGAACAAATTCGCGATGTGCGTCCGCCAGCCGGTCGGCGTCTGCGGTCTGATCACGCCCTTCAACTTCCCGATGGCGATCCCGTCGTGGAAACTGATCCCGGCGCTCGTGTGCGGCAACACGGTCGTCATCAAATCGGGCGAAGACGTGCCGCTTTCGACGATAAATCTCGTCAAGGCGTGCGAAGAGGCCGGAATTCCGAAAGGTGTCGTCAACGTCGTCAACGGTTTCGGCGATGCCGGCGCGGCGCTTGTGAGACATCACGACGTGCGCTTGATCTCGTTTACGGGTTCGACCGATACCGGCCGCATCATCGCCGAAAAATGCGCCGCCGACAACAAGATCGTCTCGCTCGAAATGGGCGGCAAGAACGCGATAATCGTGATGGACGACGCCGATATCGACAACGCGGTCGACGGCTCGCTGTGGGGCGCGTTCGGAACCAGCGGCCAGCGTTGCACCGCTTCGTCGCGGCTCGTCGTGCACAAGAAAATCTACAAGAAATTCTGCGAAAAACTCGTCGAACGCGTCAAGAAACTCAAGGTAGGCAACGGACTAGATCCGAAAACCGAGGTCGGACCTGTGATCAATCAAAAGCAGATGGAAAAGATCCTCGGCTACATCGAGATCGGCCAAAAGGAAGACAAGGCGACGCTCGCGGTCGGTGGAAGCCGTCTGACGAAGGGCGACTATAAGAACGGCTGGTTTATCGAGCCGACGGTCTTCACGAACGTCGACCGCAATCATCGCGTCGGCCAGGAAGAGATCTTCGGGCCGGTGACGTCGGTCATTCCGTTCTCGACTCTCGAAGAGGCGATCGACATCGTCAACGACGTCAAATACGGACTTTCGTCGGCGATCTACACGCAGGACGTCAACCAGGCGTTTTACGCGATGCAGGAACTCTACACGGGCATTTGTTACGTCAACTCGGCGACCATCGGCGCGGAAGTCCACCTCCCGTTCGGCGGGACGAAGGGAACCGGCAACGGCCATCGCGAAGCGGGAACCCAGGTGCTCGACATTTTCAGCGAATGGAAGGCGCTGTACATCGATTACTCGGGCAAACTGCAGAAAGCGCAGATCGACGAGGTTGAGATCTGACGGACCGCGGGCAACGGAGCGCGGGCATCCTGCCCGCCCGCGCAGCAAAAGCCGAGCTTGAATTAAAGGGAACGCGCGGGCAGAGATGCCCGCGCTCCGTTCGCCAAAATATTCGCTGATGCCTTTTTCTTATTCCGCAAAACAACGTAAAATCGACCAACATAGGCATTACTTATCACAACATAACTCTGGAGAATTTTTTGCACAATGAAAATCGGATTACCTAAAGAGATCAAAGACAACGAGTATCGGGTTGGTTTGACCCCGGCGGGCGTGAATGCGCTGACGAATTCGGGGCATGAGGTTTTTGTCCAAAGAACGGCCGGACAGGGGTCGGGTTTTAGCGACGAGAATTACGTCAACGCCGGCGGGATCTTGCTCGATACAGCGGACGAAGTTTGGGCGACTGGCGATATGATCGTCAAGGTCAAGGAACCGATCGCGCCGGAGTATCCGCGGATGCGCGAAGATCAGGTTCTGTTCACATATTTACACCTGGCGCCGGAATTCGAACTCACGAAGCAGATGATGAACCGCAAGGTCACGGGGGTCGCGTACGAAACGATCACCGACAAACTGGGCCGTCTGCCGCTGCTGACGCCGATGTCGGAGGTGGCGGGCCGGATGTCGGTTCAGGTCGGCGCGACATACCTTGAAAAAATGAACGGCGGACGCGGAATTCTGCTTGGCGGCGTCCCGGGAGTGCCGGCGGCGAACGTTGTCATCATCGGCGGCGGCGTGGTCGGGACCGAGGCCGCGAAAATGGCCGTTGGACTTGGCGCGCACGTGACGATCATCGACATCAATCTCGATCGCCTGCGTCAACTCGATGACATTTTTCTTTCGAAGGTTCAAACCCTTGCCTCGTCGCGTTATGCGATCCGCGAAGCGATCTCGCACGCCGATCTCGTCATCGGCGGCGTTCTCGTCGTCGGCGCCGCGGCCCCGAAACTCGTCACGCGCGATATGCTGAAGGACATTCCGAACGGCGCTGTTTTGGTCGATGTCGCCGTCGATCAGGGCGGCTGTTTCGAAACGACGCACGCGACGACGCACTCGAATCCGACTTTTTACGAGGAAGGCGTGCTTCATTACTGCGTTGCGAATATGCCGGGCGCGGTTCCGCGAACCTCGACCTTTGCACTCACGAACGCGACGCTGCCGTACGCGCTCGCGCTCGCCAACAAAGGCTTCGCACAAGCAATCGCCGACGATGCCGGACTCAAGGAAGGCGTCAACACCTTCGCCGGAAAATGTACATACGAAGCGGTCGCGACTTCGCAGAACATTGAATACACGCCGCTCGATGATCTGCTCGGATAGTTTTTGAGAGATTGCCGCTTTTTGAAGCGCCGATTTTTCGGGAGCGAAACGAATCACGAATAAAAAACACCACGTGGGACGAAAGCCCTACGTGGTGTTTCCGCTCATCCCGGATTACGCGAAAGAGAATGCCGCCCGCGAATTCTCGCAAATGAACCGTCGCCGGGAGTTACGGTGCTGGCGGCAAACCTGGCGCGTGGTTTCGCGCAAAGATCGCTAAATCCGCAAAGAATTCAGCACTGCGACGAATTCGAAAACAAATTTGACTTCGCTTTTTCGACGGCATTGGAATCAATCGATCTTCTCATTGCCGATCAGTCGCTCAAGTGTTCGCAGCAAGGTCTCTTGCAAATTCGTGTCTTTCGTCAGAAAAGCGTCGGAAAACCGGCCGTCATTCGCGTTTTCTTCGAGCCCACTGAGGATCACGCAAGGTAGCGGACGAGATTCCGGCCTCGCTTGGATCAAGCGGCATAACTCGTATCCGGACAGATTCGGCATAATCGCATCCGCGACGACGGCATCGAAAACGTTCTTGTTAATGAGTTCCATCGCGACCAGGCCGTCTTCCGCCAGATCAACGGCGTAGCCCGCCTTTGTTAAAATGATCGCGATGAACCTGCGCATCGAAGAATCGTCTTCCGCAAGCAGAATGCGCTTTTTATTACTGGTCGCCATAGACACACCGAGCCCCTCCAAACATTGGAAACAAATGTCTTTGGGGATAGACGAACGATCGTGAGGGTTGATTTAGCTTAAATAACTTGCCAAGCTTTTGTCAATCAACATAAACTTGACGTTTCCTTATGTACGAATTTGCCGTTACACCGGCCGTTACACAAGTCAGACGCGCCGGCGTGATCATTACGGATGTCGCTCCGGACTCTCTCGGCGTCGAGCTCGGACTTGAAAGCGGTGACCGCATCGTCAAGGTGAACGGGCGTTCGATCCGCGATTATCTCGATTTTCGATTCCAGACGTCTGGTGAGACCGAACTCGAATTCACCGTCAAGAAATCAAACGGCGAGACCTGGGAGATCGAACTCGATCGGGAAGAAGGTGAAGATTTCGGGCTCGGATTCGAACAGATCGTGCCGCGCCAATGCGCCAACGAATGTCTTTTCTGCTTCTGCAAGGGAAATCCCGAAGACGCGCGTCCGTCGCTTTTCGTGCGCGACGAAGATATCCGGCTCTCGTTTTTGTACGGGAATTACACGACGCTCTCGTCGATCACGCCCGACGAGATGAAGCGGATCGTCGAACAACGCCTGTCGCCGCAGTACGTTTCGGTCCACGCGACGGATCTCAAGACGCGTGCCTATCTGCTTGGTGTCGATGAAAAACGGGCGGACATTTCCGACAAACTTCAGTTTCTTTTGGACAACGATATCGAGATCCACGCGCAGGTCGTACTCTGTCCGACGATCAATGACGGCGCACAGCTTGAGAAGACGCTGCGCGATCTGGCGGCGAGCTATCCGAAGGTTATCTCGACGGCCGTCGTTCCGGTCGCGCTGACGCGCTACAACAAAGACGACCGACTGACGCGCGTGACGCCAGAATTCTGTCGCGCGACGATCAAGCAAGTCGAGAAGCTGCAGAAGGAATTTCGCAAAGAGCTGGGCGCAACGTTCGCTTTTCTCGGTGACGAGATCTACATTAAGGCGGGCGCACCGATCCCTTCGCGGCGGCATTACGGAAACTATCCGCAGATCGAAGACGGCGTCGGGATGATCCGTTCGTTTCTGAACAGGTTCGAGAAGCTTGTCGGAACCTTGAATGGCGGCGGCGCATTGACGAAACGCTCCAATCGAATCGACGCCCGGACCCATCTCGCCGCGTTCGTGCCGGAAAATCTAAAATCCAAAATCCAAAATCCAAAATCGAAAACCGGATCGATCCTGACCGGCGAAATGTTCGCGCCGATCCTCAGAACCGAAATCGAAAAGATCAATGCTTTGACGGGCGCGAGATTGAGCGTCCTTGCGGTTCCCAACACGTATTTCGGCGGTGATGTTTCGGTCTCGGGCCTGCTCACCGGACAGGATTATCTGGCCGTCAGGGGACAGGTCACGGGCGATTTTGTGATTATCCCGAAACATACGATCAAATCGGACGAACCGATTTTGCTCGACGGAATGACGTTCGACCAACTGAAGGAATCGTTCGAAGTTCCGATCTATGCCTTCGATCTTGAGGAACTCGCCGCCTTTGCGTTGAAGCTAAAGTAGACTTTTCAGTCGCTTGCACGACGTGACCAACTGCGATCGCTGATTCTCGGCCTCGCTAAATCTCCCGCCACGAATTTCCGCGAGCAGTGCTGTCGCGCCTGTTTCGATCTCTTTCGCCGATTCTTTGTGGACCGGATCTTCGACGTCTTCGATCATACGTGCCGCGTGATGCGCAAGATCGCACCTTTGGGTGTTCCCCAGATCTTCGACCCGGTTGCTGTTAAGTTCGGTGATAAGTAGCGAGATCCGCGTGAACGGACTGAGTCCTTTTGCCATTCGAAAAACTCCTTTCGTTTTGTGGCCAAAAGTCACTCAATGCGGCGATCTCCGTTTGATATGAGAAAAGAAGCGAGCCAGTCTTCGTTCGAGTCTGAGCCTAGGTCAAGCGGCGGGCGTTGTCAAATTCAGGTTCCCGTCGAACCGTCGACGCTGTGCTTCGAATCGTCGGAAATATCGATCTCGGTCCAGTTTAGGCGCTTGACGAACTTTCGTTTGCGGACGTCGCAATCGGTTTTCGTGCAGATCTCGCAGGACGATTCAACGCAGGGGTCGGTGTGAACAAACATCTCGATGCTCTCGCCGAATTTGGTGTCAATCAGCCGTTCGAGATCGTCGACGTCTTCGTGCGCATCTCGTGTGGTCAGATACCACGGCACCGTCAGATGGCAGTCGATGTGCAGCGTGTTGCCGTATTTGATGATGCGGAGATTATGGAGGTCGATCCAATTGTCGCGGCGCGATTCTTCGAGGGTCGCGACGACCCTTTTCAGAAGTTCTTCGTCGGCCTCGTCCATAATCCCCGCGATCGAACCGCGGAGAATCTTGTAACCGGTGTAGATGATCACGCCGCCGAAGATCAGCGCGACCACGCTGTCAAGCCAGGCGAGTTTCGTAAACAGGATCAGGATGAGTCCGATGATGATGCCGATCGTTGAGTATGTGTCGGACTGCAAATGCTTTCCGCTCGCGACGAGGGCCAGTGAATTGTTCTTTTTGCCTTTTCTGACGGCAATGGCACCGACACCGTAATTGACGAAGGCCGTAATCGTGACGAGGATGATTCCGTAATCGAGCGAACCGATCTCGTGCGGGTGCCAGAGGTTATTGATGGCTTCATAAATGATCACGAGACCGGCGACGGCGATCAGTGTTCCCTCGATCGCCGCCGAGACGAATTCGACCTTGCCGTGACCGTAGGGGTGATTCGCGTCGCGCGGCTGGGCCGAAAGATAAAGACTGTAAAGCCCGACGAAGCCGGCGGTGACGTTGATCGTGCTCTCAAGCGCGTCGGTCAGGATCGCTACCGAATTCGTCAGATACCACGCGATGAATTTGATAACGAACAGCGCAACCCCGACCGCGGCGACGATCTTTTGAAAATTGTAGTTTTCTCGTGAGACTTCCAAGCTAATTTGATTGTAGATCGTTGAGCGCGAATTGTTAATTTCGGATTCAAGATTCAAGAAAGATTTCAGATTCCGGATTCCAGGTATCCGGATTCCAGCGTTTAGGATTCCAGATTCCAGGATTCCAGGATTCCAGGATTCCAGGATTCCAGATTCCAGATTCAAGATTTCAGATTCCAAGAATTCAAGATTCCAAGAATTCAAGAATGATTCAAGATTCCAGGATTCCAGGATTCCAAGAGCCTGTCGGAAAAATCGATTCAGTGTGCGGAGCAAACGCACATACGATAGCACCACGCGAAGCGGAGCGGAACGTGGTGTCAGCCGCGATCACCTCCAGCGAGCGTGTGAAACACGCGGAACTGTTGCAAAAACGAGAGTTACGCGTGTTACACACGCTTAGGACGTCGGTTAGACAAGCCACCACGTTCCGCTCCGCTTCACGTGGTGTTATCGCAAGTTCGCGTGCTTCGCACGCTTGAAGAAGTAATGCCCGTTCCCAAACGGCTTTCTCCGACAGGTTCCCAAGATCCAGATTCAAGATCCAAGATTCCAAGGATTCCAAATCCAGATTCCAAATTCCAGATTCCAGATCCGAATTCAAGATTCCAGAATTTCAAGGGTTCCAGATTGGGATCCCGAATCGCGTTGCAATCGCGTCGAGTCGGTACCATCTGCGGTAGCGGATGGTTGGTTGCGGCACTCGCGGACCGCAGTATTGATACCAACCTATCTTCAACCATCCGCTACCGCAGATGGTACCGACTCGTCCCGACCCCGCATACAAAGAACCCGTGGGTTTTTCAAAGCTCCAGATTCAAGATTCCAGATTGAAGGATCTCGAGTCCGGGCGTTTTAGATTTCTTGAATCGTGGAATCTGGAATCTTGGAATCGAAAATCCCAAATCCCAAATCCCAAATCCCAAATCCCAAATCCCAAATCCCAAATCAGCGGTTCTTGACCGCGATGATCTCGGCCGCGATCGATATGGCGATCTCTTCAGGCGTTCGGCTGTTGATCGGAAGCCCGATCGGCGTCCGGATCCGTTTTAGCCGTTCGCCTTCGAAACCCTCCTTTTTCAATGAGTTCAGCAGAACCTTCATCTTGGCCTTGCTTCCCAAAACCCCGAAGTATTTGAAGTTCTTGTCAACAAGGCGACGGATGACGATCTCGTCGAAGCGGTATCCGAGCGTCATTGCGACGACGTAATGGTCCTCGCCGGAGTCGATCATCTGGTCGATCGACTCGTATGAGTCAATGATCGTTTTGCGATCCGCGAAGACGTTCTTCTCGACCGTGTTGAGTTCGTTTCGGTCATCGAACAACTCGATGTGAAAATCGAGTTTCGCCATCAACTCCGAAAGTGCAAGCGCGCAATGCCCGCCGCCGACGATGAAAAGTCTCGGCTTTCGACCGATCGTTTCTTCATAAACGAACTTCGAAGCTCCGCCCTTAGAAGTTCCGCCGTATGGAGTTCCGCCTTCAGGCGGCCCTTCCTCCGCCACCCAGAACCCGATTTCCGACGAACCGAAGTCATCGGAGATCGCCAGCCCGCGTTCAGTGATCTTGAACCGGATCACCCGCGATTCGCCGAGCGCGTCGCAAATCGCACGTACCGTCGGCAGATCACCCGCGTCGAGCGCGCAGACGATCACCGTCTGGCTTCCCGAGCAGATCATCCCGCTCGCGTCCGGAACATTCGGCCGGTGAACAAGCGTTTGGATTTTGGATTTTGGATTTTGGACTTCGGATTCGTCGGTGCGATCGTTGCGCGCTTGATCGACGAGCGCAACCTCCATCACACCGCCGCCGATCGAGCCAATCATTTCGTCATCGGCGACAACCATTTTGAATCCCGCGCGGCCGGGCGAACTGCCTGAACTCTCGGCGACGACGATCAAGATCGCGCGTTCGCCCGAATCCAGACGTTCGCGGGCAAAGTTCCAGAGTTCCGATTCAAACCTCATTCGATGCATTTTACTTCGTTTTCTGTCTGATCGCGACGGGTACTCGGACGTTGCCCGAACTGCGGGCCAACGCCGGAGCGCGGGTTGAAGAAGGCCAGATTGTGCGTTAAGGAAGTGTCTTTCCCGCGAAATACGCCAAAGGCGCGAAAAATGGCATTCTTTCACCTTGTTCTTCGGAAAATTCGCGGGAAGTTCCTTCAACCCAGATTACTCATTAAACTCAATTTCCCGCGAAATACCCAAAAACAACATCAAAAATGGCATTTTTGCGGTTTTGGCGTGTTTCGCCGGAAAGAGATTTTCTATTACGTAATTTGGGTTCAAATGCGTAAATTCGGATTTGGCCGACCGTTACGATCCGTACAGATTCATCAGGATCTTTTCCGGAGTCAACGGCGCGTCGAATGGCGGCAAACTCTCTTGATTGAATGCTTTGACGGCTTCGCGGAGGGCGAAATAGGCGCCGATGCCGTACATCAGGGGCGGTTCGCCGACGGCCTTTGAATTGAAAACCGCGAGATTTTCCTTGAGATTATCCAGCGAGACCACCTCGATCGTTTTCGGAGCCGAGTAAACATCGGGAATCTTGTAGGTTGAGAGCGCGTTCGAACGCAAACGGCCGATTTCATCGTAAACGACCTCTTCCATCGTCATCCAGCCGATTCCCTGAACGATGCCGCCCTCGATCTGACCGAGGTCGACCGCCGGGTTCATCGATTGACCGAAGTCGTGGCAAACCTTGACGTAATCGAATTCGTAGGTTCCGCGAAGGCAATCGACCGTAACGCCGACGATCGCCGTTCCATAAACGTGATATGCGAACGGATGGCCTTTGGCAACCGACCAGTCGAAACCGATTCCCGGCGTCGCGTAATGTGCGTGCTCGCTGAGATTGACGCGTCGCAAATGCGCCTCGTTCACAAGTTCGACCCAGCTCGGAGCGCTTGGAGTTCCGCCTTCAGGCGGCCTTCCAACCATCGATGCCTCAACTTCCTTTAGCCTTTCAAGAATCGTCCCGCAGGCGATCGCCGTCGCCTTGCCGTTCAGATCGGCCGCCGCCGAAGCCGCCGTCGGCGACGTGTTGGCGATCCGCAAAGTATTGGTCGTGTGGACCTTGATAAATCCGATCGGGATGCCGAAGACGTTCGCCGCGACCTGTGCGATCTTGGTGTTCACGCCCTGTCCCATTTCGACCGCGCCGGTCGAAACCGCGACCGTTCCGTCGGTGTAAACGTGGACCAGCGAACGCGCCTGGTTCATCGGCGTTTTAGTGAACGAGATCCCGAAACAGACGGGCTGGATGGCGACGCCTTTTTTCAGATACTTGCTCGATGCATTGAATTCAAACGCATCGCGTTTGAGACGTTCGAATTCGTATTTCGCGTCGGCCTGCATCCAGCTTGTTTCGGCCTCGGATTCAGCGATCTGGCCGTACGGGAATTCGTCGCCGGTCTTTAGGAGATTGCGGCGTTGGACCTCGTCTTTCGCGACGCCGAGCTTCTCGGCAGCGTGCGCGATCGCCGATTCGATGACGAACATTCCCTGCGGTCCGCCGAATCCCCGAAAAGCCGTGTTCGGCGGCAGGTTCGTCTTGCAAGAATAGGCGACGGCCGAAACGTTCGGGATAAAATACGAGTTCGAGCAGTGGAAAAGCGTGCGTTCGAGAACCGGAAGCGAGAGGTCGCACGCCGCGCCTGCGTTTTGGAAGAAGGTCACGTCATACGCGACGATCTTCAGATCGGCATCGAGCCCGATTCTGTAATCGGCCGAGTACGGATGCCGTTTTCCGGTCATCCGCATATCATCCATCCTGTGCAGCGCGAATTTCACCGGACGCCTTGTGATCTGTGTGCCGACGGCGCAAATGGCCGCCCAAGCGTTTGCCTGATCTTCCTTGCCCCCGAAGCCGCCGCCGAGTCTCGTCACGTCGACCTCGATCAGATTCATCGGCAGCGCCGTAACCCTCGCAACCGCGCGCTGGACCGCCGTCGGACCCTGTGTCGACGAATAAACGCGGATTCCGTCGCTCTCGGCCGGAATCGTAAAGGCGCCCTGAGTTTCGATGTACAGATGCTCCTGGCCGCCCGAATGGGTGCGGCCTTCGAAAACGTGCGCGCAGCTCTTGAGTGCCGATTCGGCGTCGCCGAGTTTGAATCGTTTCGGCGGCGCGATCAGGCTGTTTCTTGCAAATGCCTCGCGTTCATCGGTGATCGCTTCGAGCGGTTCGATCTCGACCGAGATCAGTTTCGCCGCGGCACGCGCCTGCTCGTCCGTTTCGGCGAGCACGATGGCGATCGGCATTCCGCAGAAATGAACTTCGTCTTCCGCAAGCAGGGGTTCGTCCGGCAAGATGCCGCCGATCTGATTCTCGCCGACAAGATCCTTTGCGGTGATAACCCGTGCGACGCCTTTTGCAGTTTCCGCTTTGCTCGTGTTGAGGGCCGTGATTCGACCGTGGGCAACCGGCGAGTCGAAAACGCACGCGAAAAGCGTCCCTTCGACGACCGGAATATCGTCGAGATAAACCGATTCGCCGCGTACATATGATTTTGAGTCAAGGTTTTTCATTACGAATTAGATGGTAGACGGTAGACGGTAGACGGTAGAGGGTAGACGGTAGACGGTAGAGGGTAGACGGTAGACGGTAGACGGTAGAGGGTAGACGGTAGACGGTAGAGGGTAGACGGTAGAGGGTAGACGGTAGACGGTAGACGGTAGACGGTAGACCGCCAACCTCTCACTGCTCACCTCTCACCTCTCACCTCTCACTGCTCACCTCTCACTGCTCACCTCTCACTGCTCACCTCTCACTGCTCACCTCTCACTGCTCACCTCTCACCGCTCACCTCTCATTGCTCACCTCTCACTCACTGCTCACCTCTCACCTCTCACCTCTCACCGACCACTGACCACCGACCACTGACCACCGACCACTGCTCACTGCTCACCGCTCACCGCTCACCGCTCACTGCTCACCGCTCACTGCTCACCGCTCACCGCTCACTGCTCACCGCTCACCGCTCACCGCTCACCGCTCACCGCTCACCGCTCACTGCCACGAAGTGCGCCCGGAAAAGCTGGCGCGCCAACAGACGTTTGTATTCGGCCGAACCGCGAACGTCGGAGATCGGCGCGATCTCCGTTTGCAGGATCGCCTCCGCTTCTTCGAGGATCGCATCGTTGATCGGTTTTCCGCTCAGGAACGCCGAGGTCTTTCTTAACAACAAAGGCGTCGGCGCGACCCCGCCGATCGAGACGCGCGCCGTTTCGACAACATCGCCCGAAAGCCTGAGCGCGATCGCCGTATTAACAGAAGCGATGTCAAGATAGGTTCGTTTCGAGACCTTTTCAAAATTGAAATGCGTGAAATCCTTGCGAATTGAGATCTTCGAAATGATCTCCGACTCAACCTTTGCGAGCTGCTTGTAACCCAAATACAAATCAGATAACGCAATGTTCCGAATTCCGAAATCCGAATTCCCAATTCCGAAATCGCGTAGTTCCAATTCGGCGTCGAGCGCCAGAAAAAAGACCGTCATATCGCCGATCGGCGAGGCATTTACAAAATTGCCGGCGAGCGTCGCCATATTCCTGATCGGCGTCGACGAAACCAATTTCAAATACTTGTCAAGGTTCGGAAAAAGCCGATGGAAGACTTCAGACTCGAGCAAGTCGGTGACGACGACAGACGGGCCGATCTCGACCGTTTCGTCGGTCTCGCGGATGAACCGAAGCGCAGGATCGTCAAACAAACTCGTCGCACCCGCGTGGACCATTTCGTCGTGCTTCTGAACGTAAAGGTCCGTGCCGCCGGCGACGAATCTTGGGGTGGTGATTTCGGATGATACGGATTTCAGACCTTCGGAGTCGGGATGTTCGCGCACCAACAATTCGAGACGCCGCCCGATGGATTCGAAATATTTCGGAACCGCACCGGCGGCGATCGCCTTCTCGATTTGCGACTGTGACTTGTTGAGCATCGCATTGCCGAAATCCGAAATCCCAAATCCCAAATCCGAAATCCTCTCGCACGCCCGCTCGATCGACTTGTAACCCGTGCAGCGGCAAATGTTTCCGTCGATCGCCGCAACCACCGATTCTTTGGTTTTCTGACCGTCGCCGAGGCAAAAACCGGTCAGAGACATCACGAATCCAACCGTGCAGAATCCGCATTGAGTTCCGGATTCGTCGACCAACGCTGCCTGCGCGGGTGTCAGGCTTCCGTCGGCCGGGTTGATTCCTTCGACAGTCACGATATGCTTGCCGCGCGCATTCAAGAGCGGCATCAGGCACGATGTCATCGAACGATATCTGAGGTCTCCGTCCTTGAGTTCACCGACGAGGATCGTGCACGCCCCGCAATCCCCTTCGCGGCAGCCGATCTTCGTTCCCTTCAGATTCTTGTGATACCGAACAAAGTCGAGCACCGTCGTTCCGCCTGGGAGATCGGTTTCGACGGATTGATTGTTGAGAATAAATTCGATCATTATTCCAGCCACGAATCGCACCAATTTCACGAACGCAACCCTTTATGCGACGTTGTTGATCCAACCGCCAAAAGCGCGGCGCATCAGGTGCGTTCCTGAAAAAACAGTCGTGAAATTCGTGCGATTCGTGGCAAAGCGCAACTAGAATCGCCGAATCAAAACGACGCCGATCGTGATCATCGCCGCGCCGACGACACGCAAAACGCTCACCGGCCGTTCCGGAACTCCGAGCCAGCCGAAATGATCGATGACGAGCGTGACCAGCATTTGCCCGGCGATGATCAGCGAGAACGTCAGAGCGACCCCGATCTTCGGAACCAGAACTACGGCCGAGGCGACGAAAAACGCTCCCAGGATTCCCCCGAGCCACGCGACCGCCGGCGCATTCTTCGCGTTCGCCAGATTCGAAAGCGGTATGCCGGTCGCCAGAATATACAGGAAGAGCGCCAATGTCCCGACCGCGAATGAAATGAACGCGGACAGGATCGGACTCTCGACGTGGCTGGCGAGTTTGTTGTTGATCGCCGCCTGCGTCGGCATCATCATTCCGGCGAGAATCGCGAGGATGATGAAGGAATAATTCTGAATAAAGCTGACCACTATGATTTCGGAATTGTGAATTTGGATTTCGGCGATTCGAAATCCCAATTCTGGAATTCAGTTCTGCGATTCAGGACTCCGGCAGTTCGAAAATCCAAAATCAGAAATCACATACCGAATTCCCTAATACTCGATTTTGTCCGCCTTCTCGACCCAGTTCTTGAAGACCCGCAATCCTTCATCGCGCAAAAACGTCGCTGTCGGGATGCGGCGGGATTCGAGCGGCAGCGCGAGTTCCTCGTAGATCAGATCGTCGTCGAATCCGGCTTCCTTGGCGTCGCTGCGGGAACACGCGAAAAAGACCTGTTTCGGACGCGCCCAGTAGATCGCGCCTAGGCACATCGGGCACGGTTCGCAACTCGCGTAGACAATGCAATCGTCCAGCTGAAACGTCTTCAGTTCGCGGCAGGCATTGCGAATCGCCACGACCTCGGCGTGGGCCGTCGGGTCGTTCGTCGACGTCACTTGATTGCAGCCTTCGCCAACGATCCGGCCGTCTTTGACGACCACCGCACCGAACGGACCTCCGTCGTTCGCGTCAATGCCGTTCTGTGCGAGTGCGATCGCGCGGCGCATAAATTGTTCGTGGACGTCGGTCATCATCAAATGTGAATCAAAAGTCATCAACCTTTTGGCTTGACCTTGATCTCAAACAGCTTCTTCCAGAGCTTGCCGGTGACAAAGATCCGGTCGGCCGCCGCATCGTAGGCGATGCCGTTGAGCGTTCGTTCCGACTCTCCGGCGGCATCCTCGGGCGAGATCCCGTTCAGATCGATCCAGCCGAGAAGATTCCCGGTATTCGGGTCGATGCGCGCGATGTGGTTCGGCTTGCCGACGTCCTCCGAGTGCCAGACGTTCGCCCAGATCTCGCCTTTGACGTATTCGAGTTCGTTGAGTTTGTAGATCGGCCGGCCGTTCTCGTCCTTGACGACGACCGTCCTGATCGTCTCGAACGTCTCGGGATTCAAGATGCGAAGGACGTGCGTGCCGTCGCTCATTATGAGATTCGTGCCATCGTGCGTCAATCCCCAGCCTTCGCCTGAGTATCGCATTTCCTTCTGGAGCTTGAAGTTCATGTCATACACGAAAACGGTTTTTTCGCGCCACGTCAGCTGATAGATACGATCGTTGAAGATCGTCAGGCCTTCGGCGAAGTACTCGCGCGGAACATCATATTTTTGAAGGACTTTGCCCGTTTCGATCTCGACCTTCCGGAGCGAAGAATTATCGTATTCGCCGTCGCTCTCAAAAAAAACGCCGTTTTGGATGACGAGCCCCTGCGTGAATGATGTCGAGTCGTGCGGATAAGCCTTCACCGTCTCATAAGTATAGACCGGCACCGACGCTTTGGCGGTTTTCGTGCCGGTGTTCGACGCATTGACGTTAGGCTTGTTGACCGCCTTTTCGCCGCAGGCGTTAAGCAAGAAAAGAGTCGCGAGTAAAAATATAAGACGCATAAGTCCGATTTGATGGTCCGGTTCGTCGATCCGTTCCCTGATGAATTCTTTCGGCTTGACCCGACGATCTTCGCAAGCGCGAGTTTGCCGGAGTTGCCGCGCTTCGAGCAAATGGCCGAGACAGTTCGCTTCAGTGATTCGGTCTGCAGATCGAAACGGCATCATTTTTTCAGCGCCCGATCGATCGCGTCGCGAAATCCGTCGACGTTCAGGAATCGCACGCGAACGCCGTTGACATAGATCGAAGGCGTTCCGGAGATTCCAAGTTCCTTGCCGTCGGCAACGTCTTTCTTGACATCCGCGGCGACCTTTTCGCTTTGAAAGTCTAGCTCAAATTTCTGGGGATTCAAACCGGCGGCGACGGCGTACTTCTTGAGCGACGCGACATCGAGCGCGGTTTGATTGCGGTAAAGCAGTTCGGTGTATTCAAAGAATTTGCCTTGCGCGGCGGCGGCATTGGCGGCGAGCGCCGCATTGTATGCGTCCTTATGGATCGCCGTCAGCGGAAAATTGCGGACGACGAACCGAACCTGACCGCCATATTCCGACAAAACCTTTTGCAGCACCGGATGCTTCGCGGCACAGACCGAACATTGAAAGTCCGAGAACATCACGACCGTCACGGGCGCGGTCGCCGCACCTTTCGAAGGCTTTCCGTCGGTTGCGATCTGGAAAACAATCGGCGCGGGTTCCGAGTACAGAAACTGCGGCTTGTATTTCGCCGCCAATCGGCGCCGCAGCGCGGATTCGAGTTCTTCGCGCTCTTCATCGGAATAATCGCGAAGCTTGTCGGTGATCTCCTGCGCGATCAACTTGTGCGGTTCGATCGCAAGACTCTTGGCTTCGGCAGAAACGAGCGCCGAGAAGATCAATTTGTTCAGCTCGAATTTCACACGGTCGAAGACCTTCGCTTTCAATTCAAAGAGCGTCACTTTGTTCTTCGCTTCGAACATCGCGACCGTGATCGGCTTGCCGTTGACGGTTGCCAGAACGTCGGCCGGAGCAAGATTCGCGGCGTTGACGCTTTTGCCGGTGACCGTTTTGTACTTTGTCTTCAGTGCCGCGACAAAGGCGTTGAAGGCCTTCTGCTCGGGTTCGCTCCGCAAAAAGGTCACGATCTGATCGCGGACCTCGGCTATCGGCCGGTTGTCGAGCGCGAGACGGTTCGCGTTGTAAATGTCCTGGATCTCTTTGTCAGTCGGATCGGGAACCTTTGCCTTCACTTCGCGTTCGTAAAGCTGTTCGAAGGCGATCTTGCGCGCCGCCGATTCAAGTTCGGCGAGCGTGTCGATGATCTGGACCTCGAGTAGTTCCTTGCGGCGTTCGGCCATTGAAGCGGCGAGATTCTCGTACTCCGTACGGACGGGCAGCGGAAGATCCTCAACGGAAATGCGTTGTCCGTTGGCGATTGCCAAGACCTGTCCGGACGTCTGTCCGAACGTTGCGGCGGCGAAGAAGGCCAAAATGATTGCGATAACTATTGATCTGAACATGACGCGGGTTTGATTCGGCTTTTTCGAATAAAGATGTCGCTCGACAGAAGTTCTTAATTTATCGTAACGGCCGGGCGCGTGCAACGCGTCGGAGAATCGCCGTCGGTTGAGTTATGATTATTGTGAACCGTGGAGGGAGAAAGTATGTCGGATGTTAGATTCTCGGGTACCGTCGATCACCTGGCTCTGAAATGCGCCGACCTTGAGGAGGCGGTTGCGGAGTACAAACGGCTTGGGTTTTCGCTCGAGACGATCTATGAAGATTGGGCGATGATGCGCGACGCTCGCGGTTTTGGCATCGCGCTGCTGCCGCCCGAGTCGAAGCATCCGCCGCACATCGGATTGCGCGTCGAATCGATGGAGGAACTTGAAAAAGCCGCCCGCGCCGAGGGCCGGCCGATCAAGCCGCACCGCGACGGAACCTCGTCGTTTTACACCAAAGGCGTCGACGGACAGATCATCGAATTGATCTGCTACCCGGAATGATTTTGGATTTGCGATTTGCGATTTTGGATTCCAGATATTCCAGATATTCCAGATTCCAACATCGAAAATTCCAAATTCCAAATTCCAAATTCCAAATTCCAAATTCCAAAATCCAAAATCCAAAATCGCAAATCGCAAATCGCAAATCGCAAATCGCAAATCGCAAATCGCAAATCGCAAATTCCAAAATCGAAATGCTTGCCCGTCAATTCTATCTTCGTACCGACACGCTCGCGATCGCCAGGGATCTGATCGGTAAACTGCTCATCGTTCAGGATCCCGAACACGGACGCGTGTCCGGGATGATCGTCGAAACCGAGGCGTATCTCGGTGAGATCGACAGGGCGGCGCATTCCTACGGCGGGCGGCGAACGGCGCGAAACGAGATCACCTACGCGGCCGGCGGTCATACTTACGTCTTTTTCGTTTACGGAATGTACTTTCAGCTCAACATCGTCTGCGGTCCCGAAGACTCGCCGCATGTTTGTCTGATCCGCGCCGTCGAACCCGTCGAAAACATCGAACTGATGCGCGAACGGCGAAAGACCGTGCAGGATCTGAATTTGACTTCGGGACCCGGAAAATTATGCGTCGCCCTCGGTATCAACAAAAGCTTTAACGGCGCGGATCTGCTCGGAAATCGAATTTGGCTGGAAGATTTTCGTACAGTCGGCGGGGAAGAGGTCGGAAGCGGGAAACGCGTCGGCATCGATTACGCCGGGGAATTCGCCGCCAAACCCTGGCGCTTCTGGTTGAAAGGGAACAAGTTCGTGTCGCGTTGATCCGGAACGCGGGGAAGTCGTTTGGCGTCAGCATTCGAGGTACTGCCGCAGCATCGGCTTTAGGATTCGATAGTCGAGCGGCTTGTCGAGCAACTCATCGCAGCCGGCCTCGCTTGCTTCGCGTTTGAAATCGCTGCCGAAAGCGGTCACCGCGATGATCGGAACCCGGCTACCGAAGGTGACCTCGCGGATCGCGCGCGTCGCAGTCAGTCCGTCGACCACCGGGAGCGAAATGTCCATCAGGATCAGATCCGGATGAAACCGGCGCACCTTGTCGACCGCCTCGATCCCGTCGGCGGCTTCGATGACGAAATATCCGCAGCTTTCAAGCAGAAAACGCAAAACATCGCGGCTGTCTTCGTAGTCCTCGACGATCAAGATCAGTTTTTCCATATCTGCACGCTTTCGATACACGGCGGAGCCCCGGAACTTTCACTGCAAAAATAGTGCCGCGTCGAGCGAAGCAGTTTGAACGATCAATTCGAATTCCTGTATCATCCGAATTATGAAAACACTTTACCCGGAAATCGAACCATTTGATTCGGGAATGCTCAAAGTTTCCGAAATTCACACGATCTATTACGAACGCAGCGGAAATCCGAACGGAATTCCCGTAGTCTTCCTGCACGGCGGTCCGGGCGGCGGTCTGCTTCCGATGTATCGGCAGTATTTCGATCCCGAAGCGTATCACGTGGTTCTCTTCGACCAACGCGGTTCGGGGCAATCGATCCCGCATACGGAATTGCGTGAAAACACGACGTGGGATCTGATCAAGGACATCGAGACGCTGCGGGAGATGTTCGGGATCGAGAAATGGCACGTTTTCGGCGGATCGTGGGGCAGCACGCTGAGCCTCGCTTACGCGGTTTCGCATCCGGACCGCTGTCTCGGACTGATCCTTCGCGGGATCTTCCTGACGCGGCGCAAGGAGTTGGAGTGGTTTTACCAGTACGGCGCGTCCGAGATCTTCCCGGATTATTGGGAGCGCTATCGAGACGAAATTCCCGAGGAAGAGCGCGGCGATTTTATTACGGCATACCACAAACGGCTAACTAGCAGCGACGAGAGCGTTCGACTCTCGGCGGCGCGCGCCTGGGCCGTATGGGAAGGCTCGACCTCGAAATTGTATCCGGACGCGAACCTGATGGACCATTGGGAAGGCGCGCACGAGGCGCTTTCGCTGGCGTGCATCGAATGCCATTATTTTACGAACGGCTCGTTCTTTCCGACCGAGAACTATCTGCTTGAGAACGTCGACAAGATCCGGCACATACCGACGGTCATCGTCCAGGGCCGGTACGACGTGGTTTGCCCGATCACGAGCGCTTGGGAACTCCACAAAGCGTTTCCCGAAGCCGAGTTCAACGTCATTCCCGACGCCGGCCATTCCGTCAGCGAAAAGGGGATCATTTCGGCGCTGGTCGATGCGATGGACAGATTTCGCGATTCCGCAGCGCTTTGAGAATTGAAATGCGTGGCACGAATCGGGAAATCGGAGTATCATTAGCGAATCACAGTTTCGACCGTTGAGAACGGCGTTAAAAAAAGAATCTATTATGTTGGGACTTGGAACACCGGAAATTTTATTGATCGTATTGGGACTGTTCCTGCTTTTTGGAGCGAGCCGGTTGCCGCAGCTGGCAAAGTCGCTGGGACAGTCACGGAAAGCCTTTAAGGAAGGAATGCGCGAGGCTGAAGAGGAATTCAGCGCCGAGAGCGAGAAGAAACTGGAAGCGCCGGCCGCTCCGCAGATCACCGCGATGAGCGATGAAGAACTGCAGGCCGAGATGCAGCGGCGAGCTGCCGCGAAGCAGTAGCGTTTTGAGTTACGCCGTCTGGCGGCGATGCTTCAGATTTGGCCCCCAACCGCGAAGTCGGATATCAAGGCTTTTCGCCGACGGCCAGAACCGCTTTGACGGTGAAGCGAAACGTGATCGGACCGAGTTCGTCGTCGATCAATCGGGCGAGTCGCTTTCGGACTCGCCCTATTTCTTTTTTGGTCAGTCCTGAAAACCACATCGGCATCAAAAAATCGGCGACGAGGGGCGAATCGACGAACGTCGGACCGTTCTCGAATTCGAAAATCTCGGTCGCGATGTGAGATTCGACCTTCTCAAGTCCGGCGTCGGCAAGGATCTCCTCGATCTCCGAAACCGACGCCAACTCCGAGATCAACCGCTCGGCAAGTCCCAGATCCTCGGAGTCGACATCCATCATCGCTTCCCAGAGAATGGAGAAAATTTCGCCAAAACTTCCCGCAGAGACGAGAAAAACTGCGACAGCGCCGCCGGTTTCGGCGTAGCGTGCCGCATCCGCGACAAACTCGCGAATATCCCCCGGCCGGACAAGACTGCCGTCCGCCAGAACCGCGTCAAAGCTGTCTTCGTCAAAGCCCTTATCCGAAAAATCGACCCTCGAACGCGTCGCGATCGCTTTGTCGCGCGCGATCTTGAACAGATGCTTGTTCTCACAGACCGCGCCGATCCGCGCGTCGCGTCCGGCCTTCGTGCCGATCTCGAGCGCGTGGTTGCCTGTTCCGGCATTGATGTACAGAAGGCTGCGGTCGCCTTTGAACTTGAAGTGCTTGTCGGTGAGTTCCATAAACCGCAGCGTCCATTCGGTGTCCACATACAGATCCCTTAAGAATGCGAGTTCTTTCGCTGTCTTCGTCATATTTCTATTAAACTTCAAAGTTTGTCACCGAAGCAAAAGCGCCCGCTTTTTTGCATCGAGCGGTTTATGTTATGTTCTAAATCAAATATGACGACACACATCAAAGAGCTTTTCGATCTCACGGGCCGGACCGCGATCGTCACCGGCGGAAGCCGCGGCATCGGCAAGGAAATGGCCGAAGCTTTGGCCGAAGCCGGAGCGAAAGTAATGCTTTGCGCGCGGCGCGAGGAATGGCTCAAAGAAACCGTCGGCGAGTTTCGCGCAAAAGGGTTCGAGGCAGAAGGAATGGTTGCCGACGTGTCAGACGAGGAAGCCGTTGGCAGACTGGTCGCGGCGACGGTCGAAAGATTCGGCTCGGTCGACATCCTGATCAACAATGCCGGCATTTCGTGGGGCGCTATGCCGGAAGATATGCCGCGCGATCAGTGGCAGAAAGTTCTCGACGTGAATCTTACCGGCTGTTTTCTGATGGCGCAGGCCGCCGGCCGGCAGATGCTGAAACAGGGAAAGGGGTCGATCGTCAACATTGCTTCGATCGCCGGGATGACCTCGTCGGCGAACGGCCCGTTCTACGCGGGTTACGTCGCCAGCAAGGCCGGACTGATCGGGCTCACGCGCGAACTCGCAGCGAGTTGGGGCCGCAAGGGGATTCGCGTCAATGCCATCGCGCCGGGTTTCTTTCATTCGCGTCTGGCCGACCGGGTGATCGACATTTACGAGCGTTCGATCCAGGAGAACAACGTCATCCCGCGCGTTGGAGAGGAAGGCGAGTTGAAGGGTATCACCGTTTTTCTCGCATCTGACGCGTCGAGTTACGTCACCGGTCAAACGATCGCGGTCGATGGCGGGATGACAGTCTGACGATTTTGGATTTTTGATTTTGGATTTTGGAATTTGGATTTTGGAATTTGGATTTTGGGTTTTGGAATTTGGAATTTGGATTTTGGAATTTGGATTTTGGATTTTGGAATTTGGAACTTGAAATTGCAATTGAAATCTTGGAATTTGGAATTTTTGGAATCTCGAATTCACATCTCATTTTACGACCGCTTTTGTTGACAGGATTGAACTTCAAGGAGGGAACTGATTTTGAACTACAACGCTACCACGCTGAATTTATCATCGATAATCGAGCATCACGCGCGGCTCACACCGGATAAGGAAGCCGTCATCTGGAACGATATGCGGATGACCTACGGGCAGCTCAACGCGTTTTCGAACCGCGTAGCGCAAGCGCTCCACGAAATGGGCGTCGGAAACGGCGACAAGGTCGCGCTTTCGTGCCCCAATCTGCCTTATTTCCCGATCGTCTATTACGGCATTCTGAAGGCCGGCGCGGTGGTCGTGCCGCTCAATGTTCTCTTTCAACCGCGCGAGGTGGCGTATCATCTTGCCGACTCCGACGCGAAGGCCGTCTTTGTTTTCGAGGGCACACCGGAACTCCCGATGGCGAAAACGGTAAAGGCCGGTTTTGACGAAGTTCCGACCTGCGAGCATTTGATCGTGATGACGGCCGACAAGATGGCGGCAAGTCCGATCGAAGGCCACAAGACGCTGACACAGATCATCTACGACAAGTCCGACAGTTTCGAGAGTTTCCCGACGCGGCCGGACGACACGTGCGCGATCCTCTACACATCGGGCACGACCGGCCAACCGAAAGGCGCCGAATTGACGCATTCGAACATTTATTTCAACGCCATCGTCTGCTTCAACCTGCACGTTCCGGGATTGGACTACACCGACGGAAAACAGAAGACCTGTTTGATCACGCTGCCGCTCTTTCATACGACCGGACAAACCGCGCAGATGAACGCCCAGATGTTCGCGGGTCACCGGATCGTTCTCCTGCCGCGTTTCGATCCGCAGGCGACGCTTGACGCGTTCAAAAAGGAGCACGTCAATTTCTGGACCGGCGTTCCGACGATGTACTGGGGAATCCTCAAGCACGTTGAGGAGAACAACATCGATCCGGCGCCGTATGCCGAATCCCTCGCGATCCTCAGTTCGGGCGGCGCGCCGATGCCAGTCGAACTGTTGAAGAAATTCGAGGCGACATTCAACGTTCGGATTCTCGAAGGATACGGACTGTCGGAAACGTCGCCGGTTGCGACCTTCAATCATCCGAATGTACCGTCCAAGGCCGGAACCGTCGGCCAACCGGTCTTTGGCGTCCAGGTTCGATGCGTCGATGAGAGCGGCGCCGAAGTTCCGCGCGGCGAGCGCGGCGAGGTCGCGATTCGCGGCCATAACGTGATGAAGGGCTATTACAAACGTCAGGCCGAATCGGAAGAGGCGTTCAAGTTCGGCTGGTTCCATTCGGGCGATATCGGAATTATGGACGAAGACGGATTCCTGTCGATCGTCGACCGCAAAAAGGAGATGATCCTCCGTGGCGGATACAATATCTATCCCCGCGAACTGGAAGAAGTGATTATGTCGCACGACGCCGTTTCGATGGTCGCGGTGATCGGCATTCCGTGCGACAAGATGGGCGAAGAGGTCAAGGCATACATCGTCAAGACGCAGGATCACCCGATCACCGAACAGGAGATGATCGATTGGTTCAAGACACAGTTCGCGGGCTACAAATATCCGCGTCACGTCGAGTTTCGCGACAATCTGCCGATCGGCGGGACGGGCAAGATCTTGAAGCGGGCGCTGAAGGAGGAGCATAAATAGGCGGGTAGACGGTAGGCGGGTAGACGGTAGGCGGGTAGACGGTAGGCGGTAGACGGTAGACGAGTAGACGGTAGACGGTAGGCGGTAGACGGTAGGCGGGTAGACGGGTAGACGGGTAGACGGTAGGCGGGTAGACGGTAGACGGGTAGACGGTAGACGAGTAGACGGTAGACGAGTAGACGGGTAGACGGGAGTGGAGATGTCGCTTTTTGCCGTCGAGATATTATGAAACTTGTTGCCTTATTCTTCGGCGCAACGGCTGATGCCGTCGGGGAGCGCGAGGTCGAGATCGAGGTGCAGGCGGATGCTTCCGCGGGCGATGCGGTCGATGCGGTCGTCGGGAGGTTTCCCGCGCTCCGTGGCCAGTCGCTCCTGTTCGCCGTGAATCAGGAATATGTCGGGCGCGAAACGCCCGTCGCGGACGGCGACGAACTCGCGATTTTCACAGCCGTCAGCGGCGGTTGAACTGCCAATTTTCAATTTTCAGTTATCAACTATTCCGGTCGACGTTCATCAAAAAGGGTCGTCACGATGTCAGAAAGACAAACTCCTGATTTCCGAGATCACGTCGCGCTGACGACCGAGCCGCTTGACGTCGGTGCGATCGCGCGGCGCGTCGTTTCGCCGATCTGCGGGGCCATCGTCACGCTCGATGGGTTCGTCCGGCAATTCACGAAGGGCCGCGAGACGCAATATCTCGTCTACGAAGCGTATGAACCGATGGCGTTCAAGGAGATGGATAAGCTCGTCGCGCGCGTTCACGAGGAGTTTCAGATCGAAAACGTGACGATCGTCCACCGGATCGGGAGGCTCGAGATCGGCGAGACAAGCGTCGTCATTGCCGTCGCGGCCCCGCACCGCCGCGCCGCCTTCGAAGCCTGTGAATGGCTGATCAAGGAACTGAAACGGACGGTTCCGATCTGGAAAAAAGAAGTCTACGCCGACGGCGAAGTCTGGGTCGAAGGCGAAAAATGAACCCGCGGAATTTCGCCTTTTCTCCGATTGGTCTTTTGGGGATTGGCTTGATGCAGCCACGCCGGTTAAAGGCGGAATTCGAGCCGCTCCAACTCTTCCTTCATTTCTAAATTTCGTATTAAACGATGAAGATAATTCGGATGAACGCCGAGGAGTTTGGCGGTTTCGACATAGCTGCCGTTGGATTTGCGAAACGCCTCAGCAATCACCGAACGTTTGGTCTCACGGATCGAATCGTGATAACTGGACGTCAGATTGCTTTCACCGACACGGGTTTCGAGAATGTCATCCGGCAGATCCTCGGGCAGGATCCATTCACCGGATCCCAAGACCACGGCGCGTTCGATCGAGTTTTCAAGTTCCCGGACGTTGCCCGGAAATTCGTATTTCGCGAGCAGCTTTGAGGCCGCCGACGATATCCCGCGAAGCCGGCGGTTCGTCTGGCGGCCGAACTTATCTGCGAAATACTTCGCAAGCATCGGGATGTCGTCGGGGCGATCGCGAAGCGCCGGCATCGTGAAACGGACGACATTCAGGCGATAGAACAGATCCTGACGAAAACGGCCATTTGCGACCTCGACATTCAAGTCCCGGTTGGTTGCGGCGATCAGCCGTATATCGGCGCGGATCGGTCGCGTCCCGCCAACCCGTTCGAACTCGCGTTCCTGCAAGACGCGAAGCAGTTTGGCTTGAAGAACGATGTTCATCTCGCCGATCTCGTCGAGAAAGAGCGTCCCGCCGGCCGCCATCTCGATCTTGCCTCTTTTTTGCGCGACGGCCCCCGTGAACGCGCCTTTTTCGTGGCCGAACAACTCCGATTCAAGCAGTGTTTCGGTCAGCGCCGCGCAGTTGATGGCGACGAACGGCATCGATCGCCGGGCGCTGTTCTGGTGGATCGATTGCGCCGCGAGTTCTTTTCCCGTACCGCTTTCACCATCGATCAAAACCGTTGAACCGGTCGGCGCGACCTTGCGGATGATCGCGAAAACCCGCTGCATCGAATCCGACTCGCCGAGCATATTCCGCCCAAAGGATTCGTTTCGAAGGCGCTCGTTCTCGTCCGCGAGATTCGCCCACGCGCCCGCGTTATCAAGTGCGACGCCGCCGATCGAGGCGACCGCCGTCAAAAACCGAATATGACTTTCATCGAACGTCGCCGTCGAACTCGCGAGATAGATCACGCCGAGAGGCCGCTCGAAAACGATCATCGGAACCGCGACCAGCGAACGCGTCTTTGAAACGAACAGACTCTCTGACGAATTCGGCTCGACCTCGGGGACGAGCAACACCGCACGTTCGCGAAGTACCCGGTCGATCACGGTTTGGCTGACGATCACAGGATTGTTCGGCGCGAGACGATTGGAGACGGCGCTCCGAACGATCGCCAAATCGTCGTCAACAGTGACAATCGCGCCCGAATCGGCCGGCACCACCTCAAAGATCAGTTCGAGCATCGCCGTTTCAAGTTCGCCGGCGTCGCGAATCGTGTTGATCGTCGTTGAGATCTTGAGGATCGCCGTCAGATCGCGCGCCATCGCACCGAATACCTCATCGATCGCGATACGGACCGAATCCTTCGGAAGACGAAACTCGGTCGCGTCGATGGCAAGCGAACTCGACGGCGCGTCCGATTCGCGGTCCGAGAATCGAAAAGTGAAATCGCCGACCTTCATCTCGTCTCCGTTCTTCAAGATCGCGCCGGCGGCGTTGACGCCATTGATCAGCGTTCCATTCAGACTGCCGAGATCACTGACGGCGAACGCGTTGTCGCGGCGTTCGATGACGCAATGACGACGGGAGACGGACGAGTTTTTGAGGATGATCGAGTTGCCGACCTCGCGGCCGATGGTTGTCACGTCCTCTTTTAGCACGAACACCTGACCCGCGCCCGGTCCGTAGCTGATTTTTATTCTCGGTTCCATCGAAAGACAAGTTTAGAACGAATCGATCGGTTTTTGAAACGGTGAAAACGGCCGACCGTACGCGAATTCGCCGAACGACTATCCGATCGGCGATACGAACTATCCGAACGGATAGCGATTTCATCCCGCCGCCGGATCGGCGATCAGCGTTTGCGAGTATAAATGGTTGCTATACAACGAGTTACACTGGACTTCGAGGTATGGCACGCAACTCGCCAAGGTTATTGCGACCATAGGGTTCGATATTACTTTTTAGGAGAAAAACTATGAAATCGCAATCATTCAAGTCATTCGCAATCGCCCTCGTTATCGGAGCGGCGGCATTCTTTGGAACCGTCGCAACGGTCTCGGCGCAAAGCAAACTCACGTTCGAAACAAAGTTCGACTTTCAGGTCGGGAACGACAAGATGCAGGCCGGAAAGTTCGAACTGCGAAAGGTCGCGCCCGGTAGATTCGTCCTGCGGAGCGTCGAGTCCAACAAGAGCCGGATCATCGTCAGCGAGATCACGGTCGGCAGCGATCGAACGACGGCCGAGCAAGTGACATTCAATCGCTACGGCGAGCGATACTTTCTACGGGGCCTGTTCACGCGCCGCGCCTCGGCCGGGATCGATGTCGGCGAGTCTTCGGCCGAAAAAGAGATTCGCAAGAACGACGCGTTGCTCGCGAGAAACGGCGGCAAACGTGAAACCGTCTCGGTGAATCTGACAAACTAGGCTTGTTTTGCAGAATCAGGTCTAACGAAAGCCGCTCCTGACGACCCGAATCGTTGGGAGCGGCTTTCGATTTTGGCGATTGCCGGATCTTCGGAATAGTTGAAAGACACCTGCAAGTCGATAGAGTTGAACCTACAGCCGCCAATCGTCACACGCTAGCCGCCCCGAAGATCCGCCAAAGCCTAAAATCGAAAGAGCACCGCGTCGCTGGTCAGCGTGCCGCGCGAAACCGCGAGCTTTTCGCCGTCCTGCGACCAAGCGAAACCGAAGATGAAGTTGTCGTTGAAGCTTGTGATCCGCCGCGGTTTTTCGCCGTTCAACGGCAATATCCAAACATTTGCGAAGCCGTTCTCGTCGTTTACGAACGATAGGCTTTTCCCATCCGGCGTCCATCGAATCACGAACTGAGTTTCGCTATTCTTCTGGACCGCCGTGGTCGGGAGTTCGAAGTTTGTCGTCTTGCCGTCCGCGATGTCGATGATCTCAAATCCGTGCCGGCGTTTCTCTTCATCCCAATAGACCGTCGCGACACGTTTTCCATCGGGTGAGAGCGAGACGTTGACGATGGTATTTTCAGGGAGTTGAACCGGCGCGTTGAAATCCGTAGTGTCTCTGAAAAGCTGCGTGCCCTGACGGTCGACGTTAGCCAAATACAGCAGATGATTCGACCCGGCGGCGCAGGTCACGCCCCATTTGTTCTCGAGCGTTTGCTGATTCCGGCCGTCGAGTTCCATTCGAGCCGAGCCGCCGCGCTCGTTGCCGATGACCGCGTAGAAAACGTACTTTCCGTCGCCCGAAACGCACGGTGACAGCTTTGGAGTCGCGTCGGAGGTCAACTGCCTTTTGCCCGTTCCGTCTTCGTTCATCATCCAGATCTCGGCATTGCCGCTGACGTTGGACGAATAGACGAGCCGGTTGTCGGCCGTCCAACTCAGGCCGATTCCTTCGGTTTTCCCGTCGGTGATGCGGCGCGCGAGTGCCGGTTTTTTCGGAGAAACGTTCCATACGCTCAGCAGTAGATCCTCCTGAACGGCAAGCATACTGCGGCCGTCTGCCGAAACGCTCAGCGCGCCGTAACTGTTCAAATCCCTTGTGATCTGGCGCAGATTTCCGGAACGATAATCGAGTTGCCAGATCTGCGTCCGAAACTCTCGCGAATTGACGAGGGTCACAAGCAGTCCGGTTTTGTCCGGCAGCCAGACGAATCGATTCGGCTGAACCTTGTTGGTCTCGTCACGCCAGATGGTCCTGATCTCACCGCCGCCTGCGGGAATCTCGGCGATTTGCGGAAAGCGTCGGTCCGGAGCGTTTTCAAAGAGCCCGAAAGCGATCGATTTGCCGTCGGGCGCCCAGATCGGACGATAGGCAAACGCTCCGGGCAGAGACAGTACCTCGCGTTCATCGGTGCCGTCCGAAGCGATAGTAAGCAACACAAAACGCCTGGCGCGGTCGTCCGAGCGAACAAAGGTCAACCTCGATCCGTCCGGCGCGACGGAAATGCCGGGCATACAATCGTGGACGATCTTCTGCGGCACGCCGCCGAGCGCCGGAATCCGGTATACCTGACCAACCGAAACCCGGTCCCAGACGTTGTAATAGACCCATTTGTTGTCGGGCGAGACAGCAATCCCCTGAAACACGCTCTCGGACGCGGGAACGATCTGCAGAACGCTGCCGCCCGAAGTCTGTTTGATCCACAAGGCCTGTTTCGCGCCATCGTCAGTAACGTAAACGATGTGATCGCCGGCCGGTGAAATGACCGCGTCGACGACCTTCCCGAGATTCGTCTGCCGCGTGGAATCGCCGAGATCGAAGACCTTCGGCCCGGACGCAGAACCAAAATACTTCCAAACCACAAGGGCGGACGCCGCGATCAGTATCAGCGCTGGAAATACGGTCAAAATGGGAAACCGCCGCGATCGTATTCCGGACTGCCCGATGGTCGGACGCGTCAAACTCCCGGTAACCGCGGGAACTTGGGTCGCCGAAACCCGCAGACTTTCCCCTGATTCCGAAGCGTCACCGCGTGCGCGCCTTAGGCGGCGGAGATCCGCGAGTAGGTCAGAAGCGGTTTGATAGCGTAGGTCGCGGTCCTTTTCGAGCAGCTTTTCGATGATCGCGACCACTTCCGGCGGAACATCGCCTTCGATTTTCGCGGGCGGACGGTTCAGAATCGAATCGAAGGTACCGGCCTGAGTCGGGGCCTTGAACGGCAATTCGCCGGTCACCATCTCGTAGAGCAGCACGCCGAGACTCCAGAGATCCGTTCGGCCATCGAGGTTTTTGCCGAGCGCCTGTTCCGGTGACATATACTGGACCGTTCCAACCAGCATTCCATCCTCGGTTTTGGCGCGCGTGACTTCTTCGTCCGAAACGTCTTCGGCCATACTCTTGGCGAGCCCGAAGTCGAGTATCTTGATCTGGCCGCGATGATTGACGATGATATTCGACGATTTGATGTCGCGGTGGATGATGCCGGCGCGATGCGCCTCATCGAGCGCGTCTGCTATCTGCGACGCGGTGCTGAGAAGGTCGTCCGTCGAAACCGAACGCCTCTCGATGCGTTCCGCAAGAGTCTCTCCCTGCACCAGTTCCATCGCCAGAAACGGCGTATCCGCGGTCGCGTCGATCTCGTAAATGGTGCAGATATGGGGATGATTGAGATTCGCGGCGAGGCGCGCTTCCTGAAGGAAACGGTTGAGCCGCTTCCGGTCGACAGCCATCCCGGCCGGAAGAACCTTGAGCGCGACCTTGCGGCCGAGCTTGGAGTCCTCCGCGAGAAAGACTTCACCCATTCCTCCGGCTCCGATCCGCTTGATGATCTTGTAGTGCGAGATTTCTTCGATCACTTGTAATTCAAACGAAAACCGATCGTTATAGTTCGATTGAAAATCCGTCGGCGAAACGAAAGCGGCGAGCGAAAGGTTCGCCCGCCGCTTGGTTTACCCTGATCAACCGGACTAGTTCGACTTGAACTCGGTCGGATTGTCTTTGACGATCTGGTCGGCTTTCTTCATCAGATCTTCGGCTTCTTTGTTGATGTCGCCGGATTTCTTGACGTAGTCGTCCATCAGAGTGTTGACCTTTTCGAGGTCCTTCTCGCTCTGGAAGGATTTGACGAACGCGGTTGTCGCTTTGTCGTGCTCGCTGCGTTTCTTGATCTCCTGACCCTTGAGGCTGAGATACTCCTTGAATTTGGCCGAAACGTCGAGCTTCGACGCCGCTTCGAATTTTCCGCCGGCATCCGCAAGGTCTTTTTCCGAACCTTCAAGAAGCTTCAACAGCTCATCGAGCTTGGCTTTGTTCGTGTTCTTGTACTCTTCAAGGTCGTCCGCCTTCAGGTTGCCGAAGATCTCTTTGATCAACGCGGCCGACTTGGTCGACGACTCATTGCTCTTCTTGATCGTCGCATTCGCTTCGTCGACCAATTTGTTAGCTTCGCCCATTTGGCCGCAAGCGATTCCGATCAGTCCGAGCGCCGCAACGATCGAAACGACCATAACTGTTTTAAGTTTATTCATTAGTTTCTCCTGTTTTTTTCTATCAAATTCCCGCAAGCCGTCTGGATCTGTTGTCCTTTCCGGGAGCGATTGTTTTGTAGCCAATCTTATAGCTTCGTGCCGCGATTTCCAAAACGTTCGACTTGAATTTTCCGGGGCCGTTCGCGGCAAAAGATGAGAATGACGGTCGGGCTCCGAAGAAGACCGGCAAAAAGGAACCGTTCCGTCATTCTCAAACCAATTATCTCTTGCTGCCCTCGTCCGTCGAGGCGCAGAAAATGCTCATTTGTTTGGACGCAGGATCCAGGTGAAGATCATCGTCAACAAACATAGTGCAAGCACTGCTTCCGCCCAAAAGAAAGCAATGTAGTCGGCGGTGATCCCGACCGGCGGAACCGAAGGCTGACTATTGCGTATTGCGACGAACGCGAATAGCAGCGTCGCGATGAACGACATCATCGCCATCTCTACCTTGCGATCCTTGAAAACGACGGTGATCACGAAAATCACGACGGCGAGAGTCACCAACACCATCAACAAACTGACGAAAACCGAGAAGACCTTGACCATCGTCGCACGGACGATCGTCATTTCGAGATCGAGGTACGTCGCGTCGCTTTCCTTGGATTTTTCGGTCGTGATCGTATAACCCGGCATCGACGGCGCAAAATCCAGCTTGAACGGAACTTCGATCTCGGTTTCTTCCTCCTCGTTGGTTTCCTGTTTCGCTTCCGGCTCGGTGTTCGCTTCCTTCGGCTTTTCGGCCGGTTTGTCGGGCTTGACGGTAAAGTAGAAGGAAAGCGTCGCCTTGTGGGTGTCGAACGGGTAATCTTCGACAACCCCGTCGTACATATTCAAAACGACCTCGGTCGGCGAAACGCGCTTGCCCTTTTCAAACACGATCTCCTGTTTGCCGTTTGAACTGACGGTGTCGAACTTCAATGTCTTCTTGAGCGTTCCGTCCTCATTGGCGAAATTGCCGTACGCGTCGAACTCCAGACGGACCGTGACGTCACCCTTGATCGGGTCGATGGAAAGGATCTTTCCCAAGACGTGAATATAGTTCTCGCTGTTCGCGGCGTCCGTCGGTTTGGAATCCGTTTGGGCAAACGCCACGCTCGACAGTGCGGTCAACGCAGCAAGAAAAAATACTGAAAACCTGACGGCGAATGAACGGCCGAAATTACGATCTGACATAAGTTTCCTCCAAAAAAACTGAATCAATGCCGCCCGAAAAACATACCTTCGGCAACCTTTCTAAGACAAAAACGGAATTCGAAGCAAAAAAGGGTCACAAGAAAACTCAAACGACAGCCTTCAAATCCTGAATCAACGGTCGAACACAAACGCAGAAACCTGTCCGTATGCTTCCGGGCAGTGACTGTTCGGTTTCAATTTGATGAACTGCGTGCGAAACGACTGATTATTCAACACCGAAATCGAAAAAGCAAAGCCCCGTGCGGTCTTGCGCGTCCCACAGGATTCGCGTATTGTTTCATCTGTGAAACAAGTCTTGAATCCTCCGAATCCGTATCTTAAGTACTCCGCCGAGTTCATCGGCGAGGCGCCGTCGGCGAAACTTGAAGTTTTCGAAGAGACAGCGACGAAAAAGATCATCACCAAGGCGTTTTCCTCCGATTTCGGGCATCGCTACACGGTCAACTGCTACCGCGGATGCATTCACGCCTGCACATATTGCTTCGCGCGACAATATCACGAGTATCTCGGTTACGGCGCGGGCACGGACTTTGAAACAAAGATCGTCGCGAAGGTCAACGCTCCCGAGATCCTCCGTCGCGAACTTCGCAAACTGCGGGAGAAGATCAATCATCTGGACTTCTCGTTCGCCACCGATCCTTATCTTCCGCTCGAAGCGAGTTACGAACTGACCCGCGGGTGCCTCAAAGTATGCGAGGAGTTTCGGTTTCCGGTCGCGGTCATCACGAAGTCGCCGCTTGTGACGCGCGACGTGGACATTTTGCGAAATCTGAAATGCACGGTGTTCTTCTCGATCCCGTTCCTGACCAGGGAGAAGTCGAACCCGTTCGAACTTTATGCGCCCGTACCGGAAGTCAGGTTCAAGGCGATGAAGACGCTGAGCGATGCGGGGATCCGAACCGGGATTGCGATCGCACCGATCATTCCGGGTTACAACGAGGATGATATTCCGCTCTTGCTCGAACGCGCACGCGATTGCGGCGCGACGAAAGCATTTATGTCGATGGTTCACTTCGATACGGATTCGATCGAGGAATACTTCGTCAAACGTTTGCACGAGAAACTTTCGCCGTCGAAGGCGGACAAGATCCTCAAACAGATCAAGCGCGAGCGCGGCGGAACGCTCCGTCACGAGTCATACGCGACGCGCGACCACGGGAAAACCGAAAAATGGCAGATCGCGCAGAAACTGTTCGACCTCAACTTCCGCAGGCTGGGCTTTCAAGGCCGGGACTCCGCGCCGGACACGTCCCGGCCGATCGAATCGTTACCGGTTCAGGGGAAACTCTTCCGATTTTAGATTTTGGATTTTAGATTTTGGATTTTGGATTTTGGAATCCTGGAATCCTGGAATCCTGGAATCCTGGGATCCTGGAATCCTGGAATCCTGGAATCCTGGAATCTGGAATCTGGAATCTGGAATCCTGGAATTCTGGAATCTGGAATCCTGGAATCTGGAATCCTGGAATCTGGAATCCTGGAATCTGGAATCCTGGAATCCTGAAATCCTGGAATCGTGGAATCCTGGAATCCTGGAATCCTGGAATCTGGAATCCTGGAATCTGGAATCCTGAAATCCTGGAATCCTGGAATCCTGGAATCTGGAATCTGAAATCCTGGAATCCTGGAATCCTGAAATCCTGGAATCTGAAATCCTGGAATCTGGAATCCTGGAATTCGGAATCCTGATTGCCGGGTCTATTTTCCGCGAATCCGGATTGCGATGGCAGGGGCGAAAACCAGGAACAGAAGCCCGAACGCCATCAGGCCGCCACGCGTCACATCGTAGTCTTCGAAGATCCGGTCCCAACTGAGGTTCATCACGAATCTGCCGATCAGGAATTCGAACAAGGCGGTCAATATCATCCAGATCAAGGCGGCTATGTAGAGGAACTTCCGCGACGGTGCGTCGAGCCAGCGAATCGTCAGGAGCGCAACGGCGAGGATCAGTCCGAGCGCGACGAAAAACGCGATCCGCCGCGCCGTGAAATCCCCGACCAACGGTGCGAGAAACATCTGCCGCAGCGTACCGTGAACGCTCTCAACGAAAATCAGCAGAAGCCAAACGGCGAGTGTCCGAATGTAGAACATATCAACTCCATTTTGAAATCAAGGCCTTCGAGATAACTGACAACTGATAGCTGATAGCTGATAACTGATAGTTCGATTTGTGACTATCATCTTTCAACTATCAGCTAGGCACTATTCCGGGGATTCATTTCTCAGATCTCGCGAATCGAGCCTCAAATCCGTCGTTACGCGCACTGACGGACGCCGGTTTTGTTGTTCGGCGCAATCTTCCGGACCAACTTCGCCAACGCCCAGGCGCTCAAGAGAATTGCAGGCGCAGCGGCGGCGATCGCCGGCAGCAGTGCGAGCCAGTCGCGCGTCGGTCGAAAGCGGGTTTCACCGTTCTTCATCTCGATGTAGCCGACCGGCGTCAAGGCGACTCCGCCGCCGCCGCCCGATCCTTCCTCGTCTTCTTTTTTGCCGCCGCCGCCGCCGAAACCGTAGGCCGCTTTGGCGACCGTGATGACGGTCACGCCACCGCGTTCGACCGGTTCACCGTAGATCAGTCTGGCATTTGCGGAAATACCGATCTGACGCGCCAAGCGCTCGACAAAAGTGTTTCCCGAGCTTTGCGTGGCTTCCTGATGTTCTGACATATTGCCTCCTTGGTTCATTCGGTCGCGATGTATGAGCCTTCGCCGAGGTCGTTCGAGGGATGAAGAATTACTTCCTCCGTTTCGCTCAACCCGCCGGTGATCTCCGCTTCGTCCGGATTCCGATGTGCGACCTCGACATTGCGAAGCCGCGCACGGCCGCTATCATTTACAAAGACCGCCCAACCTTCGCCGCTGCGAAAGAGCGCGCTCGCCGGAATCTTCAAAACCGAGCCGCTTTCCCAAACAACGATCTTCGCCTCGACACGGAATCCGTCGCCCAGGCTCTCGGGGCGTTCGAGGAAATCGACGATCAGGTTCACCCGTTGTTCCTCGATTCCGAGCGACGAGACCTTGGTGAACGCGGCCGGCTCGATTAGTCTTACGCGTCCCGCCGCGGTTCGGTTCTCGCCCCACCCGCCGAGGGTCGCGCGGTCGCCCGGCTTGATCTTCACCGCATCGGTCGAAAGGACGTCAACGACGATCTCAAGATTCGAGGGATTGCTCAATTCGAGAAGCGGCGCGCCGGCGGTCACGACGCGTTCGCTCTCTTCGATGATCTTGAGGACGCTGCCGTCGACCGGAGCGACGACCTTCGTCACTTCACCCGTGCCGGTTTCATCGCCAAGCAAGGCGGACTTGGCGCGTGTCACCTCGTCGGCCGCCGCGCGGAGTCTGAACTGCGCGGCCTCGACTTCTTTTTCGAGAGCGCGTTCGGCCGTCAAACTCTGTTCGAGATCCTGTTTCGATGTTTTTCCGTACGTCAAAACATTCTTCGCACGCTCGGCCTCGCGCCGCGCCTGGGCGAGGTCGTCGCGAAGGTGTTTGATGTTCTCCTGCGCTTCGACCCTGCCCTCGCGCGCGAGCTCGATGTCGGACTCAGCCGCTTCGAGACGGTAACGCGCGGCTTCAAGTTCTTTTGAGATCGTCTGTTCGGCGAGGCGTTTCTGTTCATATTCCTCGCGCGCGATGACGCCGGCTTCGATCAGATCGGCGGCGCGTTTTGAGTCCCGCCGCGCTTGCTGGAGGTTGTTGGTCAGCCTCTCGACGGCCGCTTCGGCCTCCTTCTTGTTGGCGATCGTTTGCGTGATCCGCTGGCCCGCCGCGCGTTCCCGGGTTTGAGCGGCCGAAAGATCCGAGCCAAGAGTGCGTTCGGCGTTGAGTTTGCGTTCGTAGTCCTCGCGCGCGACCTGTCCGTAATCCATCAGATTTCGCGAACGCTCGCGGTCGCGACGCGCTTGTTCCAGCTTGGCGACCGCCCGTCCGAGATTCGCGTCCGCCTCCATCTTCGCTGCTTCGGCGATCCGGATCCGCGACGCTGCGTCCGTACTCTGGCGGACGTCGAGCGGCGCGAGCGGCAATGCTTCGATCTCCGCGACCGCGTCGCCTGCCTTGACCTCGTCTCCGCGGCGCAGCGTTATACGCCGGAGCCGCCCGTTGACCGGCGCGGCGACACTGAAGCGATCGTGAACGCGGGTCATTCCCTGGCCATCGACGGTCACGGTCAGCGGGCCCGAAAGCGCTTTTGCCGTTTCGACCTTGATCCTGTCGGGCCGCGAGAGAACGTAGCCGACGGCAACCAGCGCGAAGATCGAAAGTGCTGCATAGATTATGTTTCTTCGTTTTCGCATAACGTCACTCCCGCGTCTTGAGCGCTTCGATCAAATCGAGCCGCCGCAGACGCCAACCGACCAGCAGCGCCGAAAGCGTGCTCGCCGTGACCGTCGCCAACAGCGCGTAAACGTATGATTTTGGCGATACTATCAGCGGCAACCGAATGAGTTCGGCATCCACGGCTTTGACCATTAGGACGCACAACCCGTATCCGAGCAGCCATCCGAGCGGGATCGCGGCTGCGGTCAGGAACGCCTGTTCGCCGAGGAGCATCGTGCCGATCTCGCGCCGCGTGAAACCCAATACCCGAAGCGATGCCAACTCGCGGCTCCGTTCCGAAAGCGCGATCCGCGCGCCGTTGTAAACGATGCCCATCGAGATCACCGAGGCGAATCCGATGATGAACGAGATCGAGGTGTACATCGTTCGCGAGATCGTCGCGTTGAAATTCGAGAGCGCGGCCTCCGGAATGCCGACGGCGCTGACGCTCGGCGTGTTCTTCAGGCGCCTGTAAAGCGGCGGCGCTTTTGATTGATCGACGGCGAGATACGCGCCCGACATCGAATCGTCCTCGCCGAGCAGCCGATTCAGCGCCGACTTGTCCATATAGACCGAAAGCCCGATGAGTTCGTCGATCAATCCCGCGACGCGCACCGCTTTGACCGGCCGTTTGCCTTCGAGTATTTCAAGCGTCAACTGATCGTCGGGCGCAACGTGCAGGATCTCAGCCAGTTTTGTCGTCAGCACGACGCCGTCCGGCGGGACCGCGACCCGCGAACGGTCTCGGTCGATCATCTGCCTGAGTTCGCCCGAAGGTTGAAGGCCGATGATCGCGAGCCGCCGCGAAAAATGGCCGTTGCGCAGCCGAACGGGAACGATCCGGAAGGGTTCGACGCGCAGAACTCCGTCAAGCGCTGCGAGATCGTAGCGTGCGGTCGGCGGCTGCGGTTCGTTGAAATATACCGAAACATCCTCGCGCTGGACGAGCCGGAACTGGACGAAAATAATGTCCGTGAGCGCGTCGAAGTACATATAGAAACTGACGACGAGCATCATCACCGAGAGGGAAATACCGAACGAGGTGAGCACCGCTTTGAGCGGGTTCCGGGTTAGGTTCCGGAAGATGATCCGCACCGCCGGACTCATAAATCGAAGCAGTCCGAGACGTTCGAGGAATCCCGCCTGAAAGCGCGCCGGCGGTTCGGGCCGCATTGCTTCGGCCGGCGCGAGACGGACGGCGCGGCGGACGGCGCTGAGCGCCCCGAGAAGCCCCGCGCCGAAACTGACCGCCAGCGCGAGCATCAAAATGTCGGTCGTGACCTCAAATCCGGAGATCGGAAAACGGAAGAACTCGGCGTAGAGCGCGGTGATTCCCGCGCCGATGTAAGAACCGACAGCGATTCCGAGCGCGCTGCCGATCAAAATCGTCAAAAACGCGAATTTCAAATAATGCCAGCCGATGGCGGAATTGCCGTAACCGAACGCCTTGAGCACCGCGATCTGTTCGCGTTCGATGGCGACGAAGCGCGTCATCACGAGGTTCAGCAGAAACGCCGTGACGCCCAGGAAGATCGTCGGGATGAAAATTCCGGTCGTATTGAGCTCGGCGATCTCGTTCGTCAGATACTCGTGCGATGGCTGGCTGGCACGCCCGAAAGCGCCCTGTCCTCCGTATTCGTCAAGGATCGAATCGACCCTGGCGATGACTTCGGCCTCGTTCGCGGCGCCCGTCAGGCGGAGCGTCAGATCGTTGAACGCGCCGTCCATATCGAAAATATGTTCGAGCGTTTCGCGATTCATCCAGAGAACGCCGAAACGGCGGCTGTCGGGGAATATCTCGCCGGCGCGGATGCCGTAAACGTATTCGGGCGAGAGAGCGACACCGACGATCCTGAGTTTTTGGAAGCGGCCGTTGATGATCGCTGAAAGATCGTCGCCGACGTCGAGTTTGTTGGCCTCGACGAACGCCTCGCTCGCGAGAACCTCGTCGCGACGACCGGCTTCGATATAGCGGCCCTTGCGGATAAAAACGCCGTTGAGGAAATCGCGGCGCGTTTCGGGGATTGAGACCAAACGGCCGGTCGCCGGTTCGTCAAGCCCGGCGATGTCGAGCGTGACGTCGCGGACGATACGCGTTTCGGCCGCCGCAACGCCGTCGATCGCGGCAATCTTCCCGATAACCGAAACCGGCGCGCGTTTCACGTTGACGAACACGTCGGCAAACCGAAACTCTTCATACGTCGCGTTTTGCGACGCCAGAAGCGAATGATGATTTCCGCGCATCGCGACGAACGCCGCGACACCGCAGGCGACGACGAGCACGACGGCCGTAACTTGTCCGCGGAGCCGCCAAAAGTCTCTCAGCAATTTGCGGTTCAGCGTGTTGATCATCCGATCAGCCTCCTCATCAGGCGTCGTTTTACCGTTTCGACGAGGATCAGATACGTCACCGTCGCGGCGACAAGAAAAGCGAAGAAAGTCGGCGGCGGCGGCACGAAACCGAAATATCCGCCGATCGGCGAAAACGGGATCGCGATGGCAATGGCGACGACCGCGATCACAGCGAGCGCCAGGCTTCGGCTAGGACGGTTCTTCCAGGGACTCGAAGCCGTTCGGATAACGAAGACGACGAGCGTTTGGGTAGCGAGCGATTCAATGAACCAGCCTGTCTGAAATAGTTGCTCGCCCGCCTGGAAGTAATGCAGCAGGATGTAGAAGGTCAGAAAGTCGTAGATCGAACTGATCGGCCCGATGACGATCATAAAGTCGCGGATGACCTTGACGTCCCAGCGATGCGGCTTGCGGATAAAAGTCGGATCGACGTTGTCGGTCGGAATCGTGATCTGCGCCAGATCGTACAGGAAATTGTTGAGCAGGATCTGCGTCGGCAGCATCGGCAGAAACGGAAGAAAAAGCGCGGCGCCGGCCATTGAGAACATATTTCCGAAGTTGGAGCTGGTTCCCATCAGCAAGTACTTCATCACGTTGCCGAACGACTTCCGGCCCTCGATGATGCCGGCGTGAAGGACGCCGAGCCCGCGTTCGAGCAGGACGATCTCCGAGGCGTCCTTGGCGACGTCGGCGGCCGTCGAGACCGAGATCCCGACATCAGCGGACCGCAGCGACGGCGCGTCGTTGATACCGTCCCCCATAAAGCCGACGACGTGTCCCCTCGCCTTGAGCGCGAGAATGATGCGGTTCTTCTGCATCGGCGATACGCGCGCAAAGACGCTCGTCGATTCGGCGAGGCTGCCGAGCGCATCGTCGGAGACATGGTCGAGATCGGAGCCGAGAACGATCCGTTGGCCGTCGAGTCCGACGGAGCCGCAAACGTGCTTCGCGACGAGTTCGCTGTCGCCCGTGAGGATCTTCACCGTGACGCCGTCGGCCGCGAGTTTCTTGAGTGTCGAACGCGCCGATTCGAGCGGCTCGTCGGCGAAGTTAAGGAAACCCGCAAATGTCAGACCCGCCTCATCGGCGATCGCAAAAGAATCGCGTACGTCCGTGTATTTGTACGCAACGGCGAGAACCCTGATGCCTTTTGCGCTCGCCGACTCATAGACCCCGAGGCCTTCGGCGCGGAGTTTCTTCGTCAGCGGTTCGACGCGCCCCGAGGTTTCGACGCTTTCGCAGATCTCGAGCACGCTTTCGGGCGCGCCTTTGGTGATAAGCATCGACCGGCCGTCGCTTTCGACAACGACAGACATTCGCCGCCGCTCGAAATCGAACGGGACCTCACCGATCTTTTTAACCGCCGAAATGTCGGGATCGCCGTGTTCGAGGATCGCCTGATCGAGCGGGTTCAGCGAAACGATCGCGCGATCGATCGGGTTCTCGACGCCGGTCTGCAGGCGGCTGTTGATGTACCCGAGCGCGAAGGCGCGCTCCGAATCTTCGCCTAATGGATCGAGGTGTTCGAGCAGATTCAGTTTTCCTTCGGTGATCGTCCCGGTCTTGTCGCTGCAGAGGATATCCATACTGCCGAAATTCTGGATCGCCGCAAGATGCTTGACGATGACGTTCTTTTTCGCCATCAGCGCCGCGCCGCGCCCGAGCGTGATGGTCATTATCATCGGCAGAAACTCCGGCGTCAGGCCGACGGCGAGGGCGATCGAGAAGAACAGCGCCTCGAGCGGTTGCCGGCCGGCGAAGGTGTTGACGATAAAGACGAAGACGACAAGAAAAAAGATCAGCCTCGCGATCAACAATCCGAACTTTCGCGTGCCGTGCTCAAAATCGGTCTCCGGCGGCTTTTCTTCAAGTCGCGCGGCGATCTTGCCATATGTCGTGTCGCCGCCGGTCGCCGTCACGAGCGCTTCGCCCGATCCGCTGACAACCGAAGTGCCGAGATAGATTTCCGCGTCGGACTGTTTGTGTACGGGAAGCGATTCGCCCGTCAGCGAAGCTTCCTGAAGGTGCAGATCGATCGCCGAAAGAAGCTTTGCATCGGCCGGGACCAGGTCGCCGGCGATGACCCGAATGACGTCTTCGGTGACTACCTCGCGACGCGCGACCTCTTTCCAAACACCGTCGCGCCGGACGGTCGCCATTGGCGCGATCTTCTCGCGAAGCCGTTCGGCCGCGGTTTCCGAACGCGTCGTCTGGATGAAGTTGAGCGCCGCGCTGAGCGTGACCATAAGGGCCATAATGACGGCGTTGATAATTTCGCCGACAAACAACGAAACGGCGCTTGCGATCAACAGGATCAGCATCAGCGGTTCGAGAAGAAGCTTCAAAAAGCGGACGATCTTCCGGGTCTTCTGCACTTTGCCAAACTCGTTCGGGCCGAATTCGGCAAGCCGGCGCGCGGCGTCAACGGACGTCAGGCCCGGCAGTTCAATCTCTTTGGCGGGATTCGGATTCTCTTGCATATCATTCACCAGACCAGGGCTTCCGGCCGTGCCTTTTTACTGTTCTGCACAACCTCGACGATCCGGCCGCTGCGCATATGGATGACGCGGTCGGCCATTTGCCCGATCGCCGCGTTGTGCGTGATGATCGCCGTCGTCGTGCCGAGTTCCTCGTTGACCTTTTTGATCACGTCGAGCACGAGTTTGCCGGTCTCGAAATCGAGCGCGCCGGTCGGTTCGTCGCAGAGCAAAACCTCGGGCTGCTTGGCGACCGCGCGGGCGATCGCGACGCGCTGCTGTTCGCCGCCCGAAAGCTGAGCCGGAAAATGGTCGACGCGCGATTCGAGTCCGACCAAACGCAGTGCGTCGGCGGGCAACATCGGGTTTGCCGCGATCTCGGTCACGAGCTCGACGTTCTCGAGCGCCGTAAGGCTCGGGATCAGATTGTAAAACTGAAAAACGAAGCCGACGTGGTCACGGCGAAACTCGGTCAGCGCCGCGTCGTCATCGACGGTGAGATCGTGGTCGAGATAAAAGACTTCGCCGGCGGTCGGAACATCGAGTCCGCCCAGAATGTTGAGCAAAGTCGATTTTCCGCCGCCGGACGGTCCGAGAATCACGAGCAATTCGCCGCGAAAGATCTCAAGGTCGATGCCGCTCAGGGCGTTGACCTCGACTTCGCCCATCCGGTAGACCTTGGAAACGCCGCGCATTTGAAAGACGGCTTCGCGGCTTTCCGTGCCGACGCTTCTGGCGGGCGCATTACTCATTTAACCTACTGCGGAACGGTCTTTGTAAACTGTTCGTTCGGAACAAGTTCAAGCAGGCCGTTGTAGAACGTTCGCGTCAGCCCCGGTAATGGCTTGCCGCCGGCCGAAAAGTCGAGCGCCATCCAGATCGTTCGTCTCGAGAAACTGTGCCGGACGAAAAAGTACTTCCGCGCCCCATATGATCGGATCGGCACGAGATCCTCGACGACCGGTTCCGTCGAATTGATCTCGGTACGATACGTAACTTTCACGTCTTTCTTGGAAATCACGATCAGGTTGAACGGGGCTCCGCGGTCGATCAAAACGACTTCGACCGCCGGATCGTCCGAGAACCAGAAAAGACTCTTTTCGGAAACCGGCTTCGTCGTCTGTTGGCCGAACACGGACACCGACATCACGACCGCAATTGCGATAAATATCAGCGTTTTCATAATTTACCTCCAACGCTATTCAAAACGTAAGACGGTTGTTTTCCCGTCGGCATCGGTGATGTCGAGGCCATCGTTCATCTCCGTCGAACTGAATGTTATCTTCACGTCGCGGGTGTCGGGAATCGTGTGCGTCAACTGGTCGCCGATCATTATCTGCGTCGTCAAATGACCGTTATTCGCGTCAAAGTCGATCCCTGAAAGAGGCAAACCGTCTTCGATCCAAAAGTCGTTGCCGTTCTCGAAGACTCCCAGACGGGTCCGGCGGCCTCGATTCTGTTCGCCGTAGAACCGCAAAAACCTCGTCCATTCGAATTTTTTGATTGTTGCGTTGCTCATAATTCTCTCCTTTAATAATTGCTGAATGAATCATCTGTTTGCCGCGCGATGTCGAATCCCGCTCAGGTCCTCAAAAACCAACCAACCGGCCGGCGCATCGACACCGGCGGTGGATAATCGTTCACGTAACCGGCCCGCAGAATGAATTGCACGCTCTCGGTGATCCCGACCGCTTGATTCAGGATGGCGCAGGTTGCCGGTTCCTCCAGAATCTGCGTCATCGGATGGATGGCGATGCTTCGTTCGCGGACGCGCAGAAACAGTCGTTGCATTCGCCGTCCGGCCTCAAGGAGTCCGGCGACCGACTCGTCGTTTGACGTGGCGAGTATCCAACCGCCGTGGGCCGAAACCTGTTCGCTGACCTTGTTGAGGCCGCGTTCCCTGAAATCTTCACTGAGGACGTTGTCGTGGGTGTAGAGGTTTCGGACGAACCACCCGGCGAATCCGTCGATCTCCATACTCCCGGTCGTCAGGCCGTCGCGGTGCTTTCTTGCTTCGCGGTTCGAAAACCGGATCCAATCCCTCAATTCCTGTTGCGCGGGTTCGCGGTACGCCTGCAGACGGTTCGCTTCGATGGTTTGCTCGTTGATGAATCGGGAAGCGTCGCTGTCGGGCGGCAGATAGCGGAAAAACTCCGGTTCGGACGCGAAGATATAGTCGAGGTCGTCCCGTCGGATCGCTTCGTTCGCAAAATTGCTCCGGACCGTTCGACGGCTGCGAATCGTCTCGATCGCAAAATCCGCCGCGTAAGCGCTTTTTTTCAGGCTTACCTCGACGACCTTTTCGTCGGAGTTCCGGGCGGCAAGCAGTTTCCAGTCGCAAGCGTAGCCGAAATGGCCCGCGGCATATTCAATGTTTTGAAGGAACGCGCCGATCGAAAGGATTGTTTCCCGCTGGTTGGGATCGACGGCCGGAAGCCATCGGCTCCGATCGTTTCCGATGATCCAATGAAAGGGTTCGAGATACTGAACGAACCAGGGCTGGGTGTTGTGACCGCTCGGCGCGAGCGACGCGAGGAAGAGTATTTCGGTTTCCGCCGGCTCGTAGAACCGTTCGCTCTCGGCAAACGGTTCCACGTCGGCCCGTATCAGATTCCGTTTGTCGCTCAACAAGTAAAGAGCCGCGCCCGCGACGGGCAGTAATTTGCCGAACTGCGTGATGAAGCGCCTTCTGTCCATAATTCCTCCCGCAATCCGCCTACTTCGCGTTCTTCGGGAAATAGCCCGCAAGGTGATGCAAATGAACGTCAAAGTCCGTCGTCACCTTGATCGTTCGGAATCCTTTTCCGATCGTTGAAGTCTTGTAGGTGATCAACCACTGCCGCGCGGCAGTTTCCGTGAATTCATCAAGATATGGCCTGAAATTGGCGAAATCGAAGCTTGTAAAATAGCTTTCGCCGCCGGTCTCGTCCGCCAGTCTGATCAGGCTGCCCTGGCCATAGTTGAATTCGAACCGACCCATCCGGCGACGGTCTTCGCCGGGCGCATAGATCGTGTAGACGGCGATTCCACGCCGCTGGCATTCACGGATCGCGCGGTCAAGTTCGATCGAAAGGAACGGGCTCGCACCGGCGAAACCGCGGGAAAAATCAAATCCGTCGGAGATGACGATCATTATCCGTCGTCCGGGCGCCTCACCGTCGAAATGTTTCGCGACATCCGCAACCCCGTCAAACGGACTGAAGCCGGGCGAAAACGATCCGCCGCGGACGATCCGTAGCGTTTCGGACGCCTGTTTCCGGTCAGTTGTCAGTTCCTGCGTTACGATCGCGCCGCCGACGGCCAGATAAGCGGTCATCACGCGCGTCGCGTCAGGCAGATTCTCGATGAATTTCTTAAGTTCCTTGATCTCTGAATTCACGCGCCAGTTCAGGTTGTCCTGAATGACGACGGCGATCGACGTCGGCGCTTCGCTTGCCGGTTTGACGGAAATGATCCGTTGGCGGATCTTGTTTTCGTAGACGGCGAAATCCGCCGGCCGCAATTTATCGACCGCGGCGCGTTCCTTGTCGCCGTGCGGAACGGCAGTGACGATGATCGACATTTCCGTGCCGTTCGAATTTGTCCGATTGGTCTTGATCTTCGGCTTGTTCTGAGCTGCAACCGAAAGCGCAAAGAAAAGAACCAATGCGATCGTTGTCGTAAAAATTTTGTATCTCATTTCTTGCCTCACTTAAACTGCGTCTTAACGTACGGCCGGCGAATTCCTTGAACCCGGTTCGGGCCGCGTTGATCGGATTAAGACGCTTGTTTGCCTCGCATGACCTAAGCGGGAGCATTTTCTATGCCATTCGATATGCCCGCCGAATTTGAGGGTGGCGGATGAACCGGTGTGTAAAAATCCCCGAAATGTATTAAAATTGCCCGAAGTTACGACATATTTATGCAAAACCGAATCGAAGTTTTCAAACAGATGCTTGAGGCCGACCCGACCAACACGATGGTGATGTTCGGACTCGCAAAGGAGTACGAGAAAATCGGCGAAACGAGTGAAGTGATCGCGCTCCTCGAACGTTATCTGGCGACCGCCGATGACGAAGGCAACGCGTACGGCGCGCTGGGAAAGGCGTACGCGAGTTCCGGCGATCGCGAAAAGGCCCGCGCGGCTTATGAAAAGGGGATCGAGGTTTCGCTCGCGAACGGCCATCCGACGATGGCGAACGATTACCGGATGACGCTCGATCTTGATTATGCTGATTAACCGCTTTGATTTTCAGATCGACGCCGACTTCCATCAGTTCTACCTTGAGGACGAATCGTCGCCGCACGGGACGGACACGATTTGGGATCAATCGTCATTCGAACGAATGCTCGGGGTCGGAGAAAAGCTGATCGCGGTCGGGACCGGACGGCTCGGCGAGGTTCCGGTGGCGGTCGAAATTCACGATTCGGCGCCGGAGACCCAAATCGAGCGCTACAGCCGGGTCAACGAATGCAGTCTCGAAGCGACTTCCGGCCGCCTCGTCATTGCCGGCTGCACGGACTATCTGCCGGATGCTGCGCGCATCGCGATCGAATCGGGATTTTACCGGGTCCGGGTGCTTTACGCTGATCTTGAGACGGTGACGGACGAGATCGAAGGGAGCGACTCTTATGTTCTTCAACTTTGGAAGGATTCGCAAATGCGGGATGTCGAGGTCTTGAAATGATGAAAACAAAAACAATCAAACGATTTGCGGGATGTCTTTGCGGTATCGCTTTGCTCGCGCTTTCCGCCGCCGCGCAGCGTGAACTCGGCGCGCGTCCGAGCGAAACGGGCGGTCCGGTTCCGTACGAACAGGCGGCGTACGACGTGCAGAAATACGACGTCGCCGTCAAGGTCGATCCGGCGACGAAGTCGATCTCCGGAACGACCATCGTGACTGCCAGGATCGTTCAGCCGATCAACGCCTTCGTACTCGATCTTGACAACCCGTTCACGGTTTCGGAAGTCTTTCAGATCGAGGGTTCGAAGAAGACGAAACTCAAGTTCGAGCGCAAGGGGACCAAGATCTGGAGCTATTTCCCGATGACGGTCCAGTCCGGCAAAACCGTCTCCGTCGAGGTGGTTTATGCCGGAACTCCGCGCGTCGCGCCGCGTCCGCCGTGGGTCGGCGGCTTTATGTGGGAAAAGACCGCGGACGGCTCGCCTTGGATCTCGACCGCTTACCAGAACGACGGCGCGGACGTGATGTTTCCGTGCAAGGATTATCCGCACGACAAGGCCGACACGGTCGCGATTCGCGTTACCGTTCCCGAAGGGTTGTACGTCGCTTCGATCGGCAAACTTCAGCGCGTCGTCAAAAACTCCGACGGGACGGCGACATATCATTGGCTGATGACGAATCCGATCGCCAACTATAGCGTGACCATCAACATCGCGCCGTACAAGGTGATCAACGACACGTACAAAAGCGTTGGCGGCGAGACGTTTCCGATGATCTTCTACGCGCTGCCCGAGAACGCCGGCAAGGTCGCGAAACTGATGGCTGAAACGAAGAAATACGTCGCGTTCTTCGAGAAATACCTCGGGCCGTACCCGTTTCGGTCGCAAAAGCTCGGAATCGTCGAAACGCCGCATCTCGGGATGGAGCATTCGACGATCATCGCCTACGGCAACAAGTATCAGTTCGACAAGGACGGATTTGACTGGCTGATGTTCCACGAACTGGGACACGAATGGTGGGCGAATCTTGTGACGGCGTCCGACTGGCGCGATTTTTGGATCCACGAAGGCTTTCAGTCGTTTATGGACACGCTCTATCTCGGCAGCGTGAAGGGCCAGGACGCGTATCTCGAAGCGATGAAGAAGCGGGCCAAGGCGACACGCAACAAACAGCCGGTCGCTCCGCGCGAGGCGAAGTTCGCTTACGAGGTCTATCTTCAGGCGCCGGATTACGTGAAGGGCGACGGCGATATCTACGGCAAAGGAGCGGTCGTGCTCCACACTCTGCGCTATCTGATCGGCGAGAAGGCATTCTTCAGTTCGTTGCGGAGGATGGCTTATCCGACAAAGGCGTTGGAGCGAATCACGACCGGCGGTCAGTCGCGTTTCGCGAACACGGACGATTTCAAACAGATCGCGGAAGAGGAATCGGGAATGGACCTCGACTGGTTTTTTGAGGTCTATCTGCGTCAACCGGCGCTGCCGCGACTCGGAATGGTCGTCAACGGCGACCGCATCGATTTCAAATGGAACGTCCCGAACGATCTTCCGTTTCCGATGCCGGTCGAGATCTCGATCGACGGCCGGATCGAGAAACTCGCGATGAAGAACGGCACGGCGACGATCTACACCAAAGGCGTGACGCCGGTCATCGATCCGAACGGCCTGGTTTTGAAAGCGGAGTAAGCCTGGAGCGCAAGCGGACTGGAGCGCAAGCGTCCTCGCTTGCAATGAGCGCAACGCGCGAACAGCGCCGGGGGAACGAGCGCACTAAGTTCAACGGCTTCACGGCGTTCACGCCGTTGGCAAGCGGGGACGCTTGCGCTCCAATCGGGGAGAATCGATCTGTGGCAACCTACGCTGAACTAAAACTCGCCCACCGGATTTTTATGCGCCGATATCCGTTCGGGCAGTATGCGGTGACGGACGCCCCCGAAGCGCTTTTGCGAAAGCCCCTTAACGAATCGCGCGTCGCGCTTATCACCTCGGCTGGATTGCGGCTTCCATCGCATCAACCCTTTGACCGCTCCATCAGGTCGGGCGATACGTCGTTCCGCGAGATCGCTAACGATGCCGCGCTTGACGATCTGATCGAAGATCACAAGAGTTCGGCATTCGACCACGCCGGGATCGCGCAGGACAAGAATCTCGCGTTCCCGCTTGAGCGATTTCGCGAACTCGGTTCCATCAGAACGATCGGTGAACTGAACAAGCGGCATTTTTCGTTTATGGGCTCGATCATCGGTCCGCAAAAGCTGATCGACGAGACCGCACCGGAGGTTGCCGAACTGCTTGTCCGCGACGAGGTCGACTGCGTTTTTCTGACGCCTGTTTGACCGATGTGCGTTCAGACAGTTGGTCTGATTCAAGCCGCTATCGAACGCCGGGGAATTCCGACCGTATCGATCTCGCTTCTGAAGGAAGTCACTTCCGCCATTCGTCCGCCTCGCGCGTTGTTCGTTCCGTTTCAAATGGGGTATCCTCTAGGTTTGCCGAACGACGCCGGATTTCAATTGAACGTGATCCGGCAAGCTCTCGCTCTGCTTGAAAAAAATGGATCTCCGATTTTGGCGGATTTTCAGCCGACAAGCTAAAATAAGTTATTCGATCATCAAATTTCGTTATCAAGATCAGGTACCAACGATGGCAACAGGAACTGGGAAAGTGAACAAGAAAGTCGCGTCCAAAACCGCTAAGTCAAACAATTCAACGACAGACAAGTATCACGGGCTCGATCGGCAGACGCTCGTCGAGATGTATCGCACGATGTATATGTCGCGGCGGATCGACGACAAGGAGATCCAGCTCAAGGGTCAGAACAAGATCTTTTTCCAGATCTCCGGCGCCGGCCACGAGGCCGTTCTGGTCGGCGCGGCCAAGGCGATGAAGCCCGGATACGATTGGTTCTTTCCGTATTACCGCGATCGCGCATTGATGCTTGGACTCGGAATGACGGCGCAGGAAATGCTCTGGTCGTCAGTCGGCGCCGAAGTCGACCCGAACTCGCACGGGCGCCAAATGCCGTCGCATTGGGGCAGCATTCCGCTCAACGTTCCGTCGCAGTCGTCGTGCACGGGCTCGCAGGCGCTGCACGCGGTCGGCGCGGCGGAGGCCTCGTATCGGGCCGGTTTGGTCGACGGCTTGAGAGAGAAGATCGCCGGATTCAAAGGCGACGAGGTCGTCTATATGTCGGTCGGCGACGGCACGACGAGCGAGGGCGAATGGTGGGAAGCGCTGAATTCGGCGTGCAATCTGAAATTGCCCGTTATTTTCGTCGTCGAAGACAACGGCTACGCGATCAGCGTTCCGGTCGAGGTCAACACTGCCGGCGGGTCGATCTCGGCGCTGGTCACCGGATTTCCGGGGCTCTTTATCCAAAAGGTTGACGGAACCGATCCGCTCGCGAGCTATGCGGCGTTCAAAGCGGCGGTCGAGTATTGCCGCGAGCGCAAAGGACCCGCATTTATCCATGCGAAAGTTATCCGGCCGTATTCGCACTCGCTTTCCGACGACGAAAAGCTCTACCGGCCGGAAGAGGAACGCGAGCACGACGCGTCGATCGATCCGATACGGACGTTCGCCGAGTTTCTGATGACCGAGGGGATCTCCAGCTCGGAAGATCTCGAAGCGCTGCGAAAGGAAGTCGATGCCGAAGTAACCGCGGCGTCCGACATTGCGATCGCGACTCCCCAACCGGCTCCAGAGTCGGCCTGGCGCAACATCTATTCGCCGGATGTCGATCCGACCGACCGCGCGTTGTTCGATAGTGAGGAAGGCGCCGAACTTTCCGGCAACGCCGGCACGATGGTCGATCTCATCAACCGTTGTATGCACGAGGAAATGGCGCGCGATTCGCGAATCGTCGTTTTCGGCGAGGACGTCGCCGATTGCTCGCGCGAGCAATACCTCGAACGCGTCAAAGGCAAGGGCGGCGTGTTCAAGGTCACGGCGAATCTTCAGCGTGAATTCGGTTCGGCGCGCGTTTTCAACTCGCCGCTCGCCGAAGCGAACATCGTCGGCCGCGCGGTCGGGATGGCGCTTCGCGGTTTGAAACCGGTTTGCGAGATCCAGTTTTTCGATTACATCTTCCCGGCGATGCACCAGATCCGAAACGAGGTCGCGGTGATGCGCTGGCGTTCGGACGGCGATTCGAAATGCCCGATGGTGATCCGCGTTCCGGTAGGCGGCTATCTCAAGGGCGGCGCGGTTTACCACTCGCAGTCGGGGACGACGCTTTTCGCGCACACGCCCGGTCTGATGATCGTTTACCCGTCGAACGCGCTCGACGCGAACGGCCTCTTGCGCACCGCTATCCGCTGCGACGATCCGGTGATGTTCCTCGAACACAAGCATCTTTATCGTCAGGTTTACAACAAATCGCAGTATCCTTCGTCGGAATTCCGGATCCCGTTCGGCAAGGCGAAGACGGTCAAAGAGGGAACCGACGTCACGATCATAACCTTTGGCGCGCTCGTCCAGCGCTCGTTCGAGGCGGCCAAACGGCTCGACAAAGACGGGATTTCGGCGGAGGTCATCGATCTCCGGACCCTCGTTCCGTACGATTGGGAAGCGGTCGCCGAATCGGTCAAGAAAACCTCGCGCGTGATCGTCGCGCACGAGGACCCGCTCTCATACGGCTACGGCGCCGAGATCGCGGCGAGGATCTCGGATGAGCTTTTCGAGTATCTCGACGCTCCCGTCCGCCGCGTCGGCGCAACCGACACCTTCGTCGCCTACGCCCCGCAGGTCGAAGATTATATTCTGCCCCAGATCGAGGACGTCGAAGCGGCGGCGCGGGATTTGATGAGGTATTAGGGATTTGGGAATTGGGATTTCGGATTTGGGATTTGAGAGTCCCAATTCCAAGTTCCAAATTCCAAATTCAGGGAGTCTGTCTTTTGAGTCAACAGAATGCGTCGATGTAGAGCGGCGACCAATTGCGGCGAAGGGCTAGTGATGATCATTCTTCGGATTGCCGGTTTTATCGTTCGCGATAGAGTTGAAAATGCACGGCTGTTCGCAAATATCGAGGAAGTAGTATGTTTGGATTTGGTGCATTAGAGCTTGTTTTCCTAATTGTCCTTTCGTTGTTCTTCTTAGTCGGCATCGGCTTTTTCATAATTATCGCGTTTAAGGTGCTACAGAGGTTCAACCAAAAGCCTGAAGACACCGCAACCGTTGCGGGGCTTCTAAAGGAGAACGAACGGTTGCGGGAGGAATTGAAAGAGTCTTATACCAATCGAAAGGAATAAAGCGCTTGTGGAGGCAAGGTAACGACCGCAGCGTTGCGAATGGTGAAGGCGATTTCGTCGGAGCGTCGAGGAATCGTCTTTTAGCGAATTGGTCAGGTATTAGGGAATTCGGATTTGGGATTTAGGATGTGAGTTGTCCGAGAGTGAGGGATTTCGTTTGAGAGATGAAATCAAAATGGACGAAAAGACCGATCAACTCTTTTCGGTAAGGGACTTTGCCGAGCAAAATGGCCTGCGCAAGCAGACTGTTTTCAAGGTTCTCAAACGCTTGGGAATCAATGCGTCCAAATCCCGTGGTAACGATCAAAGCAGAGGACAGTTGGTCTCATATATCACAGGCGATGATGCGCGGCGGATTCTGGACGCAGTTGGTTGCGTCGTTCGGCAAGAGGTTGGAGACGCTGATTTGCCCCTTGCCTCTCTTTACGATATCGGTGTGTTTTATTTGTTGTGTTTAGAGCCCAAACATGATCCTGGGAGATTCAAAGTTGGCTTTGCGGTAAATATCAGCAACCGCTTGCGTCAGCTTCGATGCTCTGCCCCGTTTGCCCGCATCATAAGGACTTGGCCGTGCCGTAGATTGTGGGAAAAAACTGCAATAGAGTCTGTCACAAACGGTTGCGAGCGCTTGCATAGCGAAGTGTTCCGCGCTAGCTCCCTTGAGTCAGTTGGCAGGAAATGTGACGAGTTCTTCGGATTAATGCCGATTATTGCCGAATCGGAATTGAATGACAGACTTGAAGATTAGACTCGCCGATCAGCATACGTGGTTGGATTACCCTTCCAGCCCCATCGATTGACCAAACCGCCAACTTCGAATTAGAATGTTCTCGGTAGCGGCATTTGACGCGCCAATTCCGAGGCTCGGCATTTCTTGCTGGGCTTTCGTGTTTTTCGGGGAACAGAACCTTGCTTTACATCGCTTATTTGGATGAGTTCGGTCATATCGGACCGTTCCTCAGTAATGACGATCCTCAACACAACACTCACCCGGCCTTTGGGTTGGGCGGGATCGTCATACCGTTTTCGGAAATCCGACAGTTTTCGACATACTTTTTCAAACTGAAGAATTCTCTGCTTGAATTTGAACTGACCAAGAGCGGCGAACACCCCGCAAAGTGGGAAAAGAAAGGATCGTCATTGTTTACGATCAAGAATATTTCGAAATATCGTGAATTAAGACAAGCTACGTTCAGGTTGATGAATCGCATCAAAGCGATCGGCGGATTCACAATCTATGTTGGTGTGGAAAAGCGACGGGATTGCGTGAGGCACGATTCCAAGCGGCTTTATGGGACCGTGCTGAAGGAAATCATCAAACGCATCGATCAAGAATGCGCCGCGCGGAATGCTCGTTTCTTACTGATTCTCGATGAGCAAGAGGAAAACGTTATGCGTCGTCAGATCGTTGAAACTGCGTCGATCGAGATGTTTGGCAGAAACGCCCGAACGACATTGATCGAACCGCCGTTTCAGGTCGAAAGCCATCTCTTTCAGACCGTTCAATGCGCTGATTGGCTTTGCGGGATTCTTGGGCGGCTTGCGTATTTCGAGTGCGAACCGAATGCAAAACCCGAAAATGAGACCGCTCAGCGTTACTTTGGTACTCGATTGAATGCGCTGAGTATCAGAAGCGGAATTCGAAAGCGCTCCGCGGGCAGTTAGATGGATCTGACTGGTTTTTTTAATATGGCGACAAAACACAAATCAACCCGCTATGACGTTGCCGAGCATCTTCGCTCCCCGGAGGAAATGGCGGCGTATCTTGAGGCATCTTTCGAAGAAGCCGACGGCGACGCGGCGTTCATCGCGAGGGCGCTCGGCGATATAGCGCGAGCCAAAGGAATGACCCAGGGCGCGCGATGCAGGTTTGTCGCGAGAAAGTCTCTACAAAGCGCTTTCCGGCGATCGGGCACCGAGTTTCGATACGGTCTTGAAGGTCGTTCGCGCGTTGGGAATCAAATTGCACGCTGAGGTGATCTAACCCGCACGTGGTCCATCGACGATCCGGCCTGTTCTCGGGTTTGGCCGTCTCTCGGCTCACACACGCGCGGTGCTGACTCGCGGCAAGTCACCGGCCGTAGCGCAATGGTCGGACTTGCAACTAATCACGGGTCGAATCCTAACGGTTGCCCGCCCGCTAACGCAGACGGTAATGACTCGCTCGATATCACAGGTCGAAGCGCGATGGACGGATGTGCGGCAGCTCGCGGATCGAGTCGTGATGGATGGATTCGCGGGAGATCAAGGGGCGAGGCGCAATGGTGATTCGCGGGAGATCACGGATCGATGCGCAATGGCCTTCGGTCTGCTAACGAGCCTGTTTCAAATCTGCCGCGGCGAGTCGACGGCACCGTCGGCGCGTCAGTCAGTACCAACTGCGGTAGCGGTTGGTTTGCGATGAAATTTCGAGCCCCAAAATCAGTTAATCGAGATGTGGCCATCCGCTACTGCAGATGGTGCTGACGCTCTTATCCCGACGGAGTTTTGACCCGGCTTTTAACGCAAGCGGTGTTGGCTCCCTACAATCCCAAATCCAAAGCCCAAAATCGCAAATCGCAAATCGCAAATCGCAAATCCAAAATCCCAAATCGCAAATCGCAAATCGCAAATCGCAAATCGCAAATCCCAAATCAATGCTGTCCTAAACGTTTTCATTCCGGATTCCGACCGGCCTGAAACATTGGTTGTGACGCGTTCTCAGGCGTCGGATTTGAAAAGAACCCCCTGGTTCAAATTAATATGCCTTTTGGACGGCTCGGTGAACGGGTCGTCGAGCCAATGTTGCAAATCTATTTTGGTGTACATATTCAGCCGAATAAATGCCACTAAATTCGATAAATGCCATTTGTATTTTGCCTTTGCTTTCAGATATTTCAAAAGCAGAATCGTGATCAGCGCGGTCCAGATCTGAATCATCACGGCGTTTAGAGTCGTGCCGATAAACGATTTGATGGCGCTGTTTGATCTCCCGAAGAAGATCTCGATCTGCCAGCGGCTCTTGTAAAGGTCGCCGATCGTGTTTGCCGACCACGTAAAATTATTCGTCAATAGTTCGATCTCCTGTTGGTGTTCTTCATTCCAGACGACCACCCGGCGAAGCTTCTTCGGATAGCGTTGCTTCGATTTCGGAACGCGAACTCGATGATCTGGTCCGCCCGAACAGGCGAATCGGACGGCGTCTCATTCTCCTTCAGAACCGTGTATTGGAGGTTCTCCTTGTGCCGGACGACGAACTTAACGCCGCTGCTGTCCCAAACGTTGAGCAAATAAAGATCGGCGTAGAAACGGTCGGCGACGACGACGCTTCCCGGGATCAGAGGAATGTCGTAAGCCCCTTTGTTATCGCCTGTTTTGCCCGTTGTGACGTTCACATAAACCGGCAATCCGCCGTCGTAATCGAGCAATGTGTGCAGCTTGACCGCGCCCTTCGCCGTCTTGTAATGCGCCCAGTCGAACAAGTCCAGACATAAACTGATCGTCGTCGAATCGAGCAGCAGAATCTTCGATTTGATCCTGAACTTTATCTTCCGGTGGGTCTTCTGCTGTCCTAAAAGATCGAGCAGATGAAAATAGTAATCCCTGAAGATGCGCCAGTCGCGATGTTTGTTCTGGTAACTGACCGACGACTTCGACGGTGCCTTGGCGACACCGAGATGATTCAGGTTGCCGGTCGCCGACCGAAGCCCGTTGCTGATGTCGCGGACCGACTGGCTCTTTGCGAACTGGCAAAACAGCATCGAGATCAGATGCGTCCAGCTGTCATAACCCTTTGCATGCTTGTCGGTCTGGTGCTTTCGGACAATCCGGTCGAATCCAAAACGATCCAAACGGGTGACGATCTGCGCAAATAATGTTATTTTTTCCATAAGAGAAGGTGTTGTTTTTGTTTCAACTCAACGATAGCCCGAATCAATTCAGGAAATCATTGAGAAAAACCACTTTCTCTATTTTTTTATCTGCTAAAATGACCCAGTTTTCAAAAAACGTTTAGGACGGGATTGATCCCAAATCCCAAATCCAAAATCCCAAATCGGTTGTCAGTTCTAACCGTTGACCTTTATTTCGGTCTCGCCGGCGTCTGCGTCCGGCAGCTGAAATCCCTCGAGCCCGAGCATCTTGATCCCGTTCTTGGTTCCGAAGAGAGACTGGACCACGCACGTCAGAAATGCACCCGGCCCGATCGAGCGAACGGCCGCCGGCAAACCCGAGGAGTTGGCCTCATTGAAGGGACAGTTAACGATGATCGTCGAGTTCCATTTCGGTTTCCTTGAACCCTTCACCAGATTGCCGCTGAAGCTGACCTGTCCGAGTTTTGTCGGCGTCTTCTCTTTCGCCACCAAGAAACTCGGCGGAACGTAGAAGATATCCAGCAACGCGTCAAATTGGACGATCATATTCGACTCGTCCGTTTCGACTTCGAGCATCACTTTCCTGAAGCCGCCAAAAACATCAGACTCAGTGTCGGGGATGTGAAACTTGTATATCTCGCCGTCGCCCACCAGATTGGGTTTCGCTCCAAGAATGAAATCGTGCGGGTTGCCGCTGGATTTGAAGGTGTAGACTGTCTGATCGGTCTCAATTCGCCGGTTTGCCATTTTGCCTCCTCGCCGCTGTACGTTCTTCGACGATCAAGTGCCGTTTTGAAGACGACTTTGATTTCTTGCGAGCGTCGAAGAGCCGCTTTTCGCCCCTGAAACTTCGCCGACAAGCCGGGGGCGGCAGCTAACGTCATTTTAGCTCACGACGAGGATAATTTGAATCTATCTTTTGGCAAAATGCCGAATTCGTCTGGGGACTCGAAGAACGACAGCAAGCTTTGTTCGGATTTGAATTCTGTTCGTGGATGTGGCAAATTTCAGGTCGAGGCGCAATGGTCGGACTCGCAGCGGATAACGGGTCGAAGCGTATTGGGTGCCCGCCCGCTGACGCAGGCGGTACCGACTCGCGGCAAATCCCAAATCCCCAATCCCCAATCCCAAATTGAACTACGCTTCGGTGGTCGAAATATCAACCTTTATTGACCGCCATTTCCCCTGCCTGAAGCGCCAGATGCTCAGGACGCATCTCGCGATGTGGCCGGCTAGGATCGCCGTCCAGATGTGCCAAGGACTAAGCGTCGAGAACTCACGGATCGCGAAACAGATCCCGAGCGGGATCAAGACCTGTGAAACGATCGAAATGTAGAGCGGGCTCTTCGTGTCACCAGTGCCCTGAAGTCCGCCGGTGTACGTCAGGGCGACCGAGACGAACAATCCTGAGACACTCAGGAATCGAAGCAGTTGAACACCGATCTCGACCGTGAGCGGATCCTTCATCCCGAAAACCGCGAGCAGCTGAGCCGGGAAGAAAAAGAAAAAGAAGCCGACAAATGCGGCAACCGCGAGGCCAAACCGCGCAGCGGCGTGAACCGCGGCGTCGGCACGGTCGGGCTGCTTCGCGCCGAGATTCTGGCCGGCGACCGCAGCCGCCGCGCCGAGAAGCCCGAAAGATGTCCAGGTGATGAACGAAAAGAGCTGCGTGTACGAGACCGCGAACGCCGCCTGGGCTGCTGCGCTTTCCGCCAGCGACCCGATAAATGCCAGCATCAGGACGCCGCCGACGTTCATCGCGATGCCCTGGATCCCGGCCGGTAGTCCGAGTTTGAAGAGCTTTCTGATGATCGAAAAATCAGGTGCGTAGCCGTTCTTTTGTTTGAGCGTCAGAACCCAACGCCCCGTCGCCAGGTTCCAAACCGAATAGATCGCCAAGAGCCCGGAAGCGAGGCAAGTTCCCATCGCCGCGCCTTTTGTGCCGAACGACGGGATCGGTCCGAGCCCGCGGATGAAAATGATGTTGAAGACGAGGTTCATAACCGTCAGCGCGATCGCCAGCCGCATCGGGGTTTTTGCGTCGCCCGCAGAACGAAGCGCGCCCCCGAGCATAAAGAACATCATCATTCCGACACTGAATAGAAACATTATCCGCAGAAACGGAAGCGCTTCGGCCTTGACGCCGGCTTCGGCGTTGACGAGATCGAGCAGGTACGGAGAGGCGAAATAGCCGACCGGCGCGATGACGAAGAACGCGATGAAAACGGCCGTCAGAAATCCCTGATAAAACGTGCGGTCGACTTTCTCTTCCTCGCGCGCGCCGGTGAATCGCGAGATCATAATGTTCATCCCGATAAAGATCGACGAGACGAAGACGACGACGACCAAAAAGATCTGAAAGCTGACGCCGATCGCCGCATTACCCTTGAATCCGACGAGATTTCCGACAAGTATGTGATCGACGATGCCTTGAAGCCCGCCGACGGCGTTGGTCAGCATCGTCGGCCAGGCGATCTTCCAGACTGCCGGACCGAGCGGGCCTTCGACGATCGATCGGTCGTATCTTGATTTGTTTGGGACGGGCTCTTCGGATGAATTCTCAGCGTCTTGCTCGTCGGCCGTTTCGTCCATTGATTGATCTCCTGCGGAAGTTGATGCGTAAGTATAGCGAAACCGTTCAGAAAGGTCATTTCGGATCGCATCAGATCGCGGTTCAAAAGACCGGTTGTCGGAGCCTAAAAAAAGGAATATATTGGAATTGACGGTGTCGTAAGGATGCCGGCATCGATGGTTAGCATTCAGCATCCGTTCAAAATCAAGGAGACTAACGAATGAAAAAACTATTTGCGACGCTAATGTTGCTGACGGCTGTTTCTTTTGCTTTCGCCGGCAAGGCGGGGGATTCGGACGGCGCTATTGAGAATCCGAAATCGCAGTATGCTCTCTGCCACGACCAGAATGGTAAGTGGGATCCGCAGAGCAAATCCTGTGACCCGTATGCCTGCGGATGCCTGTTCCATCAGATCGAAGAGTTCATTATGGACATTTTCAGCTGATGATCGGTTGATTTTGTGACCTGATTTTAGGGCTTCCCAAACAGAAATTAATGGTCCGGAAGAAAATTGTCCGGATTCCAAACAAATCGGGGGCTGCTTCCCAACAGCCCCCGCTTTTGTGACCCTAGGGTCGCGGGTCAAAAATGCAGACCCGTTCAAAACTAACTCTTTGCATAGACTTTCGCATTAACTTCTCAACCAGCGGTCGATTGATTGAAACCACTGGTGTTTTTCAGCCGATAAACGCCGCTTTCGACCCGCTCCGCAAAGCCTTCACCGACGAGCTGATGATTCGCCATTCCGGTTTCCCAGCGGGCGAGGCCAATGGCTTTCGACAATTCACCGAGAATTGTCGTGCCGCACATCGCGAGAAACGCTCGGGCGATCTCGCGGACCGCGGTCTCGCGTGAGATCTTCTTCGCCAATTCGTCGGGGAAACGGGCTTCGGCGAGCGTCCAGATGTAAGTGAATTTGGGTTCGTACAAAACTTCCTGCGGAACTACTTTGAGATGCATCTGCAATTGATCGAGTGCCTTGGTGAATTCCTTGCGGTCATCGATCCCGGCCTCTGCACGGAGATCGGCGCTCGCCATTTCCCATTCCTTTCGCAGAACCTTGAGGATCTTACGCGCGGCCGGCGAAAGTCTTTCCTTTTCGTCCTTTTTCGGAATCCCCCAGATCGCGTTGAAGCAGGGAACGAGCCGGGGCGCGACGAACATCGAGCGGCCCTTGACGAGTTTGCCGTAATAGACCTTCCCGCGCCGCATCACTTCGTCCTTTAACACCCACGCGAGACTGGCTTCGGGGTCTTTCTGGACATTCCGCGGCATATGGGCGTCGCGCCGGCCGCAGACCGCGATGTAGACGCTCGGAAGATTCGTCCGCGCATCGGTCAGCCCAAGGCAAAACCCCAGATCTTCGACCATCGCCTCGATTTCCGCCGCCGTTTCGATCCGAAGAACCTCGTCTCGCCGCCATTTTCGGTCGCGAAAAAGTTCAGCCTCTTCGGGAAGCGATTTCATACCGACTAAAATAGCACAGGCAGGGAGCAGTGCAGAGTGCAAAGTGCATAGTGCAGAAGTGCAGAAGCGCAGAGTGCAAAGTGCATAGTTCGTAAGTTCGTAAGTTCGACTATGCACTTTGCACTCTGCACTCTGCACTGTTCCTATCGATTCGGTGATGACGACTGGACCGTCACCGTCGAACCTTGTTTCAGTTCGAGATCGTCCTTGCCCTGGAGCACGACCGAGCCCGCGCCGGCGCTGCCGCCGATGATCGCGCCGATCGCCGCGCCTTTGCCGCCGCCGAGGATCGCGCCGATCAGCGCTCCGGCCCCCGCGCCGATGCCGCCGCGCTTGACGGTCTCTTTCGTCTGGCTGTCGCCCTTTGCGGTGCCTTCGGTGTCGATCTTGACGGTCTTGCCGTTTTGATCGGTGACCGACTGAAGGTAACCGGCAAAATCGTACGTCTCACCGCTGCGCAGGGTTATCTTCTCGAAATTGAACGTCAGCTTCGAGCGGCCGGTGACCTTGCCGGAACGGTTGATGCCGCTGATATAACCCTCGATGACCGCGCCGCGATATTCATTTGGCGACTGGACCGTCATCCGAAAGCGATCGTTGTTCTGCGAGATCTTTGTCGACAGGTCATTCTCGAGAATTCCGCTGATGATCGTTCCGCCGGGTACGATGAAGTCCCCGGTTCGCTGCGTGCGCGTCGTCGGAGCATTCGGATCGTCGGTCGGATCGTTCGACGAATAGGTCTGGTTGTCCTGATCGGCGTCCGTCGTTGTGGTCGTCGTCACGGTACTCGGATTCGTATCGATATCGAGACGCGCGACTTGATCGGTCTTGTTGTAGAAACTATCGGCGAAAACGGTCTGACTCAAATACTTCGTCGTGATCCGGCGCGTCACCTTGAGCCCGCGCCCGCCATCCTCGATCGCGAACGTGATCGTGTAATCCGATTCACCGCCGAGACTTGAGATCGTCAGATCCTGTTTGCCGAGCAGAGCGCGAACGCGAACGTTTGTGCCGCTTGAATTCTCGACCCTTGTGCGTCCGTCGGCTGTAAAGGTCACCGCCGGGGCGCGCGTCGATGCAAGCGTCACCTGGTTGCCACGGATCTCGATCGCGATCTGTTCCGCCGCTTCGAGCTTGTTTTCGAGGTCCTGTCGCTCGGCGTCGGAAACGTCGCTGTTCTCGACGATGTCGCGCGTGTCTTCGCTGCGCGAGGCGTCAAGCTGATATGTGCCTGTAAGCGAATTCGACGACATCGGCATTGTCCGAGTCGTGTTTCCGCCCGCGTTCCAGTCCCAGTTGACCGAATAATTTCTCGCCAAACGGTCAAGCAGCGTCCGGACATCGTTCCAGTCTTTCTGGACGGTGTCGTTGACGCGGTTCGACCGGAGATAATCCGAGATCGATTTCGCCGCGTTCAAGACGTCGAGCACGTCGTCGGCGTTTTCGCGGCGCTGATTGAGGTTGGTCTGAAAGGCCCGGATGAGACGGTCAAGTTCGACGACGTCGTTTTCGAGCGAATCGACATCGTCCGAATCGCGAAGTCCGTAGCGAAGGCTGTAACGCAGATCATCGACTTTCGAGTCGAGACTCCGCAAAGTGCCCGCCACCTCACGCTGGTTCGGCGCCTTTTGCGCCAGCGCACTGCCCGCCAAACCCAAAACCGCCAAAACCGCTATCACATAGACCGAAACCAAGCTTTTCATTATGCTCATTTTTATCGTTGCTCCTTCCGTTCGTGCACGAGTTACCAACCATTTCGTGCTCGCGATACTTTAGAAGCAGATTTCGTGCCATAAAGTTGTTCGCCGATTCGGTTCATTATCCGGGTCGAAAAACCTATAATTGAGAACGTAAGCAAATTACGTTCAGGCGTTCAATTCAAGGAGACAGAAAGATGTCGGATATTCAAGCAAAAGCGGTCGTACAATGGGCGGGAGATGATCTATACATCGGGACATCACCCAGCGGTCATTCTATAACTGTTGATACCAAAGGAGAAAACAAGACGGCGCCGTCGCCCGTCGAACTGCTGATGATCGCTGTCGCCGGATGCACGGCGGTCGACGTCGTTTCGATCCTGCAGAAGAAACGGCAGAAGATCACGGCGTACCGGGCCGAGATCTCGGGGACGCGCCGTGAAGATCATCCGCGTGCGTTCACGTCCTTCCATATTCACCATTTGGTGTACGGTCACGACGTTTCCGAACAAGCGGTCGCGCGTGCGATCGAACTTTCGGACACGAAATACTGTTCGGTCGCGGCGACCGTGCGTCCGGCGGCCGAGATCGAGACGACCTTCGAGATCATCGAATCGGAGTAGAACGCAAGCGAACTGGAGCGCAAGCGTCCCCGACTGGAGCGCAAGCGTCCCCGACTGGAGCGCAAGCGTCCCCGCTTGCAATGAGCGCGCAGCGCGAACGGCCGCGGATGGAACGACACCAATTGCGGAATTTCAATATTTATTCCAGAATTGCACGGATGAAATCACAACTGGCACCCGAAGAGATCGAACTGAACAAAAAGCGGAAGGTCCTCGACCGTTTGAAGGACCGCCTCGCCGACAGCGAGGAAGAGATGGCCGATCTGCGGGCGGAACTCGAACAGTTCGAAGCGCGTTACAAGATGGATGTCGCGCGGTTTTATCACGACTTTGACGAGATCGAGGCGCAGATCGCCGAAGAAGAGGCGAAACTCGTTCCGGACGATGAGGAGATCAAGAAACGGGCCGAAGAACTTCGACGGCGCGCGGAAGAGTCCGCGATTGACGCCGACGAAGCAGAAGCTTGGGACAAATTGCGGCCGACTGCAGCGGCGAAAAAGGCGTATCACGATCTGGCGCGCATCATTCATCCGGATCTCGCCCTCGACGCCGCCGAGAAAGAGCGCCGTCACGCGCTGATGGCGACGCTGAACGACGCTTATTCCGCCGGCGACCAGGCGCGGCTCGACAAGCTCGTCGAGGATTTTCGGGACTCTCCCGATTTGGTCAAAGGCGATTCGGTGGGAGACGAGCTGGTCCGGGCGATCCGGCAGATCTATCAGATCAAAAAACGGCTGATTGAGCTTGGAAGAGAAAAAGCGGACGCCGAACAGTCGGAATTGTACGACCTTCGTCAAAAGGTCGAGGCCGAACTGCGTGAAGGCCGCGATCTGCTCAAGCAGATGGCCGAACGGACGAAGACGCACATCCGCAAGGCCGAAAGAAGGCTCGCGAATCTCAAGAACCTGAATATCGCCCAGGAAGAATACGTTCGTGAAAAGTACGGAATGGATATTTCGGAATTTCGATGATCAGACCGGCTGAGGCCGGAACCCAAAACAATGGAAAATGCCCCTGAGATAAACAAAGAAAATGTAAATCGTTTTTTATGTCCGAATTGCTCGGCGAATATGGTCTTCGACGCGGCGCTCGGAAAACTCGCCTGCCCGTATTGCGAGCACGCGCAGGAGGTCGCCGCCGAGGGTTCTGTCGATGAACGCGACTTCTATGAATTCATCGATCGCGCCGCGCAGAATCTGCAGCCGATGGCGCAGAACGCGATGCAGGTCAACTGCGACAGTTGCGGCGCGATCGTCAATTTCACGCCGCCCGAAACAGCGACCTCGTGTGCCTTCTGCGGCGGCAAGATCGTCGCCCAGCCGAAGGCGGCCGATCCGCTCGTTGCGCCCGAAGGGGTTTTGCCTTTCTCGGTTCCGCCGCCGCAGGCGATCTCGAATTTCAAAACTTGGATCGGGTCGCTCTGGTTCGCGCCGTCGGCGCTCAAGACGATGGCGACGGCCGACAAATTGTCGAGCATTTACATTCCTTATTGGACCTACGACGCATCGACCCAAAGCTCTTACAGCGGCGAGCGCGGCGATTATTATTACGAGACAGAGTATTACGAGGAGAACGGCGAGCAAAAGTCGCGGCAGGTCCGGCACACGCGCTGGTCGTACGCCAGCGGACAGGTCGGGCGTTTTTTCGACGATGTCTGCATTCCGGCGACGACCTCGCTGTCAGAAGAATATCTCCGAAGGCTCGAGCCGTGGGACCTCGACCAGTTGAAACCGTATGAACCTGCCTATTTGTCGGGACACAAGGCGCAAACCTACCAGATCGCACTCGATGCCGGGTTCGAGAAGTTCAAGGGAATCGCTTACGACGTAATTTGCGCGGATGTTCGCCACGACATCGGCGGCGACGAACAACGCATCGGCAACGTCACGACCGAATACGGCGACGTCACGTTCAAGCATTTGCTGCTCCCGATCTACGCCGGCGCCTATCGGTTCAATGAAAAGGTCTTTCAGATCGTCGTCAACGGCCGCACCGGCGAGGTCCAGGGCGATCGGCCCTACAGCTGGATGAAGATCGGCTGTCTGGTGTTCGTGATCGTCGCCATTATTCTGATCGTCATTGCGCTGATCGCCGCGCTGAAATAAGGAAATCGGCAAGGAGAGCGACAGAGGTCCGCTGTTCGATCGTCAACGATCGAACAGCGTAAAACGTCGCAAATCTCAAGTAAGACTCACGTCCGAGCGTTCCTTCAAAATCCTTGTGTGGGTATTTTTACCCGATTCGATCGTTGATGTCAACGAAAACTTCTCGGACTGGAGCGCAAGCCGACTGGAGCGCAAGCCGACTGGAGCGCAAGCGTCCCCGCTTGCAACGGCGTGGAACGCCGTAAAGCCGTTGAACCTGGAGCGCTGGTTTCCCCGGCGCTGTTCGCGCTCCGCGCTCAGTGCAAGCGGGGACGCTTGCGCTCCAGTCGAAATCCCAAATCACCCAAGACTCGTTCCAAGCAACCATTGACCACCGTCGACGACGAGTGTCACGCCGTTGACGTAGCTCGCGGCGTCCGACGCGAGGAAGAGCGCGGCGTTTTCGATGTCGGCGATACGGCCGAAACGCTGCAGCGGGATTCGCTTCGTCAGCTTGTCTTTCAACTCCGGCGGCAAAAGGCGCTTCATTCCTTCGGTGTCCTCGATCGGGCCGGGCGCGATGCCGTTGACGCGTATTCCGTAGCGTCCCCATTCGACCGAAAGATTGCGCGTGATCGCGTCGACTCCGGCTTTCGCGGCCGAAACGTGGATCTGCATCGGCGTCGCAAGATAATGAAGCGTCGCGGAGATGTTCAGGATCTGGCCCTTGGATTTCTTCAGCTCTTCGAACGCCGCCCGGCACACGTTGAATGTGCCTTTCGTATCAATATCGACGACCGTCCCGAAGCCGTTGGCCGAAAGTTCGTTGGCCTTGCACAAGAAGTTGCCGGCGGCGCCGTTGACGACGATGTCGATCTGGCCGTAATGCGAAGCAGTTGCGGCGATCGCGCGTTCGACTGCTTCGTAGTCGCGGACATCCGCGACGACCGTGAAACACTCGCCGCCGTTATCCTCGACGAGTTTCTTCATCGCGTCGAGGTTTTCCTGTTTCCGCGAAGTGATCGCGAGCCGCGCCCCGGCTTCCGCGAACGCCCGCGCGACGCCTCCGGTGATGCCCGTTCCGCCGCCTGTTACAAAAGCCGTCTTTCCCTGTAAAATGTTATCCGCAAATACTTTCGTCATACAGATAAGGTAAAAAGGAAAAGGGAAAAAGGCAAAAGGGGAAAAGGGAAAAGGGAAAAGGGAAAAGGGAAAAGGGAAAAGGGAAAAGGGAAAAGGGAAAAGGGAAAAGGGAAAAGGGAAAAGGGGAAAAGGGAAAAAGGCAAAAGGGAAAAAGGAAAAGGGGAAAAGGCAGAGGGGAAAAGGCAAAGGGAAAGGGAATGCAGAAACCCAAACAAACATCAGGTAATTGGTCTAGGGGTGAAGGGGTGCCGGTTCGAAAAGTGTTTGAATCGCGCGGCGTACAATTACGCGTTCTTGGGCGCCGGTGTTTGAGGCGACTTGCCGGGCTCTTTGCCATTTGCCTTTTAACTGTTGCCTTCGGTTCTTCCTGCAGTTCTCCGCCGACCGATATGCGGGCGCTTTTACCGGCTGAAACGCTCGTTTATTTGGAAACGAACGATCTCGGGCGATTGCTTGGGAGCCTGCAGGATACAAAGGCGTTCGAGCAGGCGATGAAGAGCAAGACCGACTTCTCGGCGCTCAACGGATTGCAGCTCGCCGTTGCGGTGACCGGCTTTGAGGCTTCCGAGAATCAGGTCACGACCGAGAATTCCGTATTGAATTTCAAGCCGCGTTTCGTCGCGGTCGGCGACACTCATTCGTGGAATCGCTACACGCTTCAGTTCGTTGAAGAAAAACTCGGCAACTTCATCAATGAGACCTACGGCGGCGAAGTTCAACTCGAGCGTACTGACCGCGCGACGGGGAAGCACTTTGTCTGGACTGCGACCGACGGGCGCAAGGTATTTGCGTTCGTTTCGGGCAGCCGGGTGTTCTTCAGCAATGACGAAACCGCGCTCGAGAAATGCCTCGCGGTCGCGCGCGGCGAGGGCGAAAGTTTGATGAAAAACGAGGCGCTCGCAAGATTAAGTGCGGGCGATGCAAACGTGCTCGCGAACGGTTACGTCTCGGCGGACGGCATCGCCCAACTTTCGAACGTCGCCGGCGTTTCGACCGCGCTCGAAGCGACCGACGATGAGGACGGCCGCAGTTTTATCGCGCGCGTTTTTCCGGAATTCGTCCGAAGATCGGTTAAAGAGGTCGTTTGGACCGCGACAAAGACTGAAACCGGCGTTGAAGATCGTTTCACTCTTACACTCAACCAGGAAACCGCGGGGGTTTTCAAAGAAACGATGAAACCGGCGACTTCCGAAGTCGCTCTCGCCGACCTCGTGCCGTCTGAACCGTTTGGTGCCACGCGCTACAATCTCGATAATCCGCAGGTCGCGTGGCGCAGTCTGCTCCTCGTCGCCGGCCGCAACACCGACGCGACAAGCGGCAATATCATCGTCGCCTTTGCCGGCAGCCTGCTTGAACCGTACGGCGTTTCGGATGCGGAAACATTTTTGAGCGCCGTCGGCAGCGAGATCTGGACGGCCTCGATCGATTCCGATGGCGACAAATCGGTCGCCATCGTCTCCGTCAAGGACATTGAAAAGGTGAAAAGATCGATCGCCGGAATCGATTTCAAGCTCGCTCCGGAGATGCGCGATAATGCGGAGATCCGCCGTTCGGCCGACGGTGAGACGGCGGCGATCCTGATTGATGGAAAACTCGTCATCGGCGAACCCGAGGCGGCCCTGAAATGTCTCGACGCGCGTCTGACCGGCCAGAATTTTTCCAAGAATACGGCGTTTGCGAGATTTAAGGGGAACAATGCGCCAGCCGTGACCTTCGGCAAGGAAGCGACGGACAGATCCGCGGCGCTGCTCGGCAAGAAAAAGGAAGAGAATCTCCAGTTTCTGACGAATTACCTGACCGAAACGCGTTTCAACGACCGCGGACTTGAGCGGCGGACAACTTCGCCATTCGGACTCGTCGGTCGCATTCTCGAACAGTTGGACGATTGATGAAACTTTGGATCGCCAAGAAATCGGAAATCCCGGTCCGCCAACAGATCGTCACGCAGGTGACGCTCGGAATCGCGAGTGGCGAACTCGCCGTCGGCGACAAACTCCCGAGCACCAGCGAGATCGCGCGCCGATTCACGATTCACGCGAATACCGTTTCGCACGCCTATCAGGAGTTGGCCGATCTCGGCTGGCTGGAATTTAGAAAGGGAAGCGGTTTCTATGTGCGCGAAACGGACGGCGGCAACGAGAATTCGATCGAATGGCTGGTCGCGAGATTCTTGAAGGAAGCGCGTGAACTTGGATTCTCGGATGAAGAGATTCGCGGATGCGTTTCTAGATTCGCCGTTCAAAGACAGCCGAATCGGGTGCTGCTGCTTGAAGACGATGAAGGATTTCGGGAGATTCTCGTCGCCGAGATCCGCGATTCTCTTGGGATCCGCGTCGATGGATCTCCAACGCTGCAATTCGACGGCGTGGGCGACGATCGAACCGTTATCGCCGCGATGTTCGACGAGAAGCCGAAGATCGGAGCCGAAACTGAATGCGTCTATCTAAAAGCTCGTTCGGTCGCCGAAGCGATGTCGGTCGAAAACCGCCCATCGAAATCCGATTTGGTGGCCGTTGTCTCGGGTTGGGACAAGTTTCTGTGGCTTGCGCGGACGATGCTCGTCGCGGCAAAGATCGATGCCGAAAGCCTGATCATCCGTTCGACCGGCGAAAACGGTTGGCGAAGCGGGATCGATTGCGCATCACTCGTCATCTGCGACGCGCTGACCGCCAGTTATCTTCCGAACGACGAGCGAATTCGGGAATTTCGTCTGATTTCCGACGAATCGATCGACGAACTTCGTGAGTCGATCGATCACTGAATTCGGCGGTTGCCGACGCTTTGCTTGACAAGCGGCGGAATTTGTAACTATACTTGTTACAGTTATGGCGGCAAACAGTCAGTTCTCGATCGCGGTTCACGTCTTGGCAATGCTCGCCAAGAGTTGTGACGAACGCATCAAGTCGGATTATCTGGCGAAAAGCGTGAACACGAATCCGGTCGTCATCAGACGGTTGCTTTGCAGTCTGCACGAGGCGAATCTGGTTGTTTCGCAGACCGGCGCCTGCGGCGGAACGTGTTTGTCGAAGAAAGCCGAAGACATTTCGTTGCTTGAAGTTTTCAACGCGGTCGCCAAGAGCGAGGTTTTTTCGCTCCATCCGAACACGCCGAATCAAGATTGTTTCGTCGGCCGCAACATCCAGCGCGTGCTCGGCGGTTTGCAGACCGAGATCGACCGCGCGATCGAAGAAAAACTTGCGCTTTACACGCTGCGCGACGTGATCGAATCGGTCGAGGACCAGACGGCCGCGGTTTGATCGAGTTTTTTTGCGTTGTTTTGTATCAACGCTGGTTACAAAAATATGAACGAAAAAGGGGCAATAATGAACAATCATAAAATCTCGCGCGAGGCGATTCTCGGGCAACTTAACTGGCGCTATGCCGTCAAGAAATACGACCCGACGAAAAAGGTGTCCGACACGGACTGGAAAACGATCGAAGACGCGATGCTGCTTGCGCCGTCGAGCTACGGACTTCAGCCTTACAAATTCATCGTCATCACCGATCCGGCGATGAAAGAACGGCTCCGGCCCGCGGCATATAATCAACCACAGATCACCGACAGTTCGCATCTGGTCGTATTCGCGTACAAACGTGCGCTGACGACCGAGGACGTCGCGCGATTCATCGACCTCAACGCCGAGGTTCGCGGCACGGAGCGCGAGTCGTTGGAGGGCTTCGAAAAAATGCTCAACGATTCGGCCGCCCACGCGATCGACGGCGGTTATGCCGAAACCTGGAATTCTCGCCAGGCATACATCGCGCTTGGATTCTTGCTCAACGCGGCCGCGCTTCTCGGAATCGACGCGACGCCGATGGAAGGGTTCGAAGCGGCGAAGTTCAACGAGATCCTCGGGCTCGAGGATTATTCGGCCGTCGTGCTCGCGGCCGTCGGCTATCGCGACGCAGAAAACGACCGACTCGCTTCATTGCCGAAAGTCCGCGGTCGCCGCGAAGATCTGGTCGTCAGGATCTGAGGAGTTCGGATGAAGGCGTTGTTGTTGAAGTCGTTATCAGGTTTGCTCGCCGGTTACTGGTGGCTGATCGAGCGCAACGGTATCCTGCAGCGCCTGACGCAGTAAGAGGTGAAAATGTCGTCGAAGTTCTTTGAGTTCGCGTTTACGCCAAACGTTTTGGCTGTTCAGGAAAAGCAAAAGTCGCGGGCGATCTATGCCCGTTCGGAATCGGGCGAAACCACGCCCTCGGCGCTCGGCGGCGCCGAGGTCGACTTCATAGAACAGCGGGATGGTTTCTATCTCGCGACGGTCGGCGAAACAGGCTGGCCCTACGTGCAGTTTCGCGGCGGGCCGCGCGGGTTTCTTCGCGTCCTCGATGAAGGAACGCTCGGATTTGCAGATTTCCGGGGCAACCGACAGTACGTCAGCGTCGGAAATCTCGCCGGAAATGACAAGTCGGCACTGTTTTTGATGGATTACGCGAATCGGCGCCGGCTGAAGATCCTGGCCCGCGCCGAGATCGTCAAAGATCCGGGAACGCTCGCGCGCCTCAAGCCCGAAGGTTATGCCGCGAAGATCGAACGCGCACTGATATTTCATATCGAAGCGTTTGACTGGAACTGTCCGCAGCATATAACTCCGCGCTACACGGCCGATGAGGTAAAGGAAATGATCGAGCCGTTGAACGAATACATCGAAAAGCTCGAAAAAGAGCTTGAAGATTTGAAAAGGGGTGAACAATGAAAGATTATATCGAAAAATCAATGACCTGGTCCGGGTACGCGAATCTGCTCGACCGTTTGCTCGCTGAAGGCAAAACAACCGGACCGAATCAGTCCGAAGCGATGTTGGATTATGCGAAGCTCAACATCCGGCGGATGAAACGGGTCGGAAAAACGACGGTTCTCGGTGAATCAATACTTGCCTCGGTCCACGAAAACCGTCGGAAAATGATCTGGCTGATAATCACGGAAGGGTGGTGCGGCGATGCGGCGCAGTCGATACCGGTCATCGAACGGATAGCCGCAGCGGCTGAAAACATAGAAACGCGATATGTGCTGAGGGATGAGAATCTTGGCCTGATGGATGCGTATTTGACGAACGGAGCGAGGTCGATCCCAAAGCTGATCGCGCTCGACGCCGAAACGCTTGCCGAACTTGGAACGTGGGGGCCGCGTCCGCGGGCCGCGATGGACTATTTTCTCGAGATGAAGTCAATTGGCTTGGACAAGTCCGAGATGATGGAGAAGCTGCAGCGCTGGTACAATGAGGATCGCAACCAGGCGATCCAGAACGAGTTTCAACAACTTCTGGAGCATTGGAATTCCAGTTCCAATGCCGCGAATAATTGATCGAATTTAAGGGAGGAAGGAACGAATGACGGATTTTTGGACGAGTTGGCAGCCGCGAATTTTGAGTTTGCTGCGCTTTATGGCGGGGTTTTTGTTCGTTTGGCACGGAACGCAGAAGCTTTTCGGTTTTCCTGCGTCGCAGGGCGGCGGAGGCGGCGAGGTCGCGACGATCATTCTGGTCGCCGGCGCGCTCGAGTTCTTCGGCGGATTGTTTTTGATGGTTGGACTCTTTACACGCTGGACGGCATTCGTTCTTAGCGGACTGATGGCCGTCGCGTACTTTATGGCCCACGGCTTGAACGCGTTCCTGCCGATCGTCAACAAGGGCGAGCTCGCGGTGCTTTACTGTTTCGTCTTTCTCTATTTGTTCTTTGCCGGCGGCGGATCGATATGCATCGACGCTTTGCTAAAAAAGAAAGACTGAATGGATTTCAGGATCGCGACTACTGATTATGATGTGCGTCTCGCGAAAGCTCGAATTGCTTTCGTTGACGCGGTTGAACCTGCAAGATGAAGACATACGAAATCAATCAATTCGGAATTGACCGGCTTACGGTTTCCGATCGGGAAATGCCGTCGCCGATGGCCGGCGAAGTCCTTGTTCGAATCAGGGCGGCGTCTTTGAACTTCCGCGATCTGCTGATGGTTCAAGGGCTCTACAACCCGCGGCTCAAGACGCCGCTCGTGCCGTTCTCGGACGGCGCGGGCGAGGTCGTCGCGGTCGGCGAGCGCGTCACACGCTGGAAAACGGGCGACCGAGTCTGCCCGATATTTATGCAGGGCTGGATCGACGGCGAGGTTACGTTCGAAAAGGCACGCACCGCGCTCGGCGGTGACCGCGACGGCGTTTTGTGTGAATTCGGCTGTTTCGATCAGTCCGGATTGGTCGCGATTCCGGATTACCTGAGTTTCGATGAAGCGGCGACCCTGCCGTGCGCGGCCGTCACCGCGTGGCACGCGCTTGTCGAATCGGGCGGTATCAAACCCGGCGATACGGTTTTGGTCCAGGGGACGGGCGGAGTTTCGGTCTTTGCGCTCCAGATCGCGAAAGCGTTCGGCGCGAAAGTGATCGTCACATCGAGCAGCGACGAAAAACTTCGACGAGCGAGCGAACTCGGCGCGGACGAACTGATAAACTATAAGACAACCCCTGATTGGGATAAGCGGGTTTCCGAACTGACCGACCGGCGCGGCGTTGATCACGTGATCGAGGTCGGCGGTGCCGGCACGCTTTCAAAATCGATCGCGGCCGCGCGTATGGGCGGTCACATCGCGCTCATCGGCGTGCTTGCCGGAAACGCCGATGTAAACTGGATGCCGATCTTTATGAAAGCGATCAAACTTCAGGGGATCTTTGTCGGTTCGCGCGCGATGTTCGAATCGATGCTGGAGTTTTTCGAACGGCACCGCATAAAACCTGTGATCGATCGCGTGTTCGAATTCAGCGAGGCTCGCGATGCGCTGAAGACGATGGAATCGGCGTCGCATTTCGGGAAACTGGTGATAAACGTCGGTCAGAATCCGAAGCCAACGTCTTAGGAAGATTTGAAATGCTCTACATGGTCATCGAAAAGTTTCTCGACGCGCCGGCGATCTATCGTCGTTTCGAGGAAAAGGGCCGGATGATGCCGGATGGGCTCAACTATGTTTCGAGTTGGATCGACACGGATCTCAAGACCTGTTTCCAGTTGATGGAAACCGAAGATTTTGCGCTTTTTGAGGATTGGACGAAAAGCTGGGCGGATATTATGGAATGCGAGATCGTTCCGGTCGTAACGTCCGCGGAGGCTGCGAGACTCGTCGCAAACAAAGATGATTGACGAAGAAATTCAAAAATACGCGGATCGATTCACCTCCGGCCACGACGCTCTGCTTGAGGAGATCCTGCAGAAAACATATGCGGAGCGATCCGACAGATCGATGCTGTCGGGGTTTTATCAGGGGCGGCTATTGTCGATGCTGAGCCGTACGGCCGCGCCGCGTCGGGCTCTTGAGATCGGAACGTATATGGGGTTTTCGGCGCTTTGTATCGCCGAAGGGCTGACCGCAGATGGTCGCATTTACTCGCTCGACATTGAGCCGGAAACGTTCAAACTCGCGACGGATTTCTGGTCGCGTTCACCGCTCGGAACGAAGATCGAAGGCCGGCTCGGCAATGCGATCGAGATCATTCCGACAATTGACGAAACGCTCGATCTCGTCTTTATTGACGCCGATAAACCCAATTATTCCAACTACTTCGACCTCGTTATCCCGAAACTTCGAATCGGCGGCGTGATTCTCGCGGACAACGTTCTCTGGAGCGGCAAGGTTTTGGCGGCGGACCGCGCCGAAAAGGTCGATGACGAAACCGGTTCGCTTCACGAATTCAATCAAAAGATCAAGGCCGACGCGCGCGTCAGCCAGGTGTTGCTTACGGTTCGGGACGGGCTGATGATGATCCGTAAAGAAGCTGACTAAAAAGGAGAAAAAATATGGCAAACGGAATTTACGATATTCCCGTGAAAACGATCGACGGGGCGGAAACGAATTTGGCGGATTACAAGGGCAAAGTCCTTCTTCTCGTCAATGTCGCATCAAAATGCGGCCTGACGCCGCAGTACGAAGGGCTTCAAAGCCTCTATGGTGAATACAAAGGGAAGGGTTTCGAGATCCTCGGATTCCCGGCGAACAATTTTATGGGCCAGGAACCCGGAACCGAAGAAGAGATCAAGGAGTTTTGCTCGACGAACTTCAACGTTTCATTCCCGATGTTCTCGAAGATCTCGGTCAAAGGCGACGACCAGCATCAGCTTTACCATTATCTGACCGAGACGAAACCGGAAACCGACGTCAACGACGGGGGCCTCGAAGAAAAACTGAAGGGATTCGGCTCGGTTCGCTCGACGCCGAGCGAGGTGCTCTGGAACTTCGAGAAATTTCTGATCGCCAAAGACGGCACGATCGCCGCCCGCTTCGCGCCGGACGTCAAGCCGGACGACGAACGCCTGTTGGCGAGTCTCGATGCGGAGTTGGCGAAATAGAGGGCCGGGAAGAAGCGCTTTTCCGGCAACTGTCAACTCTTCCGGAATAGTTGATAGTTGGTAGTGGATAGAAAGCGCCCCGAAGGAAGTCGCCGAAGAGGATGCAAAAAAGAATTCTCGGCAAAACGGGTCTTGAAGTTTCCGTGCTCGGATTCGGCGGGTGGGAAATCCGTTCGTCCGGCTCGCCGGATTCCGAGGCGGCGGCGGTTTTGAACGCGGCCCTCGATTCCGGGATCAATCTGATCGACACTGCCGCTGCCTATTTTCGAAGCGAGGAATTGATCGGCAAGGCGATCTCAAACCGCCGCAGCGAGTTTGTTTTGACCAGTAAGTGCGGAGCGCTCGACGGATTCACGCGCGAAGACTGGTCGAAAAAAGGCGTTGTCGAGACGATCGAGAAATCGCTCAAACTGATGCAGACCGATCATCTGGATGTCGCCCAACTTCACAGCTGTTCGGCCGAGATCTTGCGGCAGGCCGATTGCATCGAAGGGTTGATCAGGGCCCAAGAGCGCGGATTGACGCGTTTTGTCGGCTATTCCGGCGACAACGAAGACGCGCAGTTCGCACTCGGACTCGACTTTTTCGACACGCTTCAAACTTCCGTTTCGATCGCCGATCAGTCTCCGATCGACGGCAACGTCGCGGTTGCGTTAGAGAAGAATGTCGGCGTGATCGCGAAACGACCGGTCGCGAATGTCGCTTGGCGATTCGATTCGGAGCCGGAGGAGGCCTACTATCGCGACTATTGGGAGCGGCTGGGAAAGCTTCAGTATCCTTTTTTGAAGCGAACACTCGAAGAATCGGTTTCGCTTGCACTGCGTTTCACGCTGACGATCGGGGGCGTCGCGACCGCGATTGTCGGAACGAAAAGCGAACGGAACCTGCGCGCGAATGTCAAAAACATCGCCGCCGGAAATTTGACGGGAAACGAATTCGAATCGATCCGCGATCGCTGGCGCGAAGCCGCGGACGAATCGTGGATCGGAAAGACGTAGTTTGGAAGTCCGAACCAAACACAAAATTATGAAAGCAATCAGAGTTCACGAATTGGGCGGAGCGGAAAAGTTGACGCTCGAGGAAATTGATAAACCGGTTCCGGCGGCGGACGAGGTTTTGATCAAGGTCGCAGCGGCCGGTGTCAACTACGCCGACACGATGATGCGGAGCGGGAATTATCTGACAAAACCGCAACTGCCGTTTACTCTCGGCTATGAAGCGGCCGGCACGATCGAATCGGTCGGTTCCGGGGTCGCGAATCTCAGCGTCGGTCAGCGCGTGCTCGCAACGCCAGGCAGCGGCGGATATGCCGAGTTCGCGACCGCCAAGGCGAACACCGTGATCCCAATTCCCGACGAACTCGGCTATGGGGAATCGACCGCACTGCTCGTCCAGGGTTTGACCGCGCTCGGTTTGCTCAGCGGCACGAAATCCGGTGAGACGATATTGATTCACGCCGCCGCCGGCGGTGTCGGCAGTTTGCTTGTGCAACTCGCCAAATTCAAGGGATTAAGGGTTTTGGCGACCGCGTCGAGCACCGAAAAACTCGAAAAAGTCGCCGCGCTCGGCGCTGACGTGCTGATCAATTACACCGAGACCGACTGGCCCGAACAGGTTCTCGAAGCGACCGAAGGGCGCGGCGTCAACTGGCTGATCGAGATGGTTGGCGGCGATATTGTCGCTCAGAATCTCAAGGTGCTCGCAAAACACGGAACGATGTGGGTTTACGGCGCGGCGAGCGGGCAGGATTTCAAGGTCTCGGTCCTCAGTCTGATGCAGAAGAACCACAAGATTCAGGGTTACTGGCTGATGAACGAACCGATTGCGAACCGTATCGCTTTCACCCGGGAACTGCTAGAACACATCGCCGCCGGTCGCTTGAAGATCGAGGTCACGGAGTTTCCGCTCGAAAAAGCCCGCGAGGCTCACGAGGCGATCGAAGCGCGAAAAACAACCGGAAAGGTCGTGCTGACCGTGAGTTAGATCAATCTTCAATTATCAACTGTACTGTCAATTTTCAATTATTCGATTGAGATGAATATCAGGGACAAAGTCATTCTCGTCACCGGCGGAGCCAACGGCATCGGTCGCGGCTTGTGCGAACGCTTTCATCGCGAAGGCGCGAAGACGGTCGTCGTCACGGACATCGATCTTGATGAAGCTGAAGCGGTTGCCGAACGCGTCGGCGGCGCGGCGTATCGGATGGATGTCGCGGATGAAGCTCAGGTCAGGAATGTAATCGGCGATGTGCTGGAAAAGTTCGGACACATCGACCTTGTATGTTCAAACGCCGGAATCGGCGGTGACGAGGGCTGTCTTGAGGTCTCAAATGAGAGCTGGCAAAGGATTCACGAGATCAACGTGATGTCGCACGTTTACATCGCGCGGGCCGTTTTTCCGTCGATGATCGAACGCGGCGGCGGGGCGTTTATGATCACGGCATCGGCCGCCGGTTTGCTGACGTTGCCGACGGCCGCGCCATACGCGGTGACGAAACACGCCGCAGTCGCGCTCGCCGAGTATTTTTCGTTTGCATATCGCGAACAGGAAATCGAGGTCTTTTGTCTTTGCCCGCAAGGAGTGAAAACCGACCTCATCGCGACCAAAGAAGGCGAACCGGAGAGCTTTTTGATGCCCGAAGCGATCGAGGTCGAAGATTGCGCCGAGGCCGTCGTCCGCGGATTGGAGAGCGGAAACTTCCTGATCCTGCCGCATCCGGAAGTTGCCGGTTACATCGTCAACAAGGCGACAGATTACGATCGCTGGCTCGGACACGTCAGCAAGATGCGGCGCGGGATCTTCGCCGCGCGCGAGGGTTGATCCGGTCGCTGAAGGTCGGAAGGATTTTGGTAAGGAGTAGAAAAGGGAAGTATGACAACACTATTTGATGCACTGACGATCGGAAACATCGAACTCAAGAATCGGATCATTTACGCTCCGATGACCCGGAGCCGGGCGAGCGACGACGGCGTTCAGCCTGATTACGTCGCTGACTATTACGTCCAGCGGGCTTCCGCAGGGCTTTTGATCACGGAAGCCGTGAACGTTTCAGCAATGGCGAAGGGATACGTGCGGACGCCCGGGATCTACACGGCCGAGCAGATCGATTCGTGGCGGAAAGTCGCGGACGCGGTCCACGCGGCGGGCGGAAGGATCTTTATGCAGATCTTTCACACCGGCCGGATCGCATTGCCCGATCTGCTTCCGGGAAACGCCCAGCCTGTCTCGGCAAGCAACGTCAAGGCCGCCGGACAGAACTACACCGACGCCGGGATGAAGGATTTCGTCGAACCGCGCCCGTTGACGCTTGAAGAAGTAAAACAGACGATCGCGGATTTCGGGACCGCCGCGAAGAACGCGATCGACGCCGGATTCGACGGGGTTGAACTCCACGGCGCGAGCGGCTATCTCGTGCACCAGTTTCTGATGAAACCCGTGAACCTGCGAACGGACGAGTACGGCGGATCGATCGAGAACCGCGCGCGTTTTCTATTCGATGTTCTGGACGCGATGATCGCCGCGGTCGGAAGCGAACGCGTCGGACTCAAACTGTCGCCCGCAATGCCGTTCAACGACATTCAGGAACCTGACGCCGACGAAGTTTACACGTACATAGTGAAACATCTCGGCGCGAAGAACCTTGCGTACCTGCACATCGGCGATCACGCGAATACCGGTTGGCACGAAAAATTGCGCCCGCTTTTCAATGGCGTTTACTTTGCCGGCGCGAATTTCGACAAAGAGCGCGGCGAGCTGTTCTTGGCCGAAGGGAAAGCCGACGCGATCGTCTACGGCGTGAAGTTCCTGGCTAATCCGGACCTGCCGGAACGATTCAGAATCGAAGCGCCGCTCAACGAGCCCGACCCCTCGACGTTCTACGGCGGCGGCGAAAAGGGATACCTTGACTACCCGGCTCTGGGATAGTGATCAGTTTGGGAATCAAAGATCGTTTTCCGGCAAAATCCGCGAAGACTCGCGGGAACCAATTGCTTTTCTATGTTTTTGCGTGATTCGCCGGCGTTCTTTAACGAGTGAGTCATCTGGATGATACGTAACTGCCGATTCGCGGGCAAACAAACACGATGAAGTTCAGAATCGCGATCCTCGGAACAGGCGGCGTCGGCGGCTACCTCGGCGGAATGCTCGCCGCGCATTTTGCCGCATCGGACGAGGTCGAGATCATCTTCATCGCACGCGGCGCAAACGCCACGGCGATCGAAGAAAACGGTTTGACGATCTCGACAGCGGACGGCGAAACAATTTCAAAACCGGCGTTGGTCACCAATGACCCGGACAGGATCGGCGAGGTCGATCTTCTCGTCATCGCGACGAAGGCTTACGATCTTGAAGAAAGCGTAACCCGCTTCTCAAGGCTGATCGGGCCGCGGACTTCGATCCTGCCGCTGCTGAACGGCGTCGATCATGCCGAACGGATCCGTGCCTTCTTTCCGGACGCCGATGTCTGGAACGGCTGCGTCTTTATCGTCGCGCGCCTTCAGTCGCCGGGGCTCGTACGCGTCGACAGCGAGATTCGGCTCTTTCAGTTCGGCGGCAAGGCTTCGGATTACGAGAAACTTCTGAAGTTCGAATCTATCCTTCGAAACGCGGGCGTTGACACGCAATTGTCCGCCGATATCGAAAAGACCGTCTGGGAGAAGTTCATCTTCATATCGCCGCTTGCGACGCTGACTTCGGCGCTCGATTCGACAATCGGCGGGCTGCTTGAAACGGACGAGAACCGGGCGCTTCTGGAATCGTTGATCGGGGAGGTTGCGGCCGTCGCCCGTGCGAAAGGCGTCGGAATCGCTTACGATAATGAGATCGCGACGCTTGAGAAGATCAGAAGGGCGCCTCCCGCATCGACGTCCTCGATGCATTCCGATTTCAAAAAAGGCGGGCGGACCGAAATCGAGACGCTGACCGGCTATGTCGTTCGCGAAGCGAAGAGGCTAGGCGTTTCGGCGCCGAATTACCAGCGGTTTTATGGCGGCCTGCTCACGCCGCGCTGAACCGATTAGTCCAATGGGAATCGTGGTCAATTCATCGTATTCGAAGCTAATGCCGGACGCAGTTGATGCGCATTGTCACTTCAAGAACGAGTGGAATACTTGGCGGCGTCGACCTGAAGGACCGTTTGAGCCGGCTTCAGTTCAAAAGGCACGCAACCGATTTCTCGAAGCGGTAGATCGTCTGTATCAAATCAAACTTGAACCGCTCGATCTTGGTTTTCACGAACGGCCGAACGATTTCTTTGACGAACTTTGCACCTTTCTCGAGGCCGACATCACGGCTTTCCGCTGTGGTTATGCGAAGGAGTTGTTTCTGCAAAGGCTGAAAGGAATTCCGCTTAAGGAACGACAACGAAATCGACTTCGAGAGATCGCGTTGAGATACTGTCGCTCGGCGACTGTCCGACGTGAGTTTCGACGATGGTGTCGGTTGATGGTTAAGCTGGCGGACGATGGCTTTGTCAATCGACTCAGGCTGATGACTCGATCAGGCTGATGACTCGAGATGAAGTGGGAATTTCAAAGGTGAAGTGTCGTTGGATGCTTTTAATGATTCTTCAGCAGCGACGGGAGTTTAGGATTAAGATCGATGCGATATAAACTATTAGGAAACAGCGGCTTACGGGTCTCGGAACTGTGCCTCGGGACGATGACGTTCGGCGAGGATTGGGGTTGGGGTGCGGGCGGTGACGAATCGCGGGCGATGTACGACGCCTTTCGCGAGGCCGGCGGGAATTTCATCGATACGGCGAACATTTACACCAACGGTTCGAGCGAGACGCTTCTCGGCGAATTTATTCAGGGCCATCGCGATTCTGTCGTTCTCGCCACGAAATTCTCCAATTCGATCGTGATGGGCGACCCGAACGCCGGCGGAAACAACCGCAAGGCGATGATCCGCGAGGTCGAGTCATCGCTCAAGCGTCTGAAGACCGATTACATCGATCTTTACTGGATGCATATCTGGGACAAACTGACGCCGGTCGAAGAGGTGATGCGCGCTTTCGACGATCTTGTTTCGTCGGGAAAAGTTCTGTACATCGGAATCTCGGACGCGCCCGCGTGGTACGTCGCGCGGGCGAACACGCTCGCCGAATTGCGCGGCTGGCGGTCGTTCGTCGGGCTGCAGATCGAATACAGCCTCATCGAACGCACGCCGGAGGAAGAATTGATCCCGATGGCGAAGGAACTCGGGTTGACGGTCACGCCCTGGTCGCCGCTGGCAGGCGGGATTTTGGCCGGGAAGTATCTCGATATGAACAGCGACGACGCGAAGTCGGGCCGATTCGGTTCGGAACCGATGCAGGGCGCGCTTGAGCCCGAGCGTGAACGCAAAACGCGAATCGCGAGTGAAGTTGTAACCATCGCCGCCGAACTCGGAGTTTCCCCGTCGCAGGTCGCTCTCGCCTGGATCCGCCACAAGGACCCGAAAATGGTCCCGATCATCGGCACGCGGCGTCTTTCGCAGTTGCACGACAATCTCGCGAGTCTGAATGTGAATCTCTCGGACGACCAAATGCGCCGGCTCAACGAAGTCAGCGCCTATCCGCCGATCTTCCCGAACAACTTCTTTCAAAAGGATTTCGTTCCGAAATACGTTTACGGCGGTTTGAAGGATCAGATCGACTGAGTTTGGAACTTCGTTCGGAATTCCGTCTTCAGGCGGCGTTTCATTTCGAAGATTTGAAATCGACTTCCAGCGAATCAGCGCTACCACCGCAGATTGTGCGTTCTGAAGAGTGCTGAATCGCGCTGAGATCCATCTTGAGCGTTCAGGTTGATTGATCCGTTCGAATCGGTGATGCGGAGAAAGCCAGAATGAGATATTCTGGATTTCGAAAGGCTTTTTCGCGGATCCTGTATGAAGATTGCGCTCGCCGCTGATGCCGCGGTTAGGTTCTATTCTGTTGTAATCGGAGAAGAAATTTTATGGGGCAAAAACATTTGATTGGAATTTGCTTTTCAGTCCTAATATTATGGGCCTGCACATCTTTCTTTCCTTACAAACCGCACGTTTCCGATTCAAAGCTAATAAAGAGTTTTTACGAAAATCGAGCAAACTTTGAGAAAATTGTGAAAATGGCAAATGAAGATTCAGCCGTAAAGTCAATTTACAGAGATCTCGTCCAGTTGAAAGGTTACAATACTTGGCAGAATGACACCCAGGAAGGCCTTTCAACCGAACCGTGGAATGAATACAAAAACCTCTTTAATCAACTCGGAAGTTCTTCTATTCGCCGTGTTTCTAAAGAGGGCGATATTTTGAAGTTTGCTTCTGCATCAATAGCCGTTTCTGACATCGACGAGCAGGAGTCCATCGTGATTTCAAAAGGTTATGCTCACAGTTTGAAAGAACCATCTCCGTTGGTTGATTCTTTAGATGAAATGGGTTTTGAAAGCAGAGGAACTTTTTACAAAAAGATTGACGAACATTGGTATCTTTTTCATGATTGGGGCGTAAGCAAACCTGAATGATCGAGTTGGATACCTCGGGGGAGTCTTCCAGGCCGGCGGTCATTCCCGAGCGCTGGAAAGCAAAAAGGATGGTCTTACTATTGAATATGGAATCTGGCATGAGATTCACAGCGAGGACATAGAAGTCTGCGCAGAAGAAGCACACAAGCTTTCGACGCACCTCGATCGGTCTTTTAGAATTCCCAGACCACAGCGCGTGAGTCACACATTTGTTCTCCAGGCGAGTCGGACGATATTTCGTGGTCTTTACAGGAAATATCACGCTGGCTTTTCAATTGATAGCTTGGGCAAGATCGCTCCTGTATCGGACGACACTTTTGCCGCCTACGATTAATAGTGAACAGCGTATGAAAGATGAAATCACAAGTTCACCACAACGGCGTAATCAAACGTTAGGCGGCGCAATCCACCGCCGTGCCGAATCCACCGCCCCCGGAAGATCCGTGAGCACTGTCCCAGGCACCAACTCGCAGTTACTCGCCGTGCACCCGGTGCTTATGACGAGCGACGTTCAGCGCTCGATCAGCTTCTTCGTCGAGTTGGGCTTCACGACTGCGTTCCTCGACGACCAAGACAACCCTAGGTACGCCGGCCTCAGGCGGGACGACGTTGAGATCCACATCCAATGGAACGAACTGCCTGACGCTGGGAGTGGGCAGGATCGCCCGGTTTACAGGTTCCTCGTCCGAGATGTTGACGCCCTCTATCGCGAGTTCAGTGCTCGAGCCGAACGTGTGCTTGCAGCAGCGCAGGCCACGCCCTGGCACATGCCGGCAAACACTCCATGGGGTACCAGAGAGTTTCACGTCCGAGACCCCAGCGGGAACGGCCTTCAGTTCTACCAGTCGCCGTCACCTCCGAACCCGAGCGGCGCCTAACTCTCGTTCAACCGGACCCGCTACGGCGGGCCGGTTAACTCGAACGTTCGACGTTTTCCTTTGTTTCGAACTATTTCTTCTTGATGGTGTCTAATTTAGTTATGAGATTCAAAATAGCAACCAGAAAACTTAGTTTCAGTTTGTTCTTTTTATTTTGCTGTTTTCTCTCGCTAGCCTTTTTTCAGACATCTTCCATTTCCCAAACGAAAGAAGAAAAACAAGAACCGCTTGGGAAACAGAATCTCTATAAAGAAAACGTCAAATATGAAGACTTTGCTTGTGATAAAGATGGCGCTGATGTTGTGAAAACCTTCTTCGCCAGCCGACCTTTGAACATTAAACTTCCGATTTGCCATAACGATTGCCCGATTATAAAGTGTCGTCCTGTGGTTCGGTTTCCGCTAGCCGCACAAACCGCTAGAGTTACGGGCAAAGTTTCAGTTCACGTCTTAGTGGATGAGAAAGGAAGAGTCTTATATGCGCGAGTGCTTGACGGACATCCGCTTCTTTGGGCAGCCGCTCGAAAAGGTGCATGTGAAACACAATTTGAAGAGTATCAGTACGGCAAGCATCAAGGCGTAATGCACTTTACGGTTGACGATTATGAGTTTTTAGGTGTGCCGAACCGAGCAAATGAATTTTGGTAAAGTTGCGTTCATATGTTTAACGCATGTCGAACGTATCAAGGATTCGTGTGGCGCGTTTAATCGAAAAACGGAGCGATTATTCTTATGACAAAATTCATCACATTGCTCATTTTGTTCTTCGGTTTGTGCGCCGTCAACACCTTTTCGCAATCGCAGAACCTCTCGTTCCGTGATGCAAAGGCTCTGTGCAATCGGGTCTCTGAAATCAAGGAGTTTCCGCGTGGTTGGGGCGAGAAAGGCGTTGATCCCGCTTGGGATGCGTTAGTCGATGCAGGCGAAGCTGTTGTTCCGTGTTTGATTGACAAAATTACTGACACGACCGTGATGCCTGACCCGCGTTGTCCGCGTTTTACAGATGAATTAAAAGTTGGCGACACAGCTTATTTTATTTTAGTTAACATTCTTAAAATTGGTTTTGTTGAGTTGCTTCCTATTGACGTGCAAGAGAAATACAAATCCGAAGGCGCTTATGCTTATCACGAGTATGTTGAGCGCAAAGGCAAACGAAAAGAGTTGCAATCGAAGCTGCGCGAGTGGTATCGCAAAAAACAAAGTGCATGAAAATCACGGCGGCAGCCGCTGATGCTGAGCCTTATGCCCTTTCACATGAACGCATGAAATCTTTAACCTACACATTTTGTGTTTTATTTTGCTTGGCGAGTTTTTCCGCGGTATCTGCTCAAACGAAACAGACCGACGAAGATACGCCGTTTCTGCAAAGCGTTACCAATCTGCCAACCGTTGATAAAGTTGAGATTCTGGCAATCGAATCAATCAGGACAAACCGCAAAGATATTGACTGCACTCAACCCGACATTGTTTGCGGCAGTTTTCCCGGTAAAGTTCTTGCGTCGAAAACCTTATCGGGTGAAGATGCAAACAAAATTTCTAAATTGTGGCGTAGCCTCAAAAATGGAAACGGAGCAGGCTGCTTCGCTCCAGCTTACGTTCTGCGCTTTTACCAAAAAGACAAGCTCTTGTTGATGACTGACGTTTGTTTTCAATGTTGTAATGCAACCTTGCCGGGAACGGGCATCAGAAGCATTTGCGGAAATGAGAAAGCAATCAAAGACTTTATAGATTTCGTAACCACAGAAGTGCCTTTCCCTAAACGTGAGAAGAACGATTAAAGAAGCGGCGGGCATAAGTATTCAATGGACGTGAGGGCGAAACAGCGACTCGCCCCAAGTCATTTCAACCGTTCTGCGTTATGAATCCCCTCGATGGAATTCGTCAATCTTGGAGTTGGGTCGCCGTTGTTATTGGCGGCATCGGCGCGTTAGGTCAAGCGTATTTGCTTTATCACGAACTTGTTAATTGTTTGCCTTACAAAGTAATTGGTTCTGGCTTATACCAAAACATTGCAAACGTCGGTGTTTGGGTTGCGCCGCTCATTGCCGTCGCAGGCGGCTTGGCATTCGGATCAAAAAGATTTTGGTTTGCGGCAATCGTTCCTGTGTTTTCGTGTCCGCTGTTGTTTGCGGGTGTTTTCAAAGCCGCTTCGATTATGCGTGAATGGAGCGTCGGAGTGGAAACAGGCGCGGACTTTGGCGACTTTACTCCATCGGTGGCGGCAGAAGATTTTTATTTATACGCGATTTCGTTGGCAATCACAGGCTTGATAATTGGCGTGATTTGCAGTTTTCTGTTGATGTGGCTATCAAAGGAGAGAAAACTCGCGTCAGGATAACGCACGGCCCAACTATTAAATGGACGTGAGGGCGAAACAGCGACTTTGTTTGGGCGTTGCGTTTTACCTTTCGGCGGGCTTGGCGGCGGTTTCGCCCCACGTTATCTCAATCGTTCGGTCGCCGTAGTTGCCCCTCGCGACCAGACAGGCATCGGGTTCGGTTTTTTTCGGCGCTCGCGGGTTCCGGATTATGCAGCTACAAACCAAAGAGGTTCGAATTCCGGCGGCGGATGCCGTCTTGGCGGGGACGTTGCTCGCGCCCCCAACCGTACGTCCGCGCCCGGGTCTGCTCCTCGTGTCCGGGTCAGGGGCGAATGACCGGGACGAAACGGTCTGCGGCCATACTCCATTTCGGACCATCGCCGAGTACTTCGCCGGTTGCGGTTACGTCGTCCTCCGATGCGACGACCGCGGCGTCGGCGGTTCGACCGGGGACGCGGGCGAACAAGACTTCGACGGGGCCGTTGCGGACGTGGTCGCGGCTTACAGGTGGCTCGCGGGGCACCCGGCCGTGGATTCTGAGCGGATCGCCCTCCTCGGGCATAGCGAGGGTGGGTTGATCGCGGCGGTGGCCGGGCCGCGGGTTGGGGCTTGGGCGGTCGTTATGCTCGCCGGTCCGTCAGTCCCGATCGAGTGGCTGCTGCATGAGCAGGCGCGGACGATCTCGGCGGAGGCCGGCGCGACCGCTGTCCAGATCGAACACGAGCGCCGGATGAACGAACGGGTGCTTGCCCTGGCTCGATCCCTGTCGGATCAAGCTGCAGTGCAGATGGAACTCGAGGGAGTGATCCGGGCATATCTGCGGTCATGGCCGGACGCGGCGGAGTTAGACGAGGCAACGGTTGGGGACAATGCGCGTATAATGGCCGCCGTCGTCAACGCGCCGGCCTTTCGCTCCCTTTTGAGGCAGGAGCCGGCCATCATTCTCGGACGATTCGGCGGGCCACTGCTCGCCGTCTACGGCGGCAAGGACACGCAGGTGCCGGGTGTAGCCAATGCGGATGCATTTCGTGAGATCACCACCGGCTACCGGTGTGCTTCCGTGATGCTGTTCCCGGATCACAACCACCTGTTCCAGCGGGCCGGGACGGGTGCCATCTCAGAGTACGAGTCTCTGCCCCCGGGGCCAGATGCCGCGGTTTTGCGTGCGGTCGCAGACTGGCTGTCAACTGCCGAACCAGGCGCTGCACCTGCCCGGCGGGGCATGCAGCGGTTCTGGAACGTGTAGCTCGCCGTGCCCCGCCAGCGGGTTAGCTGGATCTTTAACCAACAGGAGAAACAGTGTCTTTCATCATTGAGATCCTAGTCGAATTCTTAATCCAGTTCTTCATTGAGCTTCTGGTAGAAGTTGGTGCGCACGGGCTAAAGTCAGACCAGCCTCGTCTTCACCCTGCAATTGCCTTTGTGGTCTACGTCGTGCTGGGTGCTGGCTTTGGCTTTCTTTCTTACATTTTCTTCCAGCAAAGGTTGCTGTCTCACCCTTATGCACAATACGCAAATATCGTCATTACCCCGATCTTTGTCGGCCTGGCGATTGGTGCCGTCGGGGCATGGCGCTCAAAACGTGGGACGGAACCGGTACTCCTGGACAAGTTCTTGTACGGCTATACATTTGCATTGGCATTTGCCATCGCTCGTCATGCTGTCACAGCTGCTGGCTAACAATTCGTTCAAGCCGACGGCGCATCGTATGGAAGTCTCACTCAATGCGAACACATCAGACTCCGACACCGAGCGAGTTCGGGCGGTTCTCGACGATGTCTTTCAGGTCATCGAGAAGGACGTCAGCAAAGATTACGGTGGGACGATTCAGCATCTTTGGATTGATTTCGAGTTGGTTCCAAGCTGGTCAGAGCGGCGTCCGCCATTTCGATTTCGATTTCAGAAGAAAGTTGGCGGTTCGGTTTTCAGGTTGACGGGATTGGCGACGCCGGTTTACGAGCATGTCGGCCATTACAGCGTCCGACCAGATTTTCAGAAGCTGCTGAGCTTGCCGCTGGAATCGGTCGCGAGTTATGCACTGAGTTTGATTTACGCATCCACTTCGATGTTGCTGGAGAAGCAGGAGAAGCTTGGCGGTTTTGACGCTCCTCGTTTTCGTATGGATTTCCTGGCATCTTGTCGGCAGCATGGTTTCCGGATTGACAACACGGAGAATTGATATGAGAACCATCGGAACTGTCGAGAGTCTATGGCGTTACCCGGTCAAAAGTATGCGCGGCGAGATGATGCCCGAACTGTTTGTTGGATTTTCGGGCGTTTACGGCGACCGCTGCTACGCCTTCAAAAACTCCGCCGCCCGCAAAGGAGCGCCTTATTTGACCGCATCGGCACAGCAGCAGATGCTGCGCTTTTCTCCGAAGTTTCGTTGCCCTGAAAGAGCGACACGGCCGCCGAATTTGGTTGAGGCGATGAGCATCGCGCCCGGAATCACGCCGGCAAACGCCGATCCGAACGACTTGGATCTGGATGTCGTAACACCGTCTGGCGAGACTCTCGCGGTTGATGATCCGGCGTTGATCGAGTTGCTCTGTGAAGGGCTCCGCGGCGAGAATCACCTAACGCTCGTGCGTTCGGACCGTGCATTGACCGACTGCCGGCCGGTTTCGCTGATCAGCCTGCAAACGGTACGGCAGGTCGAATCGGAGTTGGGTATTCCGATCGATAAGCGGCGCTTCCGGGCGAATGTCTATTTCGATCTCGCATCGGGCGACGGCTTTGCCGAGGATGATCTGGTCGGGCGCAGTCTGCGTATCGGCTCAAAGGCAGAGATCATCGTCCTCGAACGCGATCCGCGCTGCAAGATGATCTCGCTCGACCCGGACACCGGCGAACACAATCCGGAGGTGTTCCGCAGAGTCGCCCAGGCGCACGACAACTTCGCCGGCGTCTATTGCGCCGTTTTGGTGGAAGGGATCGTAACCGACGGCGATTCAATCGAATTGCTGGACTGAGCGCACGACCGTGGCGTGGGATGAACTTTCGTCGGCCCCGTCGCCGCCGGCCTCGTCCGATCGGGCTCGATCTCAATGTGCTGCCAGTCGGCAGCGGCTGAGCTAGACTCCGTTGAAAAAAGGAAAATAATGATCAAAAAAGCAATCCTATTCGTCCTAATCTCGGTCTTCGCGGCCCAGGCGCAACAGCAGAACGATTGGCCGACGGCGACGCCGAAATCGGTCGGGCTTGATGAAAAGGCCCTCGCGGCTTTCGACGCCGAGATCGCTTCGGGCAAGTTCGGCAATATGGACGGCCTGACGATAATTCGCCACGGCAAGCTCGTCTTCGACAAAAGGTACCCGCACGACTATGAAAAGATCTACGGCGCGGACGCCAAGAAGGAGACTCCGCTGAATGCGGGAGATCTGAGCGGTCCGTACAATTACTACGCTTCATGGTGGCACCCGTGGTATCAGCGCGGCGAACTGCACACTCTGCAGTCGGTCTCCAAGACCATAACGTCGATCATTTTCGGCGTTGCCCGTGCGCGAGGCGATTTCCCGGACATCGACACACCGGTTTTGAAATATTTCGACGAGTCGAAGATCGCGAATGTCGATGATCGTAAGCGCCGGATGACGATCCGCCATTTGCTGACGATGTCGGCCGGGCTCGACTGGAACGAAGAACTGCCGTACTCGGACCCGAAGAATACCGGCAGCCAGATGGAGGCGTCACACGACTGGGTCGAATATACGATCAACCGGCCAATGGCATTCGAGCCGGGCCAGAAATTTGCATACAATTCCGGGGCGACGCAGATCCTGGCGCACGTATTCCGCGTTGCGACCGGGATGGACATCGAGGAATACGCCGTTCGCCATCTTTTCACGCCCCTCGGGATCAGGCAGTTCTTCTGGAAGCGATCGCCGAGCGGATTGGTCGATGCCGAGGGCGGCATTTATCTGCGTCCGCGCGATCTTGCCAAGCTCTGGTACGTATTCCTGAGAAACGGCAAGTGGGAAGGCAAGCAGATTATTACGCCGGAGTGGATAAAAGATTCGCTCACGCCCCATATGGATCTCGGGCCGAATGTGAAATACGGCTTGAAGTGGTGGCTTTACCCGTACGGCAAGGACAATTCGATGCTCGCCTGGAGCGGCAACGGCTTTGGCGGCCAGCGACCGCTCGTTCTTCCGGAATACGATATGGTCGTTGTTTACACCGCTTGGAACGTCAATCCGGGTCCGGCGATGGGTACTAAAGAGGCGATCGACCGTAGCGTTGGGCTCGTGACCGACGGCAAGAAATGACCGGGTAATTGCTGTTGAGCGTCTGACCGGTTTCATTGAGTCCAGTCGGGATAAGCATTCGGTGAATGAAGATGATTAAAACACAAGTTACGTTCAGGTCGGACAAGTTCCCCCCTTATGACGGCGAGCAGGAACAGATCAATCCCGGTCTGTGGGGCAAACGCCTCGCCGAGTACTTCGTTGAAAAGCTGAAGGGAACCGGAATCGAGACAAACGAGATAATCCCCGAGGATTGGGGTTGGTACATCCCGATCAAGAATGAGGGATTTCGACTGGCGATCTGTTGCGGCCACCAGGACGGCGACGACGACGAGTTTCTGTGCTTCACCGATCCGGATACGCCGATGATCAGGAAGTTCTTCAGGAAAATTGACGCAACCGAACAACTAACGCGTCTTGTAGCGGCGATGGAGCGAATCCTCGCGTCCGATCCGGAAATCAGGGACATCGAATGGACCGACGGCCGTTAACGCTCAACCTTTTACTGAGAGCTCGCGATCTCGATAACGTTCGGCTCGCTTATCTTGCAAAAATAATCGCTGGTCACAGCATCGGACTTGAGGCCGTTTAACAGAATGTCACGGGCAAATTCGGCGCTCAGCGGCTTTGAGAAAAGATAACCCTGTCCGGCGCGGCACCCCATCGAACGCAGGAGCCTAAGCTGATCGATATTCTCGATGCCTTCGGCGACGACTTCGATCCCGAGATTTTGGCCAAGCATCAGAATCGTCTGAACGATTGCCTTGCTCTTGGCATCGCATTGCATCTTGCCGATGAAGCCGCGGTCAATCTTGATCCGGCTAAACGGAAACCGATGAAGGTAGCTCAAGCTGGAATACCCGGTGCCGAAATCGTCGGTGCTGAACCCGATTCCGATTCTGCACAGTTTGTTCAAGATCTCGAGCGCGGTTTCGGGGTTCTCCATCACCGTGCTTTCCGTCACCTCGAGTTTGAGATGGTTCGCTTCGAGCTGCGTTTTCGTGAGCCACTTCGTGACCTGCCCGACAAGTGACGGATGCATCAACTGCTTGGCAGACAGATTGACGCTGACGGCGAGGTTCGCCAGATGCGGCGCGCTTTTCTGCCATTCCCCGACCTGACGGCAAGCTTCGCCAAGTACCCATTCACCGATCGGAATAATGAGTCCGGTTTCCTCGGCAATGTTTATGAATTCGTCCGGGGCGACCAGCCCGTATTCACCGTGCTGCCATCGGACCAATGCCTCAACTTCCTTGATCGCGCCGGTTTCCAACTCGACGACCGGCTGATAATAGACACGAAACTCGTCTCTCTCAAGCGCCCGCCGGAGGTCGGTTTCAACCTGCAGCAGGTTCATATTGCGGATGAACATCTCGTCGTCGAAGATCTCGTAGCGCGCCTTGCCGCGATCTTTCGCGCGGTACATCGCGGCGTCGGCATCGCGCAGGAAATCCTCCGGTTTGCGGAGCGTGTCATCGGCGACAATTATTCCGATGCTCGCTGACGAATAGACTTCGTAATTATCAAGACGGAACGGATTCGCAAGTTGATTCTGTATACGCTCGGCGACCATCGTCGCGTCGGAAACGTCATTGACGTTGTGGATCAGAAGCGTGAATTCATCGCCGCCGAGCCGCGCGACGATGTCTCCCGGACGAAGCGTCGATTTGATCCTTTCCGATATCGCGATCAGGAGTTTGTCGCCGATCAAGTGTCCGAGCCCGTCGTTGATGATCTTGAAACGGTCGAGATCGAGAAACAGGACGGCAAACTTCTTCGAACCTTTACGCCGCTGTTCTGCGATCGCCTCTTCAAGGTGATTCATAAAGTGCGTGCGATTCGGCAGATTCGTCAATTTGTCGTAAAGAGCGTTGAACTCAAGGATCTCCTCGGCGTGCTTCTTTTCGGTGATGTTTCGGCCGACGGCGTAGAAGATTCCTTCGGCGACCATTGGTGTCGAGTTCCAGGAGATCCAAAGAACCGACCCGTCTTTGCAGATCAGCCGCGATTCGAAACTGACACAGACGCCGTTGCGGAAATTCTCGATATTGGCGGCGTTTTGTTGACAGTCGTCGAGGTGCGTGATCTCGTCGATCGAACGGCCGATCAGTTCCTTGCCTCCGTATCCGAGGTTCTTTTCCCACGCCGGATTGATATGCAGCAAAGTGCCCTCGAAACTTATGGTCGCGAGCAGATCGTTCGAGACGTTGTAAAGCCGGTCGCGCTCTTCCTCGGCGCGCCGCCGATCCGTGACGTTGCGGGCGATACCCTGAATCGCAACCGGAACTCCCTTGTCGAGGATCACGCGGCTGTTGATCTCGACTGCGATCCGTTGACCGTCTTTACCCAAACACTCGATCTCGTAGCTTGAAGCGGGCTCTCCGGCGATCTTCGCGGCGATGTGCTTATTGGCCAGCTCGAGATATTCCGGTGCGACGACCTGTGACATATTGAGCGACGTCGCTTCTTCGCGCGTGAACCCGAAAGCCTTTTCGCCGGTTTGGTTTACCGTTACAAAGTTGCCGGCCAGATCGTGCACGTAGATCGCATCGTTTGCGTTTTCGAAAAGATCCCGGTAGCGCTCCTCGCTCTCTTTGAGCGTTGCACTCGCTTTGAGTCGTTCGGTGATGTCGCGGATGATCGCGGTGTAGTAAACCTCGCCGTCGGATCGCCAGACTGATCCTGACATTTCAAGCGGAAACTCGGAACCGTCCTTTCGCCGGCCGGAAGCGTAGATCGCCTTGCCCGAGTTAGGCGCAAGGACGTTTTCAATCATCTCGCGCACGCCCAAATCGGCAGCCATTCGCGCGTGCTCCTCCCCCATCAGCACGGTCACCGAATTGCGTTCCATATCGGCTTCCGTATAGCCGAAAATCTGCATCGCCGCATCATTCCAGAGACTTACCCGGCCTTCGCCGTTAACGAGAAAGATCGCATCGCTGGCAGATTGAACGACCGACCGGAACTTCATCTCGGAAGACTGGACCCGGCGCAGAGAACGGGCTTGTTGAATGCTGTAACGGATCGTTCTCTCAAGGAGTTGAGCGTCAAATCTTCCCTTGACCAGATAGTCAGCCGCGCCGGCCTCCATCGCCTCAAGATCGACCTCCTTCTCGCTTTGTCCCGTGAGCAGGATCATCGGGGCCTGACAGCCGCCGGCAATGCCAGCTCGAACGAGATCAAGACCGTTCTCCGCGCCAAGCCGAAAGTCAACGAGATAAACGTCATACTCCCTTTGCGCCATATGGCTCAAAGCTTCGCTCGCCGAGGCGGTCCACTCCAACGCGTATCTGTTGTCGCGGAACTCCTCGAACAGACAACGCGTCAGGATGAAGTCGTCCTCATCGTCATCGACCATCAGGACGCGGATTTTCTTTGCATCGGAACTGACCATTTCATCTTCCGGCCGGGAGTTCCACGATGTTGAACCAATACTTTCCGAGTTCGCGCACGGTTTCGACCAAAGCGTCGAACGTAACGGGTTTGACGATGAAGGAATTGACTCCCAGATCGTAAGAACGGACGATGTCCTCTTCCGCCTTTGAGGTGGTGAGGATGATGACCGGAATCTGTCGCAGGCTCGGGTCGGCCTTGATCTCCTCGAGCGCCTCGAAGCCGCTTTTCTTAGGCATATTGAGGTCGAGAAGAATCAGTCCCGGCCGGGCCGCATCCTCGTAACCGTTCTCACGGTTCAGGTAATGCATCAACTGCTCGCCGTCCTCGACGGTCTTGAGCGGGTTCGCGAGTCTGTTCTCTTCGAACGCCTCTTTGACCAACAAACGATCGTCTTCGTCGTCGTCCGCCATCATAATGACGACTTCCTTGGTGTTATGGTTGCTCATACAATTCCTCTGCGGCACGCTGTTCGAGCGGCAATGTTATGATAAACTTCGCTCCCTTTCCGGGTGAGCTCGAAGCGGTCACGTCGCCGTTGTGGCGTTCTACGATCTTCCGGCAAACGGCAAGCCCGACACCGGATCCCTCGTACTCGCCGCGGCCGTGCAAGCGCTGAAAGACCGTGAAGATCCGGTCGAGATACTTCTCGTCGAAGCCGATACCGTTATCCTCGACAACGATCCGGCAGGCCGGAACCGCATCGGCAAGGTTCGTTGCGGGGTTCGGATCCGGGGCTTCTTCCGCGTGTACCCTGACGACCGGCAACACGTCTTTTTGATGAAACTTCAACGCGTTCCCGATGAGATTCTGAAATAGCTGGTGCATCTGCAGTTCGTCGGCTTCGATTCGCGGAAGGTCTCCGATTTCGACCCGTGCCTTCAATTCATCGATTCGGATCTCGAGATCCGAGAGTACGTTCCCGACGACCGAGTTCAGATCAGTCGGCGTGAAGGGCCGGGCTTTCGTCGTGACCCGCGAAAAGGTCAGCAGATCGTTGATCAGCGTCTGCATCCGCAGCGACGCCTGTCGCATCCGGCGGATATAGTCGGCGCCCTCGTCGGTCAGGGACGCGGAATACTTTTGAGAAAGGCGGTCCCCGAAGGCCTGTACTTTGCGCAGCGGCTCCTGAAGGTCGTGCGAAGCGACGTACGCGAAATCCTGAAGCTCGCGGTTGCTGCGTTCGAGACGCGCGTTGTAGGAGCGAAGCCGTTGTTCGTCTTCGTTCCGTTTGGTGACGTCGCGCGAATTGACGAGAATCGCCGGCTCGTTTGAGAGCGCATCGACGAAGAACGTGTTGACGGTTTCGAGCGTTCGCCAGGAGCCGTTCTTGTGTCTGAAACGGAACTCCTTCGAAACGACGTTTCCCTCTCCGGCCAAAAGTGCCTCGAATATCGCCGTTCGTGCCGCGCCGTCGTCGGGATGAACGAGGTCGAGCGGGTTCGATCCGACGAGTTCGTCGGGTTCGTAACCGAGGACGTTCGCGATCGCCGGGCTCTCGAACCGTATCTTCTCGTCATCGCCGACAATCGTGATCAGGTCAGAAGAGTTCTGTACGAGAGTTTGGAATCGCATCGCGCTGCGTCGTTCCAGGCTTTCCGCCTGCAGTCGGACGTTTTCGCTGTTCGAGACGATCTGGCGAAGGACGACGAGAAAAGTCAGTCCCAATGCGCCGAAAACGATAAGGCCGAGCCATTGGCCCCAGAATTCGCGGGTTTCGATCAGGAGTATCCCGAAGCCGATCGCCACCGCGAGATAGGGAAGCCAGCTGAAACCTTGGGCCTGCCACTCTGAAACTTCTGCGGTTTCTGCGGCGGCGGTCACGGGACGCGAGAGCAGACGGTGCTGATAATACGAAGCGAAAACGAGGCACCAGTTCCCGGTGATGAAAAGGATATTGATCCAGTGGCCCTTGTATTCGCCGGAAAGCGACAAATACGCGAATCCGACGTCGGCGACAAACATGTTGACGAGACCGATGATTATTATCGTCAGGGCCGTTCGATTGATCATCAAGGCGCGCCTCATCAACACGGTGGCGATGCCGGTAAACAGAACCATATCGCCGACTGTGTATGAAACGGCGATTGCCGGAGCGACCCAATCGTCGGCCGATGCCGCGTTCGCCAACGTCGGCTGCACGACAAAACTCCAGACAGCCAGCCCTCCGCCGACCATCACGATCGCGACGTCGAGTCCGAACTTCAGACGGCCCGATCTGTCGTAGGGCGCCGTCGGGAAGTTCAGAAGTGCCGCGAGCATAAGCGGATAAAAGGCAAGATAACCAATGTCGGCCGCGGAAGGGAAGGCTTCCTCGCCGAGGATCGAACTGTAATAAAACCAGAGAGCGCTACCGCCGAGGAAGACGACGTACGCCAGGGTGGTCAGGTGCCAGGCCCGGCGGGAGTCCGAATCAACCACCGGGTGATGCGATACGCGCCAGGTCAACACCGCGGCGACGGAGATCGTCAGCAGTTCAAGCACGTCGTTGACGGAGGAAGCGTCCGTGTCGTCAATTAAGCCGCCGCCGTGCAGAATCACGTAGGCCGCAACGACGACGCTGACGAAAGCCATCGTCAGACCGTCGAACCTGATCCGGTGAGCCGGACTCAAAGCGGCGTCCATGGTTTGTTCATTCATCATTGCGTGATCCCCGTCGTGCGCTTCATCGGGTAATGCTGTAAGAAATGAAGGGCCCGTGGTTGTCGTAATCAGAATTGCCGACACTGTATCCGACGAAGAGATTGCTTCGCGTCGTCGGGTAGAAGGTGAACCCGGGCGTCAGGTAGCCGAATCTGTTTTTTCCGGTCACCCACTGCATCGAAAAGCTCACTTTGTCGTTGATTGACTGGTCATACACGAAATTCCAGCCTTTTCGCGACCCGAATTCCTTGTTGCGTCCGACGAGGGCGTATCCGCCGACGGTCACGGTCGCGCTCTTGATTTCTTTGGTGACGTTCGTATATATCATCGCAAAGGCGTCGGTGCCGGCTCTCCGGGCGACCGGAACAAAACCGACAACGCCGCCGGCGGCCGACAAGCCGCGACGTTCGTTTTCGTAGAAGCGCCATTTCACGCTCGGCTGGATCTCGGGCGGGTATTCTGGATCGTGCGGATCGCTCATCGAAAAGCCCATTCCGAGTTCGACTTTGTGCCGAAAACCGCGCGCAAAACGTCCGCCGTACACCTGCATTCCGCCGTTGGAATGCGATTGCGTGCCCGTCCAGAAATTCCCTTCGAAATATGTTTCGCCGTCGGGAACGGTTTCCGTCCCGGTTGTCTGCGCGCCGACCTGGGTCGACGCGAGGGCTGGAAGCATTAGCAAGGCCGCCAGTAACATTGTTATTTTTCGCATTTTTGAAACCTCGAAACGACGTTGACCCGGGAATCGGTTTTCATTGTTCGGGCAAATTGAGTGACATATTCGGTCACTTTGACCGGACTCGATTTGTCAGTCCATTCTGCGCGGACAAACCTCTTTATTTTCTGAGTCAATTGGAAACAGGGGATTATCGGGTGATGGCTCATTGGCCGTTCGCGAAATCCGCGTTGCCGCCACATATTAGTGCAACTTCTATGCCAAGATGCCGCACCGGGCCCGCACCGGCCCGGGCAACCGGAACGAATGCACGGACGGCGCGGCAAACATCGATTCGATGCCGAAAAAACGCGCAATCCAAATCGACCAGCTCCGCCGATTTTGGTTTGGCCGAAGAGGGACGGCCAATGATTCGCTGTTTGAACTGCAACGGTGGTCGCCGGCGAATTCGTCCGAGCGATAGTTCCGGCTCCAACGGCGAAGTCGTTTTTTCCGCATACTTTCGTGGGGTCGCTACCCTCTTGCCGTTTGAAAGCCGACCGATGCCGCACTTGAAACTTTCGCGCCCCGAAACCGTAATCCGGATAAATGAGAGCAGTCGTTTACGGTCCGTCACACACGCTTCAACTCGCCGAGATCGAAAAACCCGTTCCGGCCGGTGACGAAGTACTGTTGCGAGTCCGCGCCGCGGCCGTGAACCCGCTTGACGGTCATCTGCTGAAGGCCCCGCCGTGGTTGCGAAAACTGATGTTCGCGATGATCGCGACAAAGGTAAGGCGGCCCGGCGCCGATATCTCCGGCGAGGTCGAGGCGGTCGGTCGCAATGTAACACGCTTTAAGCCCGGCGATGCGGTATTCGGAGGTTCCGGCGGCGGTGCGTTTGCCGAGTACGCGTGCCCGCGCGAGTCGAAAGTTGTCGCAAAGCCTCCGGGTATCGGATTTGAAGCGGCGGCATGTGTCAATGTCGCGGGCATTACCGCGCTGCAAGGCCTTCGGGACGTCGCCGGTGTTGTTCCCGGCCAAAAGGTGCTGATCAACGGGGCTTCGGGGGGAGTCGGAACGTTCGCCGTGCAGATCGCAAAATGGATGGGCGCCGATGTAACCGCTGTTTGCAGCACGCGAAACGTAAATCTCGCGCGCGGCCTCGGGGCTGATCGTGTTATCGATTACACATGCGAGAATATTCTCGAGAGCGATGAACGTTTCGACGTGATCTTCGACCTCGTTTCAGACAAACCGCTGCTGGAGTTGAGGCGCATACTGACGCCGGAAGGGAAATGGATCGGCGCCGGCGTTCTCGGGGTCGACACGTCGATGATCAATATGATCGCAAGCTCTCTCAAGACTCCGTTGCTGTCTCTTTTCACCGGTCAAAAGTTCACCTCGTTCATGGCGAAAACCGGCAGCGACGACCTGCAGGTGCTGGCAAAGCTGATCGAGACCGGCCACATTGCACCGGTCATTGACCGCACGTTTAGTCTCGACGAGGTTCCGGATGCTGTCCGCTACGTCGATACCAAACGCGCACGCGGAAAGGTCGTGATCTCGGTCGGGGAATGACACCCCGGCCCGCAAGCTTCTCCAAAATCAAGGGTTCGCCCGCATCGGGACTTTCCGAAGTTCAGGTCGTAAAGCAAGACAAATCACAAAAAAAGGAGCGAGGCTTGTATGAGATCTGATTCGGTGCAACATCTTGGATATCTCCGCGTAAGTTTGCAATATGCGATTCTTCAAATACGTTTTCACGCCAAACCATAAGAAATATGAGGGCGTTCGCCCGATAAACATCTACTTGCTTCGGGTTCTCTATTTCCTGATGATCATCGACGTCGCGACCGAGGCTTGGCAGACGATCTTCAAACACGAAGGTCCTTGGGACCACACAAAAGCGGTCGCGTGGTGCGTCTGGGCCGCATATCCGACCTTGGGTGTTTTCGGTCTGCTGCGGCCGCTCAAGTGGCTGCCCCTGGTCATCTTTATGATCTTCTACAAAACGCTTTGGCTTTTTGTCGTTGCTTATCCGCTTTGGCAGGCAGGCACTTTAGCACGTTCGCCGGCCGATGAAATGGCGCACGTCTTTGTCGCCGCGCCTTTTGTCGCGCTGATAGTGCCTTGGATGTACGTATTCAAGAACTTCGTTATGTGGTCAAGGCCGAAATGAGCCAGCCGGTCGCGTCTGGACTTCGATCTCCGGTACGTTGAAATCTTGTTTTGGCGCCAAACAGGATGTAAATTGAGATTTCTTGGGATCATCGTAGCGACCTTTGTCCGGACTTTCCGCCGTATTGAAGGATGATTACGGGATAACTATGTCGTTTGGAGACATGTCGTCGTCAAACGGAAGCGATCCGTGGCAAAAATCTTATGAGAAGAATAGAAATCGGGGGCACCACGGTGGACACGGACATTTAGGAGATCGAAGCGGTCTCGATATTGACTTCCGGTACATAAACACAAATGGGGAAAGTTTCCAGAGCACAACCGCCAGGTCAGATTCACAATTTAGCGTGGCCAACAACCAAGCCGTTTACAACGTCGCTTCGACGTTTGGCTTCACCGCTAACTATCAAGGAAATAGTCAAGGGCGGAATAGGGGACTGACTGGGCCGCAAGCTATTGGCGGACACAACGACCACGGGCATCTCGGCTTCAGCGGGAACGGCAGGAGCCAAACAAACTCCCAAGTCGTAGTCGTGACTCAAGGTAATGTCAGGAAGTTGATCTTCAAATGATGAATTGCATTTTGCATAAGGAGTGATGTTGCATGAAAAGAATGACAGCCATTTGCTTGCTTTCAACTTTGCTGACTTCTCAGGCTTGTTCCGCCGAAATTGCGAACACGCAGGTTCCGCCGCCGAACGGTACGGAAGTAAATCGAAATGAACAACGGCGGGACGTTAATGAGAATGCAAACAGAACGAATGCTCAAAGCGAGTCGCAAACTGTGCAAGCCGATAAGTCTTCGATCAAGGATACGAAAGGCTTGATAGTCCTAAGTAACAAGTATGGCAAGAACGACTTCGTTCGTTTTTACAATGACGACGGAAGCCTTTGGTACGAATTCACATTCTATTATGACGATAGCGATGGGAAGTTTGAATACGAAAACGAAGAATTCGGCCCTTTTTCATTTCATCAGGACTATTTCGTGTTAGCTCTTAGATGCGTAGGCGAAGACAAATATCGCTACGAAGTAATAGTCAATGAAGAAAACGGGCTGAAAAAGTTTGTCAAGAAAGATGACCCGACGCTGAAGTTTGAAACTCTCGGTGAACACATCACGAAGGTTTTTGCTATTGAATTCGACCGAGTGAAAAATCCTTTGCTGGAAGCTCCAAATGGCAAAGTTAGAAATATCGATTTGTCACCAGAATTGATTTTTCATCCTGTTGAAGTAAGAGGCGAATGGTTAAAAGTTCGCTGGGATGGATCACAACAGCCAAAAAAAGATGCCGGTTCGGGCTGGGTTAAGTGGAGGGACGATAACCAAATCTTGGTAGAACTTTTTTACTTTGCGTGAACTCTGCCCCCTGTCGGTTAGCAGTAACGTCGCAAATCTCGCTTGCGATTGAGAATATGACGAGCTCCGAATTTGGCACAACTGGTATCCTCGCCTCGGATTTGTCTGGAAGCGTATCGGGGATCAATACTGGTGCGGCGTTCGCTACGATGGAATCCCTACTTGGAGAGCAGGCCAATTATGATGCAGATAATCCGGGAGCGTGGAGGGACCAACGCCGGGGTCCAGGGAATACAGATTATGTTGATTGTACCGAAACAACAGCGCGGTTGAGTATGGGGATTAATCGAGTTGATTCCCTTGACACGCTTCATGCAGGCGACGGCACTCAGGGCTTTGACGAAAGGTTTCTGCCGAGCCTGGAAAACAGGGCATTGAGCTCTCTCAGGCTGTTGGATGTCATACGATACGATGGTGGCGGTATGCCGAACAGAAGGCACTACATGACGGTGGTTTTCACCGGTGTTGACGGAACAACTTGGGCGTTTACCCGCAGCGGAGTTAATGGTCCCGTGCGTCGCGCCGCTGGCTGCAAAAACCTATGGCTTCAAAAATCGAAACAGTCCAATTCATCGTCGATCAAATCGATCCCGATTGCTGTATGTCCTATCGCGCGATGTTCGGCGAATACTCTCTGTATTCCAAAGGCAAGGTCGTCGGAGTGGTCGCTGACGACCGGCTGTTTATCAAACCGACCGACGCCGGAAAGCAGTTTATCGGTGATTTCACCGAGGCCGCGGCATATCCCGGCGCGAAACCGTCGTTGCTGATCACCGACCCGATCGAGGATCGCGAATGGCTGAGCGAACTCATCAGGATCACCGAAAAAGTTCTTCCGGCGCCAAAACCGAAAAAAGCGAAAAGGTGAAACGGGCATGCCCGGGCCAAACGAAAGCCGTTTGAACCCAGATTACTCATTAAAAGCAATTTCCCGCGAAATACGCGAAAAACAACATCAAAAATGCCATTTTGCGCGTTTTTGGCCTGTTTCGCGGGAAAGAAATTTTCTATTACGTACGTGATTTGGGTTGAACCAACCGTTCGCAGTCGGGATCGCGTCGAAACACTCAGAGGATCGCATTAACGGGCAAACGCCCGGAAAATCATTGGTATTGTTTCGCCCTGAAGGTTTCTACCTCTTTGCTCAGGATTTCCAAGCATGCGTTGTCCGGATCGATCGTCCAAACGCGGGCCGCCTGAAGGCGGAACTCCAAACGCGAAGCCTCAGACAATCCGAAATCCAAAATCCAAAATCAGGAGCTTTGAATACGGGCTTGAAGGAAATCGGCGGCAGTTTATCCACGGATGAACACGGATCGGCGGGATAAGATCAGATGTCTTTTCGACCGTGATGGCGCCGAATTGGTCTCAAGTCATCGTTTTCATCCCGACCCATCCGTGTTCATCTGTGTCAAGAACGGCCTGTCGCATCAATCAAGCAGGTTTTTCAAAGTCCCCAAATCCCAAATCCCAAATCCCAAATCCCAAATCCCAAATCCCAAATCCCAAATCCAAAATCCGCTACCGGTTCCTTCCGTACTTCTCGTGGCTCGAGACCCAATCGGAGCTCGAAATCGCGGAGCCCAACGAGATCTCGCCCGCGAGGACGACGCCGGCGACGATCTCGGCGAATTTGTTGACCGTTCCGCGGCCGACGCAGCCGAGCACTTCGAGGCATTCGCGCTGCGTCGCGAGGCCCGTTCCGCCGCCGTGCGTGGCGACGATCAGCGACGGGATGGTGATCGAGATGTAGAGATCCTTCTCCGCCGTCAGTTCCGAATAGATGATTCCCGCCGACGATTCCGAGACGTTCGCGACGTCCTGTCCGGTGGCGATGAACATCGCCGTAATGCCGTTCGCCGAATGCGCGCCGTTGTTGTTGGCGCCCGACATAAACGATCCGACATTCGCGACGCCAGAATGATAGACCAACGATTCGGGCTCGACGCGCATATGTTCGATCAAAACGTTTCGCGGAACCGTGCATTCCGCGGTAACCCGTTTCCCGCGCGTCCGCATCACGTTGACCTGCGACGCCTTTTTGTCGGTCGCGAAGTTCGATTCGAGATAGAAATGCTTGATCTTGTTCTCTTCGTAGGCGTCGATGATCCAACTGCAGGCGGCGAACGTCGCGCGTCCGACCATATTCTGGCCGGCGGCGTCGCCGGTCGTGTAATTGAAACGCAGATATACGAATTTGTTCGACGTGTACGGATCGATGTATTTGAGTTTTGCGACTGACGAAGTCGCTTCGGCTTCTTCCTTGATCTTGTCGATATTGTCGAGGACCCACGAAACGAATTTTCGACCCGCGCGCGCGTCTTCGAACACAAAGACCGGCGCGCGCTGCATCGCGTCGCTGACGACCGTTGATTTGACGCCGCCAGATAGATTCAAAACCTTGATTCCGCGGTTGTAGGACGCGATCAGCGTGCCCTCGGTGGTCGCCAGCGGGATCAGGTACTCGCCCGTTGCGAACTCGCCGTTGACTTTCAGCGGTCCGGCAAAACCGATCGGGATCTGCGCGACGCCGGTGAAATTCTCGCAATTCCCGGACGTGGTCCGCGGGTCGAACGAGTAACTCCGGAGATGTTCGAGCTTTGCGCCGGAATACTGTTCGACGAAGTCCTGACGCGCCTTGATCGCCGCTTCGCCGTAGTCGTCGGTCTCGTCGCGCGGGATGCGGACCTCGAGGCTTTCGGTCTCGGCGATCGAGTCCCCGACGTCGAATTTCAGCGAGCCGAAGGGCTTGGCCTTGAATGCGATTCCGATCTTGTGTTTCCCGTTCTCAAGCTGAAGCCCGGCGCAGCGCACGGTCAGGACCGTGCGGAGCGGAAATGAAACGTCGCGGACCGATGCTGCCGGAATAAAGGCGCCGTCGCCGAGATCGAGCGTGACCGAACCGAGATCGATGTCACGGCCGTCGATGCGGACACCGGTCAATTCGCTGAATTCGCCGTCGCTGAGCCGGTTCTTGAGTGCGAACTGCACGCCGCCATCGGTGTTCTTGAGACTGTTGTTCGTGTAGAGCTGCCGCAAAAGCATGCTCGGAATCGGGAAGAATGACATATTTGGTTGAATTCCTGGCGCAAAAATCGAAGTGCAAGACTGATTTTACTTCGCACGGGATTTTAATCAAGTAAAGCGGATTGATTTGAACGGCGCCGGCATTCGATTTTCGTCGACGATTTCAAATATCGGAAACACGCCGACCGTGATGTCGATTGCCGGCACCGCCAATCGGATCGTCCGCAATCACAAATATGATTCACTTTATCGCCTGACCGAGGCCGAAGCGAAGAAGAATACGACCGAGGGAGTGCGCGTCAACGCAGAACCGGGCGTTCGCGGCGATTGTTCCGGCGTTTGAGAAAATCGCGAAGTATGCTCAAATGTGAGTCGTGAAAATCATTCTTGCGAGGAACTTTTGACTTTGAAAATTCTTGGACTTTTGTTGATGTTCGGTGCGGCGCTGGCCTCCACGGCTAACGCGCAATGGCAAAAACAAACCATCGACACAAAATCCGGATTTCGCGGACTTTCGGTCGTCAATGCAAACGTCGTCTGGGCGAGCGGAACCGGCGGCACCTTTGTACGGACGATCGACGGCGGCAAGACCTGGACGGTCGGGAAGGTTCCGGATGCGGACAAGCTCGATTTTCGCGATGTCGAGGCGTTTGATGAGAACACCGCGTTTTTGCTGAGCATCGGAAATGGCGAGAGTTCGCGGATCTACAAAACGACCGACGGCGGAAAGACCTGGAAACTGCATCTCAAAAATTCGAACGAAAAGGCGTTTTTCGATGCCTTCGCGTTTTGGGACAGGACCAATGGGATCGCGATGAGCGACCCTGTCGACGGCAAGTATCTGCTGTATCGCACGACCGACGGCGAGACCTGGAATCCGGTCGATACGACAAAAATGCCGGCTGCCAAGGAATCGGAAGCGGCATTTGCGGCGAGCGGAACGTGCCTCATCACAAAGGGCGCGAAGTCCGCCTATCTCGTTTCGGGCGGCGGCGACGCGCGCGTCTTCCGTTCGACCGACCGCGGCGCGACGTGGGTCGTCGCCGAGACGCCGATCGTCAAAGGCTCTGCCGGAAGCGGAATCTTCTCGATCGCCGTTTTCGATGCGCTGAACGGCGTCATCGTCGGCGGGAACTACGAAAAGCCGGAAGAAATTGCGGGCAATCTCGCGTTCACGAAAAACGGCGGCAAGACCTGGATCGCCGGAAGCGGCTTGTCGGGGTATCGTTCGGGCGTCGTGTTTGTCGACAAGAAAACGATCGTCGCGGTCGGAACGAACGGCTCGGACATTTCGACCGACGGCGGCACGTCGTGGAAGAATCTTGACAAGGAAAACTACAACGCCGTTCAAGCGAAAGGCAAAACTGCAGTCTGGGCGGTCGGGCCGAACGGAATGATCGCGAAATTGGCACATTGAGATTTTGGATTGGGGTTTGTGATTTCGGATTTCAGAGAAGCCGGATTCCGGATTCTGGCTTCCAGATTCCAGATTCCAGATTCCAGATTCCAGATTCCAGATTCCAGATTCCAAATTCCAAATTCCAAAATCGAAAATCGAAAATCGAAAATCGAAAATCGAAAATCCAAAATCCAAAATCCAAAATCCAAAATCGAATGACTATTATCAAAGGAACCGGAAGTGTCTTGCCCGATCTCGTCGTCGCGAACTCGGCGTTCAACGATCGTGTTTTTTACGACAAAAGCGGCGCGAAACTCGAGCGGCAGGGAAGCGAGGCGGCGGCGAAACTCGAGGCGATCACGGGCATCCGCGAGCGCCGCTACGTGCCGTTCGATCAGGATTCGCGGCCGCTGATGACCGACGCGGCGCGTATTGCGATCGCAGATTCGGGGATCGATCCCGAAAAACTCGACGGCATCATCGTCGCGCATAACGCCGGGAATATGGTGATCGGCGAAAAGGTCTTTCATACGGTCCCGAATATGGCGGCGTATTTGAAAAACGAACTCGAGATAGCAAATCACGAATGCTTCGCCTACGATCTGCTGTTCGCCTGTCCCGGCTGGCTGCAGGCGCTGATCCAGGCGCACCAGTCGATCCAGGCCGGTGACGCCGAGAACGTATTGGTGGTCGGGATCGAGATCGCTTCGAGATTGCTCGACCCGCACGACCTCGATTCGATGATCCTCGCCGACGGATGCGGCGCCGCGGTGCTTTCAAGGGGCGAAGGCGGCGTCCTCGCGCACGCGACCTTTTCCCACGCCCAACGGGACATCGGCAACATCTATCTCGGCAAGTCGAACAATCCGGAACTCGACGGCCACTGTTGGTTCAAAATGAACGGCAAGGAAGTTTACCGATACGCCACGACGTGGGTTCCGAAAGTGATTCGCAAGGCGCTCGAAAAAGCCTCAATCGAGCCTGCTGATGTCGATCTGTTTCTTTTCCATCAGGCGAACGACAAACTCATCCAGGCGATCGCCGGACATCTGGCGGAATCTTTCGGGATCGAACCGTCCGTCTTCGACGGCAAGCTTCCGATGACGATCGGTTTCTTGGGAAACACGTCGGTCGCGACGATCCCGACGATGCTCGATCTGATCCGAAAGGGAAATCTCGGCGATTATTCGATCAGTGAGGGCCAGACGGTCGTGATGGCGTCGGTCGGCGCCGGGATGCACTGCAACGCGGTGGTCTACAGGTTCTGAGCGGGATCAGCAGACTTTCTGAACGAATTCTTCGAGCATTTCGACGGCCAGTTCTTTCATTTCTTCGGGCGATTTCCCGTCCAATCCGGTCGCAGCCATCAAGAACGGTTGAAACAGTACCCATCCCATCGCCATTCCGCCCATTGCGAACGCGAGAACTTCCGGTTCGTGACGCGTTTCACGGTCCGATTCCGAAAGTCGCTTCTTGAGGAGTTCGACGAGGTGCTGCATTACCGGAAACATATTCTGGAGCAGGCGCGGATCGACGCCGTCGATCATCGCGCGGGCGAGCGCGACCTGCCGCCAACGGTCCTTTTCGAATGTTTCGAACATCGGAAGGATATTCCCCTCCAGTTTTTCAATCTTCGAAACGATCTCTGCGACATTGCCGAGCTCGCGTGAATGAACCGCCATTATCAAGGCGTTCTTTGATCCGAAGTGCCGGTATATGAGCGGATGCTTGACCTTCGCGGCGTGAGCGATCTCGCGGATGGAGATCTCGCTCGGACCGCGTTTGAGCAGAAGTTTCTCGGTCGCGTCGAGGATCGATTTCCGGACCGCATCACGCCCTTTCGGCGTTCGTCTTACAGCGGCTTTTGAATGGCTCGTACGATTCATTTAGGTTGATATCCTAACACATTAGGCGTTTTGGGCCGATTCTTGACAAGTGTTACCAGCGGTAGCATAATCGTCTTGGCAGAGTGTTAACTCATTCCGCCGGGCGTTTTGATTAGAGTCGATTTGTCGGGGGGTAGATCGGTTTTGATATCAAGGCGCCCTTCTTTTTTTGCCCAAACGAAAATATGAATGAGCCGTTGTTCGGAATCGAGAATTTCGACGGATACGTCGTCGTCGGGATAGTCCTGACGTTCAGCCTTTTGGAGGCGTTGGCGGGCAAACTCGCTTCGTCCAAACGGACTTTCGGCGATTGGGTCCAGGAGGCGGGCGGATTTCTCGTGCTTTCATTCGCGATCAAGCCGCTGATCGTGCTTTCGGCATATTTCGTCGGACATTGGCTGATCCCGGATTTTCAGAACACGGTCGCGAATCTTAGTTTGCCGTTGGTCTTTGTCTTGTATCTTCTGGTCGATGACGTTCTCCAATACTGGTATCACCGTTTTGGACACGAGTATCAATTCTTGTGGAAGCTTCATCGGCCCCACCATCAGGCCGAGGAGATGGGCTTCTTCGTTTCATACCGGAATGCCGGGCTCTACTATTTGCTGATGCCGAATATCTGGTGGCTGGGATTGGCGGTCTTTCTCGGCGCAGCTCAGGCGGTCGCGCTTGCCTTGATCGCTAAGCAGCTGATCATTATCAGTTCCCACAGCACCGTCCGTTGGGACGAGTTCTTGTACAACCGCCCGGTCTTCAATCCGCTGACGACGATTCTGGAACGAATCTTTATCACACCCGCATTTCACTATTCGCACCACGGGAAATCGATGATCGACGGCGTCAGCGATCCGAACGGCAATTACGGCAATATGTTCTCGATCTGGGACCAGCTGTTCGGAACCGCGAAGTTCACCCGGCAGTTTCCGGTTTCTCTCGGCCTCGTCAACGATCCGCGAGACAGTTGGGCGTCGAGTTATTTCTATCCTCTTGTCGCTTCGGACAAAGCCGGCAGCGAGATCTCGCGCGGTCACCGCAAGATCTCGACGGTCTCGAACGAACCCGCGACCTGCGAGTTTGAAAAGGGGGAGAAATTCCTCTGGTGTCGTTGCGGAAAGAGCCAAAACCAGCCGTTCTGCGACGGGTCGCATCACGGGACGAAATTCAAGCCGTTGCTTTGTGAATCGAGGCGCGATGGAAAGTCGAAATTGTGCAACTGCAAGCTAACAAAATCGCCGCCGTTTTGCGATAATTCACATAAGCAGGCGGAGGAATTATGACGAGTGCGACACGGCAGGCGATAGCAAGCGAATATCGGCGCGTTTTCGACCTTCAGCGCGAGAACCAATACAACATCGGCAATACGGGCGCGAGCGAACGGCGCGAAAAGATCAGGCTTTTGCGCCGCGCCGTCGAGGTCGACTACCGCGACGCGATTCGCGACGCGTGTCAGAAGGATCTCGGAAAGGCGCCCCCCGAAACCGATCTGACCGAGGTTTTTCCGATCACCTCGGAGGCGAAGCATACGGGCCGCCACCTGCGCAGATGGCTCAAGCCGCAGCGCGTCTCGACGCCGCTCTCGCTGTTCGGATCGTCTTCGTGGATCAAACACGAGCCGAAAGGCGTTTGTCTCATCATCTCCCCCTGGAATTTTCCGTTCAATCTCACGTTCGGCCCGCTCATATCGGCGATCGCCGCAGGAAACTGCGTCATCCTCAAGCCGTCGGAAATGACGCCCAATTGCGCGAAAGTAATGCGCGAGATCATCGGCGAACTTTTCAATGAGAACGAGGTCGCCGTTTTCGAGGGCGGGGTCGACGTTTCGACCGCGTTGCTTGAACTTCCGTTCAACCACATCTTTTTCACCGGCGCGCCGTCGGTTGGCAAGATCGTGATGACGGCCGCCGCCAAACATCTGGCCTCGGTGACGCTCGAACTCGGCGGCAAATCGCCGACGATCGTCGACGAATCGGCCGATATCAAGAACGCGGCGCGAATGATCGCTTGGGGAAAATTCGGCAACAACGGTCAGATCTGCATCGCTCCGGATTACATCTTTGTCCACGAAAGCAAGCACGACGAACTCGCCGCGATGCTCGGCCGGCAACTGGTCGAATTCTACGGCGATGAGCCGGAAACGTCCGAGAGTTACGCGCGCATCGTCAATCACAGGCATTACGACCGGATCATCGGCTATATCGAGGACGCCGTTTCAAAAGGCGCCAAACTCCTCGCCGGCGGACGCGGCAATCGCGAAAAACACTTCATCGAGCCGACGCTGATCGAGGACGTGCCGGTTGAATCGGAACTGATGGCGAACGAGATCTTCGGGCCGGTGTTGCCGTTGTTCTCGTATCGGAACATCGACGAGGCGATCGGGTTCATCGAATCGCGCGACAAGCCGCTGGCGCTCTATATCTACAGCCGGAACAATTCGAACATCAACCGCATCATCGACAACACGCGGGCGGGCGGGACGTGCATCAACAACAATGACGTCCACTTCTTCAACAGCAACCTGCCCTTCGGGGGCGTCAACAACAGCGGAATCGGCAAAAGCCACGGCCGCTTCGGCTTCGAAGCGTTCTCAAACCCGCGCGGCGTTCTAAAACAGGTTTTGCCGAGCAGTCTGCAACTGATGATGCCGCCGTATACCGACTTCAAGCGCAAACTGATAGAACTGACGGTCAAGTGGCTGTGACGATTTGCGATTTGCGATTGGGGATTGCAGGGATTGGGGATTTGGGATTCCAGATTCCAGATTCCAGATTTCAAATTCCAGATTCCGAATTCCAAATTCCAGATATTCCAGATATTCCAGATTTCAAATTCCAGAAATCGCAAATCGCAAATCGCAAATCGCAAATCGCAAATCGCAAATCCCAATTCCCCGATCGTCTTGGTAGAATGTTTGCCGGAGAATTCTCGATGTTGAAAAATCACTTGCTCGACACCTGCTTTCAAGTAACTCAAGAGCAAATCACGAAAATCTTGGCGGCCGCCCTCGCGAAAGGCGCCGAATTCGCCGATGTCTTTCTCGAGTACCGGATAAGTTCAAATCTCTCGTTTGAAGAAGATATCGTCAAACAGGCGCGCCGCGGGATCGTTTCCGGCGTCGGTATCCGCGCCGTCAAAGGCGATCAGATCGGGTTCGCGTTCTCGGAGGAGTTGACGACAGAAAAGATGGTCGAAGCCGCAAAAGCGGCGGCTTCGATCGCCGCGGACAACACTGCGCGGACGCGAATCGTGCCCGTCAGCGAGTTGAAGCCGAAAGACCTTTACCGTATTGGCGAGTCCGCGACGGATGCGGAACTTACGAAGAAACTCGGGTTCATCAAGCAAGCGAACACGGCCGCAAAGGCGCACGATCCGACGATCGTCCGCGTCAATGTAAACTTCAATGACGAGGTCCGCCACCTCGTTTACGTCAACAGCGACGGCGTTTACTGGGAGGATTCGCAGCCGATGTTCGTTTTTTCGACAGTCTGCATCGCCGAACGTGACGGACGCCGCGAGACCGGCTTTGCGTCGGGCGGCGGACGCATCGGGCTCGAGTATTTCGACCAAAAACGCAAGGCCTCGGACATCGCGAAGGATGCCGCACGGATCGCGGTATTGAATTTGTCGGCGGTCGAGATCGACGCCGGACTGAAGACGGTCGTCCTCGGCAACGCGGAAAGCGCGGTCCTGCTTCACGAAGCGGTCGGTCACGGGCTCGAAGCCGACTTCAACTACAAGAACCTTTCAAACTACTCGGGCCGGGTCGGCGAAAAGGTCGCGTCCGATCAATGCACCGTCGTCGACGAGGGATTGTTCGAGAATATGCGCGGTACGATCAATGTTGATGACGAGGGAAATTCTCCGCAGAGCACCGTTCTGATCGAGAACGGAATTCTTCGCGGATATATGAACGACCGCATTTCGGCCAAAAAACTCGGCGTCAGCTCTTCGGGCAACGGGCGCCGGCAGGCTTACAACTATCCGCCGATGCCGCGAATGACGAACACTTACCTTCGCGCCGGGACTTTCTCGGCCGAGGGAATTCTGGAATCGGTCAAAAGCGGAATTTACGCGAAGAGTTTCACGGGCGGCAACGTCGACATCACCAAGGGCGACTTCACTTTCAGCTGTTCCGAGGCGTATCTGATCGAAGACGGCAAGATCACGACGCCGGTGAAGGGCGCGACGCTCGTCGGAAACGGCCCCGACGTGATGACCAAGGTGGCGATGGTCGGCGACGATCTGAAGTTCACCGACGGCGGCTGGACCTGCGGCAAGAACGGTCAAATGGTACCGGTCGGTATGGGGACCCCGACCGTCAAGGTCTCCGAGATCACGGTCGGCGGCACAAAAGTCAGATGATCTCGGATTTGGGATTTCGGATTTCGGATTTGTGATTTTAGAATCCAACAGATCAAGCAGCGGAAAGCTGAAATCGAAGACATCCCAAATCCGAAATCCCAAATCCGAAATCCAAAATCGAAATGCTTGATTACAGAAATTTTGCGACAGACTTGGTTGCGGCGCTCCGGAAGCAGGGCGCCGATGCGTGCGACGTTTATATCAGTTCATCGACCGGGTTCAAAACGACTGTCCGGCTCGGCGCGATCGAGAAACTCCAGCAGTCGACGAGCAAGGGCCTCGGTTTGCGAGTGTTCAAGAACGGAGCGACGGCGCTGACGTTCACGACCGATTTTCAGGACAAAACGATCGGCGATCTAGTCAAAGAAACGCTCGAGATCGTCAAAGTATCGAACGCGGACGAGTTCAATTGTCTCGCGCCGAAAGACGCTTTGGGGGAGTATGACGGGACTTTGATGCTCTTCGACGAGAGAATTTCAGAGGTTACTCCGGAACGGAAAATAGAAATGGTCCGCGAGTTGGAGGACGCCGGCCGTGCCTTCGACAAACGGATCACGAATTCGAACGGCGCGAGTTGGTCGAATTTGGCCGCGCAGGTAACGCTTGCGAATTCCGACGGATTCGTCGGGCAATATCAAACCACAAGCGCGAGTATGTCGGTCTATCTGGTGGCCGAGGAAAACGGAGTCAAGCAGCGCGACGGTTGGTACAGTTTCAACCGCTTTTTTGAAAAGCTCGACTCCCCCGTTTCGATCGGCGAAACGGCCGCGCGCCGCACCGTTGCGCGGCTCGGCGGCCGGAAGGTCAGGTCGCAGGCGGTTCCGGTCGTGCTTGACCCGGAAGTCGCAGGCGATTTTGTCGGGATGATATTCAGCGCCGCCGCCGGATTCAACGTCTACCGGCGCGCGTCGTATCTGATCGGCAAGCTTGGTGAGGAGATCGTGGCGCCGGCGATCACGATCATCGATGACGCGACGATCGAAGACGGACCCGCCTCACGACCTTTCGATGCCGAAGGCGTGCGATCGGCGCCGCTGACAGTCATTGAGAACGGCGTTCTCAAAACCTACGCCTGCGACGCCTATTCTGCAAAACGTTTGAATTCGCTAGTTACCGGGAATTCGGGGCGCGGATACGCGGCCGGCCCGGGTGTCGTCGCGAGCAACCTCTATCTCAAGAACGGCACGACCGATCCGAAGGACATCGTTAGATCGGTCCGAAACGGTTTGTATCTGACCGAGATGTTCGGCTCGGGCGTAAACAGTGTAACCGGGGATTTTTCGCAGGGCGCGAGCGGGTTTTGGATCGAGAATGGCGAGATCACGTATCCGGTTCAGGAAATCACAATCGCCGGCAACGTATTGAAGGTCCTCGAAAACGTCGTCGCGATCGGGAACGATCTGACTTTCAAACGCGGCAGCACGGCTTCGCCGACCTTGCTCGTATCCGAAATGACCGTCGGCGGCGAATGAGTCGGGTTTAGGCCGGTTGATGTCCGCAGGGTTCCAGGAATTCAGGATTCCAGGATTCCAAATTCCAGGATTTCAGGATTTCAGGATTCCAAATTCCAGGATTCCAAATTCTAGGATTCCAGGAATTCAGGATTCCAGGATTCCAGGAGTTCAGGATTCCAGGAGTTCAGGAGTTCAGGATTCCAGGAACCCGTCGGAAAGATCGATTCAGTGTGCGGAGCACATGCACGTACGATAGCACCACGTGAAGCGGAGCGGAACGTGGTGGACCGTCGCGCCGATTTCCCAAGCGTGTGTAACACGCGCAACTCTCGTTGTTGCAACGGATCCGCGAGTTTCACATGCTCGCTTGAACTGTTCGCGCGTGACACCCGGGTTCCGCTCCGCTTAACGCCCGAGTCCCCAAACGTGTGTAACACGCGTAACTCTCATTCTTGCAACAGATCCGCGTGTTACACACGCTCGCTGGAGTTGATCGCGGCTGACACCACGTGAAGCGGAGCGGAACGTGGTGTTATCGTAGGTGCGTGTGCTCCGCACACTTGAATCGATTTTTCCGACAGTCTCCAAGAATCAAGATTCCAGAGGATGTGAGATTCGACCTCTGGCTTTTTCTCCGAGGGCACCGAATGCGCTAAAATCCGGCTATGGCAAGAACCAAACAGAGAAGATTAACCCGAACATTCACGGAGTTTTTCGATTCCGAAAAATCGAGCGGAATCGTGATGATTCTCTGCACGGTGATCTCATTGATCCTAGCGAACTCTGTGTTTGGAGAAAGATATCTCGGATTCTGGCATCTGAATCTCGCCGGTCTGAGCGTCGAACTCTGGATCAACGATTTGCTGATGGCGATCTTTTTCTTGCTGATCGGGCTCGAGCTCGAGCGCGAAATGTACAGCGGAGAACTGTCGAACGTCAGGACGGCGCTGCTTCCGATATTTGCCGCGCTCGGCGGAATTGCGGTTCCGGCGGCGATCCATTTCGTTTTCAACAACGGGCTTCCGACGCAGGCGGGCATCGGAATTCCGATGGCGACCGATATCGCTTTTGCGCTCGGCGTGTTGGCGCTTGTCGGGAGTCGTGTGCCCGCTTCGCTTAAGGTCTTTCTCGCTGCGCTCGCGGTCATCGACGACCTTTGCGCGATCATCGTCATCGCCGTGTTTTACAGCGGAAAACTGTCGCTCGCCTTTCTCGCCGGATCGCTTGCGGTCTGGTTGGCTCTGTTTCTGCTCAACAAGGTCGCGCGTGTTCAGAGTCTGATACCGTACTTGATCGGCGGCGCGCTGATGTGGTTTTTGATGCTTAAGTCGGGCGTCCACGCGACCATCGCCGGAGTTCTGCTCGCGTTCACGATCCCGTTCACGGCAAAGGAAGACGACGAGGAATCGCCGTCATATCGGCTTGAGCATTTTCTGACCAAGCCGGTCGCGTTTGTGATTTTGCCGATCTTTGCGCTGGCGAACACCGGAATCGTGTTCGGGGCGGATTCGATCCCGGCACTCGGCGGAACCAACGAGATCGGAATTATGGCGGGACTCGTCGTCGGCAAACCGATCGGCATCACGCTCGCAACGTTCGGCGCGGTCGCATTCGGAATCGCGAAAATGCCGCTCGATCTGGGATGGAAACACATCATCGGTGCCGGACTTCTCGGCGGAATCGGCTTCACGATGTCGATCTTTATCACGAACCTTGCCTTTGCCGGCAACGTAGTTGAGATCAACGGTTCGAAAATGGCGATCCTTCTTGCTTCGCTGACAGCCGGAACGATCGGATTCCTGTGGCTGAGGGCGTTCGGAGCGCCGCTCGAAACGGATGATGACGTCGAGACGATGGATTTTGAAGTGGGAACTGAGAACGGAGAACTGAGAACGGAGAACTGAGAGCTGGGGACTGAGAGGTGAGAACTAGCTAGGAACTGAGAACTGAGAACTGAGAGCTGGGAACTGGGGACTGAGAGGTGAGAACTAGCTAGGAACTGAGAACTGAGAACTGAGAGCTGGGAACTGGGGGCTGAGAGGTGACTAGCTAAGAACTGAGAACTGAGAGCTGGGAACTGAGAACTGAGAACTGAGAGCTGGGAACTGGGGGCCGAGAGCTGGGAACTGGGGACTGAGAACTGAGAACTTAGAACTTCGGTCTTTGACCTTTGACGCGTGTTTCGACACAATTCCAAAAGATCGAAGTTCAAGATTCAAAAATCTAAGTTCTTAGTTCTAAGTTCTCAGATCTAAGATCTCAGTTCTCAGTTCCAAGTTCTCAGATCTAAGCTCTCAGTTCTTAGTTCTCAGTTCTCAGATCTAAGATCTCAGTTCTCAGTTCTCAGTTCCAAGTTCTCAGTTCTCAGTTCTCAGTTCTGAGTTCTCAGTTCTGAGTTCTAAGTTCCAGGATCAATTTCAGTATGCAAAACTTTATAACAGTCCCATTCAAGGCCAAGGCCGACAGCGGATTTTCCGAGATCGACGGTTTCGCGAAATTCTCGCCGGCCGGGATCGTTCTTGAGTTTGAGTCAAAGTTTCTTGGATTCATCAAAAGCGGTGTTAAACAAAACGCGATCGCGCTCGACAAGTTGATGGATGTGAAGTTTCGAAAGGGATTCTTGAAGTTGGGAACGAAGATAGAGATCCGCCTGATGAGCTTTGTCGAACTCAGCAAACTCCCGAATTCGGACGGCAAGATCGTGCTCAAGATCAAACGCGAAGATTTCGAGACTGCCAAAGAAGCCGTCGAACGATTGAACCGGTGTCTCACGGAATTCCGCAGCGAACTTCCGCCGGCCCACACGCCCGTAAGCGTCCTCTTCGACGAAAGCGAGGCCGAAACAGAAGAACTCAAGTGATTTGCGATTTGCGATTTGCGATTTATCGATTCCAGATTCCAGATTCCAGATTCCAGATTCCAGATTCCAGATTCCAGATTCCAGATTCCAGATTCCAGATTCCAGATTCCAGATTCGGGAGCTTTGAAATACCGCCTTGAAGGAAATCGGCGACAGTTTAACCACAGATGAACACGGATCGGCGGGATAGACCCAAATTACTTACTATAGAAAATTTCTTTCCCGCGAACCACGCCAAGAACTCGAAAAATGGCATTTTTGATGTTGTTTTTGGCGTATTTCGGTGCGCCACGAAGTGTGCACAAACCTATGTGGATGAAAGTTCCGCACTACACAATTTGCCGTTCAGGTAGAAGCCGAAGGGACAGGGGTGGAGGAAACGAAGCCGTTGAAGCTCCCGGATGGCAGATCGGTAAGCTGCGTCAGTTAAGCCTCGTTACGCTAGTGACAGCGGCCAAGCGTTCGAAATCGACGAAGCCTGTCACCTTGCCCGAAGCAACGGCAAAGAGCAGGGCAAGGGCTGTCCGGGGTAGGATGAAATAGGCGGATCAGTTGGGCAATAGCCTGAATCTCGCCTTGATCGGAAGTTTTTTACCCTTCAGGTCGCGAAGCTCGATCTCAAAGTCGACCTTTTTCGGAGAACTCACCGAAGAGAGCTCGATGCGGTATGTCATTTTTGTTTCAAGAACAAGCCGCTGTGCCGATTCGTCGAGCAGCTGTTTCGGATCTCCGATAAGCGATGCCGGTTTCTGCCGAGCCGGCAGCTCGGGCAACGTTCCGCCGGGAGTGGTCTTTTGCATGTCGAACATCAGTCCAGAATCGAGGACAATGGTTCGCTGAACCCCGCCCGTCAGTTCGGTCATCGCGTCAATGTTCTCGTCCCGCACCGGGGTCGTCCATTCGGGCCGCGACGTGATATCAATCCCGAAAACCGTAACATCCGAATTCCGGAGCATCTCCTTGACCGCCGACAGCTTCGTCTTCGAAGAAATATCATAACCGGTCCCGAAGATCATCATCACCTTTTTTCTGAGCGGCGATTCGGCGAGCTTCTCAATCGCGAGCGAAGCCGCGTCGAAAACAACCGAACGGGACTTCTTGTCTTCGGTCCCGGCGATCCGCTGCAATTGCGATTCGATCGCCGATCGATCCGATTTCCACGCCGAAACGACTTCCGCCTTTTCATTCGACGAGATGACGCAATAATCGTTCGCGGGGTTGGCCTTTCGAATGTAATTGACTGCGAGGTAAGCCTCGGCTTCGCCGAAGATCCGGTTGTTGACGACGAACGCGACAGCGATCGGTTCGTTTTCTTCAAATTCAAGCCTTGTAATCGAAGGCCGGTCCTTTCCCGCTTTTACGCGAAAATTCTCCGGCTTGAGTCCCGACAGAACGCGGCCGAAGTTGTCGAAGGCCAAAAGCCTGACTTCAAGCTTTTGGCCTTCGACCGACATCGGCAGCACGACGGCCGCAACGGCCGAAAACACCAGCATCGAAATGTATCTCTTGATCATTGTCTTGGCGGCGCCGAAACCCGCGGATCCTGTTTCGGCGTAAGTTTGTATTCCTTCGGCGGTTCCTTGCCGAGGAGATTCTTGACGAAATAATCCCAGCGGCGGCGCATCATATAAAAGCTGTCGGCGCCGTAGCCGTGGCGGGCGTTCGGGAAAATGATCAGGTCAAAGTCCTTGTTTGCCTTCACGAGCGCGTCGACGACGAGATATGTATTGTACGGCGGGACGTTGTCGTCCATTCCGCCGTGCGCGAGCAGCAACTTGCCCTTGAGGTTCTTCGCGTCGAGCTGGTTCGCCTGCTTCTCGTAATTGTCGCCGACGAGCAGCCCGATGTAGCGTTCGCCCCAATCGTCCTCGTAATTGCGGTTGTCGTGGTTGCCTGATTCCGAGATCCCGACCTTGAAGAAATCAGGAAAGCGGAACATCGCCGTCGCGGTCGCGAAACCGCCGCCGGAATGGCCCCAGATGCCGACCCGTTCGAGGTCCATAAACGGATTTTTCGACGCCAGTTCCTTCATTCCGGCGATCTGATCCTCGATCGTGTTGTCGACCATATTCCCATAGCACACGTCGTGAAACGACTTCGAACGGTCCGGATTGCAGGTGCCGTCGATGACGACGACGACGAATCCGAGTTCGGCGAGAGCCTGATTGTCGTTGCGCGCCACCGAGAACGAGCGCGAACCGACGCCGCCGCCCGACGGGCCCGGATAGATGTAGTTGATGACCGGATACTTCTTCGACGGGTCGAGATTCGTCGGCGTGAACATCAGCCCATAGAGATCCCAGCGGCCGTCGCGCGATTTGACCTTCACCGTCGTCGGCGGTTTCCATCCGGTCGCCCTGAGACGCGAAATGTCGGCCGTCTCGAGCGTCGAGATCAGCTTTCCGGTCATATCGCGCAGTGTCGCGACCGGCGGAACGTCGGGTTTCGAATAACTGTCGACGAAATACTTGCCGTCCGGTGAGAGCGTGATCTGATGGTTGCCGTCTTCGGGCGTCAGGAGTTTGAGGTTCTTGCCGTCGAAGTCGATCCGGTAAAAATGGCTGAAGTACGGATCGCGGCCGGCCTCACGGCCGTTCGCCTCGAAGTAAATGACCCGTTTGGCTTCGTCGATCTGGCTTATGCGCGTCACTACGAAATCGCCTTTCGTGATCTGGTTCTTCAGTTTGCCGTTGCCGTCGAAAAGGTACAGATGTCCCCAGTCGTCGCGCTCCGAATACCAGATGAACTCATTCGTCTTCGAGAAATAGCGCCAATTGATCTCGCCCTGGCCCGACTCGTATTGCGTCGCGACCTTTTCTTCCATAATCTCCCGAACATCGCCGGTCGCCGCGTCGGCTATCCGAAGCTTTGCCGATTTGTGGTCGCGGGTCGATGAAACGAAGGCGAGCTTCGACGAATCCTCGCTCCAATGATTGTCGTCGAACGATCCCGTACAGGCGATGTCGTCGCAAAGCGTGCCGCGGCGATCATCGGCCGCGATCTTGAATCGCACGATCTCGGCAGTCTCAACATTGATTACTATTCGCGCGATCTTGATGATCTCTTTGTCGGACGGGAGCGGATACTTCCACGCTTCGAGGCGCGGCGCACCGACGTTGGTCGTCGCGAGGTACATATCGCTGACGTTGCGCTGATCCTGCTGATACGTCGCGACCTTCTTCGAATCCGGCGACCAGATGACGATCGGCCGCGTGCTCTTGCGCCAACCGGCGTTGTCGGTCGCGTAACCGAAATCCTTGATCCCGTCCTTCGTCAGCTGCGTTTCCTTTTTTGTCTCCAGATCGACGACCCAAAGATTCCAGTCGCGAATGAAGACCGCCTTTTTGCCGTCGGGCGACGCGACCTGGTCGCCGCCGCCGCGAAACTGCATCGGCGCCGGCGGAGTCAGCCCGAGCGCTTTGTAATCGGTTCCGGCGACGCGCGATCCGTCCGCGGGATTGATGATGACGAACTCGCTCCCGGTCGCGGTCAGAACTCGATACCAGAATCGTCCGTCGGGCAGAAAGAGCGGGCGAACGCCGCTTCGATCGACAAACGGCGCGGTGTTGTATCCGAGCATTTTTTCGGCGCGGGCGTAATCGTCGGCGGTCAGAGACGTTTGGGCGTGAACACTCACGGTAAGAGCGATCAGAAACAGCGCGGCAAGCATCATCGGGAACTTTTTCATTGAAGCGATTTTACCCGCGAAAGGCCATTTTGAACAAACGCCGCCGACGGTCCGCCGAGGGGAGTTTCGGGAATGTCTTTTTTACGCTAGAATCCATTGAAAAAGACGGTCGGTCCGCATCCTATGAAATCAACGACAACCGCCGCCGAGGTTCAAGCCATAATGATGATTCGAGTTTTTCTGTTTTGCCTGTTCTTTACCGTTTCGGCGTTCGGGCAGATCACGCTCAGCGTCGATGCGACGGACGCCCCGCGAAACATCGTCCGCGTCCGCGAGTCGATGCCGGCGGCGCCGGGAACCTTAACGCTCTTTTATCCGAAATGGATCCCGGGCGAACATTCGCCGAACGGAACACTGAACGATATGGTGAATTTGTTCGTGTCGGCGAACGGCAAGGCGCTCGAATGGCGCCGCGACGATGTCGAGATGTTCGCGTTTCACGTCGATGTTCCGGAAGGCGTGACGAAGATCGACGTCGCGTTCGATTACATTTATCAGCCCTACACTCACGCGACGGCGACGCTTGCGAGGCTCAAATGGAACCGGCTCGTGCTTTATCCGCGCGGCTCGAAGAGCGATGAATTGAGCGTGACCGCGTCGTTGAAACTGCCGCCGAACTGGAAATTCGCGACCGCGTTGCCCGTCGATAAGGAAACCAAGGACGCGGTCGATTTCAAGTCCGTGAATTTGACCACATTCGTCGATTCGCCGGCGATTATCGGCCGCTATTTCACGCGCGTTCCGCTGGCGGCGTCCGGAGCAAAGTCGGTTCCCGTCTTTATGGACATCGTCGCCGACAACGAGGAAGCGCTAAAATTTCAACCGCGGACGCTCAATGGCTGGAAGAATCTCGTCGCTCAGGCGGAGTTGACGTTCGGCGCGCGTCATTACGACAAGTACGACTTTCTGCTTACGCTGAGCGGTGAAGGCGGATTCGAAGGCCTCGAACATCACGAATCGAGCGAAAACGGAGTCGGCCGCGATGCGCTGTCGAATTCCGGCGAACTGCTCGATCTGAGCGAACTCCTCGGGCACGAGTACGCGCATTCGTGGAACGGAAAGTATCGCCGGCCGCTGAAACTCACGACGCCGGATTTCGAACAGCCGATGCACGGCGAACTGCTTTGGGTTTACGAAGGCCTGACGCAGTATCTCGGAAAGGTTCTGACGGCGCGTTCCGGGCTCTGGAACGAATCGATCTTTCGGGAATCGTTCGCCGAACTTGCGGCCGAACTCGACGGGCAAACGGGTCGCCGGTGGCGTCCTCTGGTCGATACTTCGCGTGCCGTCCAGTTTACGTACGATTCGCCGCTCGCCGGGCGAAATATGCGCCGCGCCGCCGATTATTATGACGAGGGCGCGCTGATCTGGCTCGAGGCCGACGTTCTCATCCGCGAGAGATCGGCCGGCGCGAAATCGCTCAACGACTTTTTCCGAAAATTCCACGGCGGCGAATCGAGCGGGCCAAAGGTCGTCACCTACGATTTCCCGGAGATCGTCCGGACGCTCAACGAGATTCTTCCCTACGATTGGAAGAACTTCTTTATCGACCGCGTTTACAAGGTCAACAAAGAGGCGCCGCTCGGCGGGATCACGAACGGCGGATGGAAACTGGTTTACACCGACGTGCCGAACAAGATCGCGACGACGGGCGGTTCCACCGGCGACCATATGTTCTCGATCGGGATGATGGTCAGCGCCGACGGCCAGATTCTCGATATGAATCCCGATCTCGCTGCTTCGAAAGCCGGACTCGCGACGGGAATGTATGTGCGCACGGTCAACGGCCAGGAGTTTTCGCTCGATTTCCTGCGTTTAGCGATCGCCGCAACCAAAGGCACGCAAGCGAAGATCGAGATCGTCGCACAGACGGGCGAGGAGCAAAAGGCGTTCGCGCTTGAATATGACGGCGGCGAGCGATATCCGCATTTGATCCGCGACCCCTTGAAAAAGGACATCTTGTCGGAGATTCCGAAGGCGCTCGGAGCAACGGTTCCGCCCGTTCGCGACGTGCCTCATTTGTCCGCATCTGTCCGGCGATCTGCGAATGTTAAAAACTGAACTCGGAAGACTTAAGGGAGTTTACGGCGTTTCGCCGGCATTTCTGCAGCGCGCGTCCGCTGTTGCGTTTCTGTCGTTCGGGTTTTTCCTGCTGATGATGGCCGGTTTCTACTGGCGGCAGAATATCGGTTATTTTCTGCTCGCGACGGCGTTTCTCGCGGTCAACATTCTGACGCTCATCGGCTGGATCGCGATCCGCCGGAAGACCGTTCAGATCTACGAACACGGATTTCGGTTCAAGGGCTTCAGCGCCCGTTGGGACGAGATCTCCGTCGTCGAGAATGTCGGGTCCGCGCTGAAGGTCGTCAAAAATGACGGAAGATCGATCGAGCTGCCGAATGCGATCGACCGGCTCGACGCGATCGCGGCTGTCATCAGATCCAATATCGACAAGTGTTGATCGCATTCCGTTCGGTAGTTTCGGATTGCCTTTTTCCGAGTTGGTAGAATTCGTTACGGAATCAAAACGCATCCCCCTCGATTGTCAATGCCTGATTGGCAGTCGAAAATCGAAAATCGAAAATTGCAAATCGCGAGGATCATCGCCTTCGGTCTGCCGAACCCCGATTTTCAAGTCTCAACATTTTCTAGTATTCTAACTATTCGAGATTTCGCTGCAGAAGTTTTTATTCGGAGTATTTATGAGCGTTGAAGTTGTGATGCCCCAGATGGGCGAATCGATCACCGAAGGAACCGTTTCGAAATGGCTGAAGGCGGTTGGGGAGAAGATCGAGAAAGATGAACCGATACTTGAGATCTCGACCGACAAGGTCGATGCCGAAGTTCCCGCGCCGAGTGCCGGGGTCTTGCTTGAGATCCGAGCGCAGGAAGGCGAAACGGTCGAGGTCGGCACCGTTGTTGCCGTCATCGGCGCCGAAGGCACGGTAGCCGCAGCCGCTCCGCCCGCGCCAAAGGTTGAAACGCCAGAGGTAGCGGTCGCGGTCGAAACGCCCGCTCCGCCGGCGCCGGCCGAAATTTCGGTTGCCGCGGTAGTCGCAGCATCCGACAATCCAAAATCCAAAATCCAAAATCCAAAATCGTCCGAGGTGGTGATGCCGCAAATGGGCGAATCGATCACCGAAGGAACCGTTTCGAAATGGCTCAAGGCGCTCGGCGACGACGTTGAAAAGGACGAGCCGCTGCTTGAGATCTCGACCGACAAGGTCGACGCCGAAGTCCCTTCGCCGGTTGCCGGCAAACTGCTTGAAATCCGCGTCGCCGAGGGCGAGACGGTCGAAGTCGGCGCCGTCGTCGCGCTTGTCGGAACGTCGCTTGGAGTCGCGCCCATTCCCGAGGCGCCGATCGAATCGACGGAGATCGAATTGATCCGGCAACCGGTCGAGGCTCCGCAGGTGCTGGTCGCGGCCGCGGGTGCCGGAAACGGCCAGTCGGCCACCGTCGACGAACTCCGCCGAACGAAATCGTCGCCGCTCGTCCGCAACATCGCGAAAGAGCACGGCGTCGACATCACGCGCATTCCGGGCAGCGGACTTTCTGGACGCGTTACCAAAAAGGACATACTTAATTTTATCGAGACCGGCGCCGCGCTACGTCCGCAGGATCTGCTCGTCGGAAGGACTTCAACGCCGATCGCGCCATCGGCAAATCCAAAATCCGAAATCACAATTCCGAAATCTGAGAATGATCGGATCGAGCCGATGTCGGTGATGCGCAAGAAGATCGCCGAACATATGACGTTCTCGAAACATACCTCGGCCCACGTCACGAGCGTTTACGAGATCGATATGACGAACGTCGCGAAGTTCCGCGACCGCAACAAGTCCGTGTTTCAGGAGCGATTCGGCACCAAGCTGACGTTTATGCCGTTCATTTTCCAGGCCGTGACGCAGGCACTCCGCAAATTCCCGGTCGTCAACTCGCAGGTATCGGGCGACAACGTCGTTTATAAGGGCGACGTCAATCTCGGAATGGCCGTCGCGCTCGACTGGGGATTGATCGTGCCGGTCATCAAGCGCGCCGACACGCTTTCGCTCTCGGGACTCGCGTTGACGGCCAACGACCTCGCCGACCGCGCGCGAACCAAGAAACTGATGCCCGACGAGGTTCAGGGCGGAACCTTCACGATCACGAATCCGGGCGTCTTCGGCGGACTATACGGCACGCCGATCATCAACCAGCCGCAGGTCGCGATCCTCTGTGTCGGGACGATCGAAAAGCGTGCGAAGGTCTTGACGACGCCGGACGGCGACGACTACATTGCGATCCGCCAGATGGCGTATTTCGCGCTGACCTACGATCACCGGATCGTCGACGGCGCTGATGCCGAGCGATTTCTGTCGTTCCTCAAACAGTATCTGGAGACGACCGAGTTCAGTCTGTAGCGAGAGTTGACGTGCTTTGCGAACTCCGCGGACGTTGCGCGAAAACAGTCGTCTCGCGCAACGTCCGCCAATTCTGCCACGCCGCGACTTTGCGAACTCCGCGATCTTTGCGCGAAACCTGCCGACCGACTCTTTCCGGAACGCGATTACGCTTTGAAATTTCAGATTTCAAAGCGATCCCGTCCAAAGCGTTTTTAATTCAAGGAGCCTCTCGGCAAAAGCCGTTCGACAACTGAATCTACTTCTTCAAGCGTGCGGAGCACGCGAACGTGCGATAGCACCACGTGAAGCGGAGCGGAACCCAGGTGGCCCGTCGCGCCAATCTCCAAAAGCGTGTGTAACGCACGTAACTCTCGTGGTTGCAATGGGTCTGCGTGTTTCACGCGCTCGCTTGAACTGTTCGCGGCTGACACTCTTGGGTTCCGTTCCGCTTTATGTGGGGTTATCGTTCGTGCTTCTGTTCCAACCACTGAATCGGATTTTTACACGGGCTCCCGTAATGAAAAATGTCATTTTCGCGTCAAAGAAACAAAAGTGATCGAATTGCGTCAACTTCGAGCGCTTCGACCGTTTTCGCCGTTGCGTTCTGCTTCGGCGCTTACCGAAAACGCACGGTTCGGGGACACGATATGGGGGACTGTCTGCAAAGCGGACAGTCTTTCCGTTTTGCGGATACGGCAAAAACCAGTGGAACATTGGCTTTCACTCATTATCGGTGACTGTGGCACGCCGATTGTTATGAAAGATAAGCGTTGAAAGATTTGGCGGAAATGTGCAAAGATTCTGATGACGCGATCGAACCCTCGAAAAAGAGATCCGTGACAACCAATCCGTGATCTCGAACGTCTATTAGGTCGGCTTTCCGCAGTTGGGATTGAAAATACTATCAGGAGTCAAATTATGTTGAAGAAGTTTTCTGTTTTGCTGCTTGCAGTGTTGATCGGTGTCGTGAGCGCGTTCGCGCAGGATGCGCAGTTGCGTTCGCTGACGGCCGGACAAAAATATAAGATCAAAGGCGCTGTCGTCGCCAAGGACGACACGAGTTTCGTTATCCGTGACGGCACCGGCGTCGATACGAAGGTCGTGATCTCGTCGGCGACGAGCATCAAAACGAAAGGCGGTTTGTTTGGCGGCGGCGACAAGATCGCTTCGAGCCAGATCGTGCGCGGACTGAATATGGAGGTTGAAGGCCGCGGAGACTCGTCGGGAAGCCTCGCGGCGGAAAAGATCCGCTTCGGAAAAGATGATTTCCGCGTCGCGCAGTCGATCGACGCCCGCGCCACGCCGACTGAAGAGAGGGTTTCGCAGACCGAGCAGAATCAGCAGCGCCTTTCGGGGCAGATCGACGAATTGATGGCGATCTCGAACGCCGCAAAGGGCGGCGCGAAAGCCGCTCAGGAAACGGCCGATGCCGCGGTTCAGGGCGTCAACGTCACGAATCAGCGCATCACGGCGCTTGACGATTACGTCGTTCAGTCGACGGCGACCGTCAATTTCAAGGTCAACAGCGCGGTTCTATCGCCGGAAGGGAAGTCATCGCTCGATCAGATGGCGCAAACCGCGATCCAGCTCAAGGGCTATGTCATCGAAGTCACCGGATTTGCTTCGGCCGAAGGCGATGAGAAGAAGAACAAGGTCCTGAGCCAGCGGCGTGCACAGGCGGTGATCGACTATCTCGTCGAAACGCACAATATCCCGCTGCGCCGTATCGGCCAGTCGTTCGGCTACGGCGAACTTCAGGCGATCGCCGACAACTCGACCAAGGAAGGCCGCGAACAGAACCGGCGCGTTGAGGTCAAGCTGCTCGTCAACCGCGGACTGAACCAGAACGTCGAAGTTCGCACCAACCCGCAGACCGACGAGAAATAATCTACGGCCCAAAAGGGCAGATGCGGGCGCGATTTTCGCCCGCTGCCCTTTTTTCTTACAAACAATGCTTAAGTCGCTGAACGTTGCCGCGCTTCTCATACTCGCGATCGCCTCTTCGATCGTCGCTCAGACCCCGACGCCGACGCCGCGAATCGAGGACGATAATGAAGTTATCAAGGTCGAGTCTCGCCTGATCGTCGTCCCGGTTTCGGTGACCGATTCTACGGGACAGCCGGTCGCCGGACTGACCGCGAGTGATTTTCTGATTTCGGAGGAAAACCGCCCGCAGGAGATCGCCCAGGTGACGAGCGCCGACAAGGTTCCGCTTGAGATCGCGTTGCTGTTCGATATTTCGGCTACGACGAGTCCGATGTTCGATTTTCAGCTTCAGACGGCGATCAAGTTCCTGCAGGACGTGATGCGGCCCGAGGACCGCGCGACGATCTTCACCATCGGCGAACGGCCGGTGATGATCTCGGCTCGCGAAACCGCCGAGCGTTCGGCGATCGCGATCAAAACCATCCAACCGACAAAACAGTTCACTTCGTTTTACGATACGGTCCGGCAGTCGGCAGATTTTCTGATCAAAAACGCCCCGGCCGGAACGCGCCGCGTGGTCGTGACGCTGTCGGACGGCGAGGACACGAACAGCGACGCGATCCGCGATGCGATCAACGATGGTTACCGGAAACTCGGACGGCGGATCGATTCGATCGATTCGAAGACGCTTTATCAACTGACGATAAAGAACCGCGACGAAGCAAGCGTCCGCGAACAAGGCCGCGTGCTTCGATTTCTGCAAAACGCCGACACGGTCTTCTATTCGATCAATTCGGCGGGGAACTCCTATCAGCTCAACAAGGGAAGTCTTTTCGGACAGGCGAATATGCAGCGGTTCGCGGACGATACCGGCGGCACGGCGTTCCTGCCTAAATTCCAGCCGGTGACGCTTAAAGACCCGGTTCTCAATTCATACAACAACAAGAAGAACCAGGACACGCTGACCGACATTTTTCGAAAGCTGACAAATGAACTGCGCGCCCAGTATCTTGTCCAATACTACTCAGACGCCGATTATCCGGAAAACCAGTACATCAATTTGAAGGTACTGCTCAAAGCCGGAAGTCATCGCGTCCGCGCCCGGCAAGGGTATTTCGTGAAAAAATAGGAGCGCGGGCATCCCTGCCCGCGCGCGAAGATCAGCCTTCCAGATTCAACCCAAACTGCGCTTGAAGATTTCGATTACCGATTCTTGACGGCCTTGCGGACCGCTTGGCTTTGCGTTGTTTGCGTTCTCCGCGCGGGAAAATGGATGTTCGGTGAGGGCGAGCCGGTTCCTCGCGCAAAGTCCGCCAAGATCGCAACGACGGGAAGTCTCAAAATTCGCCTCGATTGCTCAATCCCGGTTAAAAACACGACAATTCAGTCGCGATTCCTCTGGGGAACGGCCATCTTCCCCATTTCGAAGTCGCGCGAAGGAACCGGCGTTCCCTGGACCGCGATGTTTCCCATCAAGGGTTCGTGCGGCCTCGGTTCGACACGCTGGTTCGAATTCGTGCTGATCGCGATCGCGCCGACCTCCTGCGAACGTTTTGGCGCGTTGAACATAAAGACGATGCCGATCGCGCTGAAGAAACTGACGATCAGCGAAACGAAGGCGGTCGCGATGATCTTCGAGCGATTCTTCACGCGCGCCCAGCCGACCGGGCAGTCTTTGGTCATCACGCTACCGTCGGCCCTGCGGTAGAAACGGACGCAGAGACGGCCCTCGAGCGTCGCGAGCATCGACTCCGCGTCTTCGCGCGTCATCCCCGAGAGATTATAGACGTTCATTTCGCACGCCCCGCAAAACCGCTGGCGGTCGTTGCCGATCATTGCATTCCAATCCTGCGAGCACGGACTCGCGATCTTCAGATTCTCCAGCGGACTCGTAAATTTCTGCATTCGAACACTCCTTAGGCAATCGCCTGATGGTGGAAAGAACGCGCCGGCAATTGATTTCTTGCAGAAATTTCGAGTGACCCGGGTTTTTTTCGATCACGGTGATTTGGCCCCCAATTCGGGGCGTTCAACCAATCCCGTCCAAAATGTTTTTGATTCAAGAATCAAGATTCAGGAACGGTGCCGATGCCGGGTCTCATAGATCCGGATCGGCAATGGCAGTGCAAAGGCGTCTTTTGCCGAGCCGACTGATTTGAGATGTGAGATCCCAAGGCGATTTCCGAGGACAAACCAAGCGCGACAATCGCCCAAGCGGCAAGGGTTTCGCTGTGTGCGGAGCAAAGTTTTTGGAAAAAATCCCCAGAAAAGCGGGGGCTTTTACGCAAAACATTATTCACATCAAGAACCATCTTCTTTTTTTTGAGGGGCAGAATCTTGGCACAAGACTTGCGCTTGAATCAATGTATGGATGCGGCGTCAAGCGCGTGGGAGGACTGTTTGGACCAGCGGCGCGCGGCGTTCAAGGAACGGATCGCCGCGTTGGACGCGTTCGGGAACTGCCCGGAGAACGCTCTGGCCCTGCAGGCCGAATACGATGCGATCGCGGCGAGGAAAGTGTAGAACGCCGATTGGAACGAATTTGAGATGGCAAGTAACCAAGTGACGATCCTGATGAACATTGCCAAGAGGGTCCAGTCCGCACACTTGGTTGCCGGGAACACGAAATCGGTTGACGGGAGGTCGAAAATGACACGCACGAACTTTCTTATGATGTTTATCGTCACTGTCTTGATGTCAACGCAATTGATTGCACAGGAACTTGACCAAGGCTATGTCAACGCGTTCGGATGGGGAGGAATCGCGGTCACCCAAGAAAAAGCGCCGGCGTTTGAGAAGTATGAAGCCAATCTGTACCGCTTCAAAGAAGGGAAATTCTTGATCACCGCCGCCAAGGGAGTAGATTTGCACTGCAGGTTTCTCTTAAAAGGTGGCAAGACCTACGGACAGCATCTTGCCGCTCTGAAGAAATCCACGGGAAACAAAGTTGCGACGCTGAAGAAGGAGTATGTGCGCACCCTGTTTTACGTGTCTCACGATGAAGTCGGCACGCAGATTTACAGAGACTGGCCGGCCTCTATTAGCGACCTGCCGAAGTGGAAAGAGATCGGAGTAGACGAGACGGATTTCGCGCCGGCGGCTGATTGGAACTCGAGCCGCTTTGTGCTTTCAGAACGAGAATCCGATTTCACTGCCCTCAGATCGTGGTTGGAGAAGGCGCGCCCGGGCTGGAAGATCTATATCGTGCATGTCGCAGGATACAGACGCGAGGCGACCGAGTTGAAGTACTATGACCAAGCCCAACTTCGCTATGTGATTCCGTTGGAATATGTCGACACTGAACCGCTCGCCGTCGCGACTGTGGAGGTGGAAAAATCGAACAACCCTTTGATGGCTTGGAGCTATAGGATCGACAAGATGCCAACTGCGCAGACGGGTGGAAAGGATGGAGTTATGACCGTTATGAAGGATGGGCTCAAATCAACAACTTTTAAGTTCGGCATCAGGTATTCCTACCTTAACAATGTCACCAAACTCCACAATTTCGATGTTCTATACGAGTATGAAGACGGCAAGGGCCTCGGCGGCTTTAATGCCAGCAATGTCCCGTCAATCGAGGCAGGCATAGAAAGGACATTCTACGAGGCGATCAAGACGGCTCTCTTTTATGAGAAACTGCGCTGAGACGGACTGGAATTCAGCAGGAGCGCCGAACTGATCCATAAACGGAGCGCGGGTTGCCAGTTTGCGAGCGTTTGAACGCGGGTGCTGTCGCAAGTTCGCGTGCTCCGTATGCTTGAAGAAGCGAATTCAGTAGTCAACGGCTTTTTTCCGACATTGCAGCGGCAGGTTCTTGAATCAAAAACGTTTGGGACGGGATTGAATTCCGGGATCCGGGAAACCTGCGATCTTCGAATCTCCGGATCTCAAACACCGCAAATCCCAAATCTCAAAAACTCAACACTCGGATCAGAAACGTGAAATCGTTGAATGATCTGAGGCTGGGCCCATCTGTTCGGTTCCGCGCTTCCAGATCGGCGTTCGTCGATGGATCCGTGGGATAGGCCTCGGCATTCAGGGGCGATTGGTTCTCGGAACGCGGCAACGGCGAATCCCGGATAGTTTTACTCGCTGACGAGGCTTAAGTCATCTGTTCACGGTGTTTCCAAAGAACCATTCTGTCGCGATGGGCAACGCTGGTTATCTGAGATCTCAGGAACAGGGGCGTAATCGCAGTGTGGAGAGGATTTCCGTCCCCCAAGCGTTCCTCGCATAGGGTTGCGTTCGTTGAATGCAAACGGAGAAATCCGCGATGAGAATTCTGAAATCCCGATCGCGTAATCGGGTTCAAGAAAAGCGAATCTCAAACTAGAGTTTTGCTTTTCGAAATGATTCAATAACAGTCGGTCAGAGATTTCTATTCCGGCAGCGAAGACTCGCTCGGGCGGATTTGCGGCGTGGCCGTCTGGACATAAATCACACGCTTGTTTGATATGGCACGCAGAAGATTTCGCAATAGTCAGCGTTTTGAATCGCCCACCGAAAGATCGTTTCAGGAGTATATCCTCAACACTCCGGCGCCGATCACGACGCGTTCCGAACTGTTGCGCCTGATCCGCGGCGGTGAAGACACCTATCTCGAACTCAAAGTAAAATTGTCGAATCCCGAACGCATCGCGCAGGGCATCGTCGCGCTCGCCAATACCGACGGCGGGACGGTGATCTTCGGCGTCAGCGATCAACTCCGCGTCGAAGGCGTAAGCAACCCCGAAGGCGTTCAGGAAGAAATCGTCCGCATCTGCCGCGAAGAGATCGTGCCGCCCGTAATTCCTTTGATCGACGTCATTTCGTTCGACAACGGGCGCCGCGTGGTGGCGCTCGATATCGACGGCAAGCGCCGCCCGTACCGCACGCGCGACGGGCGCTACGTCCGGATCGGCGCCGAAAACGCGAGATCGGCCGCGACGAACTGTCGGGCTGGCTCGACGAACTCCGTCCGCTCGGTTACGAGAACATTCCGCTCAGCGGTTTTCCGGAAAGCGATTTCGACGACGCGCTCCTGTGGAGTTTCGCTGACGCGTTTGAGATCGACGCGCTTGGCCGAAATCAATATCAAACGGGCGAGTTTCTGAAAAAGGATTTGCTGATGGCGATCGGAAACACCGAAGAGTTCGTCCCGACGGTCGCCGCTGTTCTGCTGTTTGGCAAAAACGAACGGGTCATCGAAGCGATTCCGCGCTCACGCGTGGGTCGAACGCATTTCGGGCGCAAACGGCGACCGGCAAACGGTAGAAGAGGCCGAGATCGGCGGCAATTTGGCGCATATTTTTGAAGAGGTCCTGCGTTTTGTTCGCCGCTACTGTGATCTCGCGAAAGCGAAGCCGACGAAAGGGGCGGGCAATGAATCTCCGGTCGAGGCTCGCCGTCGTTACCATCATTTCGCGATCGTCGAGGCGATCATTAATGCGCTGGTTCACCGTGATCTCGCGATCCGCGACGTGCCGACGCGTGTTTCGATCTTCGATGAAGCCGTTGAGATCGCCAATCCGCGGCGGACGAACGGCTTTGTTCCGCCGGCCTCGCGCGCCATCCGGTATGTGATCACGCAACGGCTCAATCCGCAGATCACGGCGGTCTTCACGATGCGCGAATACGGCACCCACGCCCCGCGCGGCGGATTGCCGATGATCCTCAGGGATTCACTTGAGTTTTCCGGCAAACGTGTCGAATTGACGACTTCGAACGATGAGTTCAAGCTGAAGATCTACGGGGCCTAAAGCGGGAAAAGGGGACTGCTGTCTTGCAATACGGCCCGGCAAGAATTGCGGTTAGAGATTGAGTCAGCGCGAGCGATAGCACGGCCGTTTTTGGGATTTCGATTTTGGATTTCCGATCGGTCGGAAGTCGACACGCCGTTCGTCCGCTTTCGCATCAATACGCTGACTTGCGGTCACGCGTGAACGCGCAACTCCTGCGGGTTGGCGAGATCCAAAATCGGAAATCCAAAATGCGGTGTGCCGTCGCTCTGCGACTCGGGTTCGGGATCTGATCGCTTTCGCGGCTTACGCCGCACGGCTGACTCACCGCCGCCCGCGGCTGGTTGACCTGCAAAGTCCAGGTCTGGTTCGGCATTTCCGGTCGTGTTGTCTCTTCCGCCTCCGGGTGGTCAGGCGATGCAAGGGAATCGTATCTCTAGTCCGGACGATCGGATCCGCAATGCCGGCAACCGTCATCCGCACCACGCGCGATATTGCCCGTGTTCTTGCTGGCGCTGACCGAGCCCGACTCAAGCTCGCCGTATTTGTTCAAGCTTCCAGACGCTGTTGTCGCTCACTCCGACGCTGATCCCGATCTCAGTCGCATTGCGCCACCGCTCGTTGAACACCGGCGTCTCCTAACGGTTACTCCCGAAGCTGTCACTTCTCTCCAGTTACTGCCTCTACCACGCTTTGCTTTTGCTTGCCTTTGGAACAAGAAAACTTTTTTTTTGTTTGTTGCGTTTTTAGTCGACCGAAGAAAAAAAGGAGGATGGCACCTGGATGGTGGCGTTTCTAATCGTCGCAGTCAAGGATCCACCAAAGTCAACACCGCCAATAGAACAACACCTTCCCGCCTTAACGGATCGTTATGACTCTCGGACTTCCGCTACCCATATCGGGTGGGTCAAAGCCAGATCTGATTCCGGGGCCTCGATTCTGTTTCCTTTGACCTCTGAACGATTCAGCTCCTTCGCCACGTTCTTCAAATCTTTGACCCCCAAAGCGGAACCTCGTCGAGGCTTGTTACCCGTGATTGCCTTCCAAGGGCAAGTGCGGGGTTCCGATCGGGCGAACCGATCTTGGTGCTTCTAAGGTAGAATTCGCTGAAGACCGTGACCATCCATCTACCGCTGAGTTCGGATTCGCTTAAATTGCCTGGCAGCCGGTAACCGCACGCCACAGGAGCTAACCAAAGTCACGGTCAGTGCCATACAGAACCTTAAGGTCACGTTCGATATTGGCTGATTCAAACGTAATGCTAGTTCT
>JADKBM010000014.1 GCA_016715115.1 Acidobacteriota bacterium
GCGTGCTTTCTCAGTAACGGCGATCAAGGCTACAAAGGGCATCGAAACAAATTGAATTGTCCGGTGGTCTTCGGCTTCCGACAGCGCATCGATGTATGATGTTTTCGAAATCCGCCTCCACGCTCTTCTTTCATTTGAGTCGAGTTTCGAAATGCCGCCCAAGTGCTGAAAATAGCGATTCGTGTCCAAAACCAACGTCTTATAAATTGAAAAAGCCGAATCAAACGCTCGGATCTTTTCCAAAGTCAGACCGAGTTTGAGTTTGTTGCGCAACCACAACAAGAACTGATGCCGGGTCATTTTGCGGTTAGCAACCGCATCCCTGAAGCGTCTGAATCGACTCGGTATAGAAAGGATCGCTTCATCATATTCCTTGTCGTAATAGTGCAGGTCGCCTAGAATCGTCTGGACAAAGCAAAGAGAATGAACAAAATGATTGTCGCCGTCGACCGGTGTATAGTTCGCGTACTTATCCCTTAATTCGATCAGCTTTCTCTTATAGTGCCGCTTCGTTGCCAACGATTCGTCGAGCGTAAAATTGAAGGCTGCCGAACTCAGATCGGAAGTTTTTGAAAGATGAATCAACTCACGCCGAATGATGCTGCGAAATCGATAATCGAAGATCCCGCTAACCGTATCTCGAATATACGTCATCGAATAGAATCTCATTAATTCTTCGATAAACTCTCGAAGATTGGGTTCGCGATTTACAAGGACAACCTCAGGAATCAGTTCCAGGTTCCGCCAAGAGAAACCAAACGGATGGAACTTCAGTATGTGGTCGATGATAAATGAGGAAGAAAATAAGAGTTTGTCTCCAAGTGACTTCAGTTCGCGGCTATTGGCGATCAAAAAAGGTCGATATAAATTCGAGGTCATCCCAATTTCGTACTGGGTATTGTATCCGAACTTCAAAAACAAGCGCTTGGACAAATCAGCGTCGAGGGATTTGTCGGCTGATTCGTGAAGAACAACAAGGTTCGTACGGAAGAACGCCTCGTTGCAATCACGCTGGCTTTCATCCTCCTTCTTGGTCGGTCCGCGCACAATCAACTGTTCAGTAAGTCCAGTGAGTTTCTTGGGTGTTCCGTTGCTGCGGTATGTAAGGTAAATTACATAATTCTGCAACGTGAAGATGACCTTGTACTTCTTTCGTCTTTCCTCTTCGGATTCCTTTCCGTTTTGAATAGAACCGACGACCACAACCCCTTCGTTATCGATTCGGAGTGACTCAAACAAGCCCTTTAACCCAAGAATCGATGGGTGTCCATTCGAAATCATATTGACGAGATACGTTTCAGTCATCTCCGTTATTCCGCCCGAACGATTACCTGCATCCTTCGCGGAATCCTTAAAGAAACTGTCGACGTAAATCACGTCGTTGAAGATACTGCTATAAAACGACTCGCGATCGGCGATATCGGCTAGATCCGCATCAAACATCTCGCGGCCGCCGATGAAAAAGAACTTGGCCGAGACTACGTTAAGAAAGCCTTTAAGATTTGCAAGGAGTCGTGCAACGGCTTCCCGACGTTCACGCGATCGATTGGTATCCTGCGCGTAGATACTGGCGTCCAATACCGGATTTGATGACTCCCGATCTGTATCGCGGTTATGTTGTGCGGCCCGATCTTATCAAGTTCATCGATAATGAAAACAAAATTTGGTATTTCAACCGGTTTACGCCGGAGATCATCGATCCGATTGAAAATCGCAATCAGTTCGTCCTCAACCTCTTTAGCGCTCGCGATCTGATAATGAGATCTCATCGTTTTTCGAGAATGAACCGAACGGCATCGCGAGTTCGGCAAGTCCGCCCGCGATTTCGGTAGTTATGTTCGGTGCAACGCGCTTCTCTTGTCGCAACGTCACCTGACCGCTCATCCGATTTCTTAGATCCCGGAGTTGCTTTCGTATACTCTGATACGACGCGTCGGCCGTTTGCTTTCTCGGTCTGCTGATCCTTGGAATCAGAAACCGCCATAGAAAATAGAAACTCCTATTGAAAACGGGTCGGTCAAATTGGAATTGATGCTTTGTCCAGTAGGCGTCCAACTGGATTGCAATTCGCCGCAGAACCTCCATCTCCGTCAAGGTTTCCTGGGACAGATTGATCTCGAGTTTTTTGTATCGAGCGTGCCGTTTCCCTTGGCCCTTCCGTTTCTCCCGCCTTTCCCATGCGGTTAACCAAATCAAAGAGAAAAAGTCGACAGCGAAAAAGAACGCAGACAGTACGAAATATGCGCATATAAGACCGACAACGATCCGGTACACCACCGAGAGTGAATTGCTTGGCTGCGCCTTCTGCGTTTGAAGTTGTTGTCCGCGACTATTGTTCAGCGAATCGCTTGATTGCGCCATCTGCGATGTGGAGTTGTCGCCCGTGACATTGCTGCTCGATTGTGTCTCCCGTGTCGTAGCGTGAGTGTCCGCGCCACCATTGTCTTCGGCTTTCATCGTATTTGCATTGTCGTTCGTATTATTTTGTACAGACGTCAACGCTGCCGCCGCGGCTCCGTCGATAGATTCAACAGGAAAATAGGCTCCCATAAAATCACTGATGAATTTGGGACAACGCGAATCCCGGCATACATAACTGTAATTCACATAGAAAAGCGTTGACCAAATGAATACGCTGATAACAATGACTGCCCGAAATGCACTCCAAGTCGCTTCAAAGATTCTTGGATTGAAATAAACGAGAACAGTGTGTGCAATGATCCCGAACAGGAAGAACGTCCAACTCCAACCCGGCAGATCCGAAGAAGTTTGGGTGGATGCCAGAAAGTTGACTAAAAGAATTATGAACAAATAGCCCAACGCAACACGAACCGGCTTTCCCAACTCCGCCAATTTGTCTTTCGGAGACTTCGAATTTGCGTCTGTGTCTCGAGATGTCAAACCTTCTTGTCCGTTTGTATTGTTGTACTCATCGATAGACTCACGGACGACGCTTGTCTTGCCCATCCCTCGAAATCCCGCGATAAGGTATGAGCCTGACTTCACATCAGAATTTCTTAGGATTGAAACTATCCGCTCTTTGACCTTCCGTCTGCCAATGAAACGCCTTTGGTCAGATTCATCACGATATGGACTATGAAAGAACTCGTAATTCTTGAGCTCGATGTAAACATCCTTTATTTTGGCGGAGTATTTTGACAATTCATTCGGCATTTTTAATCTCCTTCGCTACCCCGCCCGTTGCGGTTCTGACCTTAGCGTTTCCTCAAGATCGGGATGCGTCACGCTCGGGAGCACAAGATCGTACCGCACGTCTTCGACTGCCAGTCGCATCTTCATTCCCCAATGATCGCAGATTTGTTTTCCTACGATAGTCGACTACAAGGTCAGAACCAAATCCAAATTGCGACTGCTTCGGTGATCAAATCAGTCAGTCTCTTTGGACCGTTAGAATCACGAAACGAATCGGAAGATCGGAAAGACGTTACCGACTGAAATCGGTTGAAGAAAATTTAGTGAGTTAAGACGTCGAAAGCCGATTGCGGCTACCATCCCGGTTTGGCGTCGGCCATTTTTTTGAAACAATCGAATTTGAACTCAGAGGATAGTGAGTTCCTCAAACAACTCGTGGCTTGGTGGCATAGCCGTGTTTGTAGTGGGTGGTTCGCGGAAACGCTCAGAATTTCCCCACATCCGGGCGGCAAGCCGCCATTGAATCGCCGCTAAAGTCAATTCACCGGCAAAACGAGGCAAATGTCGAACATTCAATCCCGTGTGCCCGTCACCTTGGGTGGCGGAACGATCGTTCAGAACAACCGTGGCGATTTTCGCTACGCACCGCACGCGAAGAAAATCCCGTTAAAAAGCTTCGTGCATCTTCGTGCGCTTCGTGGTTCCGAAAAACCTATCGCGATCAATCGTCGATGTCCGGTTTTTCGGGCGTGACTCTCAGACAGGCGACGTAGTGGCGCGGGCGGATCTCGACGAGCGGCGGTATCTTCGTTTTGCATTCGGCGATCGCGTACTGGCAGCGTGTGTGGAAATGGCAGCCCGGCGGCGGATTGATCGGACTCGGGACGTCGCCCTTGAGGATGATCCGCTCGCGCTTGGCTTCGATCTCGGGATCGGGAACGGGAACGGCCGAGATCAGCGCTTTCGAATAGGGGTGCAGCGACTGCTTGTAGATCTCGGCGCCGTCGGCGAGTTCGACGATCTTGCCGAGATACATCACGGCGACGCGGTCCGAAAGGTGCCGGACGGCGCGAAGGTCGTGCGAAATGAACAGATACGTCAGGTTTTTCTCCGCCTGTAGCTGTTCCATCAGGTTCATTATCTGCGCCTGGATCGAAACGTCGAGCGCCGAGATCGGTTCGTCGGCGACGATGAACTCCGGATCGACGGCGAGCGCGCGGGCGATCCCGATGCGCTGGCGCTGGCCGCCGGAGAACTCGTGCGGATAGCGTTTGATGAAGCGGCGCGACAATCCGACGGTTTCCATCAGATCCTGAACGCGCTTTTCGGCGGATTCGCCCTTGAAGAGGCCGAAGGTGCGGATCGGCTCGCCGATGATCGAACCGACCGTCATTCGCGGATTGAGACTCGCGTAAGGATCCTGAAAGATCATCTGAAGATGCCGCCGCTGGTCGCGCATCGCGCCGCCCGAAAGATGCGCGAGATCCTTGCCGTTGTACATCACGCGGCCGCCGGTTGGATCGGTGAGGCGCAGAATGGCCTTGCCGAGCGTCGATTTTCCGCAACCCGATTCGCCGACAAGCCCGAGCGTTTCACCCCGCCGGATATCGAGCGAGACATCATCGACCGCACGGACGACCCCGTGCCCCTTGCCCGAAAACAGTCCGCCGCCCGACCCCTTGAAAAAGACCTGAAGATTTCGAATCGAAATGAGCACTTCATCCGAAGGCGTGTGGTGCCCGGGTTCGGGGACGGCTCCGGTCTCCTTTCCGGAATCGGTTTGCGAAACGGAATCGGGGGACAGTATCACGGTAGTTCCGCAGAATGTGCATTTCTGATACTTTCCTCCGTCGTATTCGAGGGATGCCGCGCACGTTGGACATTTGAATGCTTTTGCCATAACAAATTAACTTTCGACCCGAAAAACTATGAACCTATCTTAGGCGACTCGATCTTCACCGGCGTGTCGAAATCGTACGTGGTCGTGACACGCTGCGTCTGTTTGCCCGCGCGGTTTTCGACGACCGTTTTCATCACGAGTTTGGTTTCTTCGTCAATCCACATCCTGGTCGCCGATTCGACCGTGCCGCTGGTCGCCCGATGCGCGTAAACGGTCGTCTTGCGGCCGTTCAGCGTTTCGCTGCCGATGACCGATACGTTCTGGATCTTCTTCACATCCTCTTCGGTCAAAGCGTTCTCGCGGATCTTCGTGAGACCGCTCATATCGAAATCCGACTTTTGCCACTTCCCGTTTTCCTTCGTGAAGGTCTGATCGCCGACGACGATCGCTTCGTTTTCTCCCTGCTTGAAATAGTAACGGTCGGGCGCGACGTATTTGATCTCGCCGCTCAAAGCCGGCATATTTTCGATCTCGGTCTTCGCCGTCCAGAATCTCAGGTCCTTGAGTTTGCGCGTCGAGGCGACGACGTCCTCTTTCGCCTTTTCGGATTCGGCGGAATTGACGTTCGGGCTCGCGTTCGAATTGACCGGCGCGTCCTTCGGCGCCGGAACCGCGTTTTTCGGATCGGGCGCGGAAGAACACGCGCCGAGCAACGAAAAGGCGAGCACAATTACAATGATTCGGTTTCGTTTCATCGATCTTTCTCCGCGCGCTCGTTTACCGATTCCCTGTAGACATCCGCGGCGAAATGGCACAGCGAATGATGTCCGGGGTTGATCTCGACAAACGGCGGGAACTCCGTTCGGCATACATCAACGGCGCGGTCGCAACGTTCGGCAAACGGGCAGCCCGGCGGCAGATGCGCGACGTCGGGCGGAAGTCCAGGAATTTGATAGAGTTCCTTTCCCTGTTCGTGCGCCGGATCGGGAACGCTCTTGAGCAAGCCTTTCGTGTACGGATTCGCCGGCGTCGCGAAGAGTTCGGCGGTCGGCGCCTGCTCGAAGACCTTGCCGGCGTACATCACGATGATCTTTTCGGTCATTCCGGCGACGACGCCGAGGTCGTGCGTGATGAGAATGACGCTCGTCCCCATACGCTCCTTGAGATCCTTGATCAGTTCGAGGATCTGCGCCTGAATCGTGACGTCGAGCGCGGTCGTCGGCTCGTCCGCGATCAGCAATTCCGGGTCGCAGCTGAGCGCCATCGCGATCATCACGCGCTGCCGCATACCGCCCGAGAATTCGTGCGGATATCCGTCCACGCGGCTTTCGGCGTCGGGGATTCCGACAAGCTTCAACATCTTGATCGCGTGTTCGTATGCCTGCTGTTTCGTGTGGCCGAGATGAAGCCGCGTGACTTCCATCAGCTGCGTCGAGATCTTCAGAAACGGATTGAGCGAGGTCATCGGATCCTGAAAGATCATCGCGATGCGTTTTCCGCGAATCTTGCGGACCTCGTCGATCGAGAGCCCGAGGACGTCGATTCCGTCGAACGTGATCTTTCCGCCGACGATCTTTCCCGGAGGTTCCGGGATAAGACGCATTACCGACAGATTCGTGACTGACTTGCCGCTCCCCGATTCGCCGACGATTCCGATCGTCTCGCCCTTTTTGAGCTCGAACGTAACGTCGTCGACCGCCTTGACGACGCCGTCCTCAGTCTGAAAATACGTCTTCAGACCGATTACCGATAAGATTGTGCCGTTGGTTTCGCTCATTGTTTGATCAGGCTCCGAGTTTCTCCCCGAGCCAGTTTTGAAAATCCGACAAAACGACGAATTGTTTTTCTTTCTGTCCGCGCGCCAGGAATTCGGAAAGGCCCTCGGCGTTCAGAACCGGGATCTCGACGCTGTCCGGGATCGCCAGATAGCTGCCTTCGGGTTGAAGCCGAGAAATCACGAGCCGTTCACCGTCGTAACGCCAGAACTCGGAGATCCCGAATTCCGCGTAGATCTCGACCTTCTGATCCGATTTGTGATGAATGTCGATCTCAACGACGATATCCGGCGCGAGGTCGATCTCTTCTTCGACAGTCGCTTTTGTCTGATGAATGTCGGCCTTGCTTACGAAATACGAAAGATCGGGCTCGACGCCGAAATTCCTGCGCTTGGAACGCAGGGTCGCGCTTCCGGTTGAGATGATCTCTTTTTGCAGGGACATGCCTGCAAAAGTTATGAAATTGTGAAGAATACTCGCAATGAGTTCGTGCAGTTCTGAGGTTGGAACAATCGTCAGGAGCCCTTCCTTGTAGGTGAGTTTGAGACCGCTGCCTTCGCCGATCTCTTCGGAAAGCCGTTTGTACGCCGGCCAGTCGAATCCGACGTACTGCATCGGATGCCGCAGGTGGAGCAGCGTCTCGATCGAAATTGATACTTGGGATGTGAACATTTGGTCTTCTATTTTGCTTCCGAACATTGCCGGATCCCGCCGTTCTCGACGATGTCGATCACGGTCACGACCTTTTTGCCGTTCCGCTGTTTCTGGTAAAAGAAGCTGACGCCGCGATATTCGAGTCCTTCCTTGGACTTTCCGTAGATCTTGTAGACGTCCTCGAGCGTGCTCTTGCTCAGCGTGATCCCCTTGCCGGTCTTGACCTGATACGGCGCACGGAATTCGATGTCGAAGATCGTCTTCTTTCGGTCGGCCTGGCAGTAATAGAACGAGATCCCTCCCGGATAGACCAACTGCGCCGAATACTTTTTGTACTTGACCAGTTTGTAGTTCTTGCCGAACTTCTTGATGACGTCGTTCGAGTTCGATTTTCCGACCGCGATGCCGTCAAGTCCGACGCCTTCTTTCGCGACCTTGACCTTGGCCGTTTCTTTTGTCTGTTTTTTCGCGCCCTGCGCCAAAACCCCGGTCGCGCCGGCAAGAATCAAAGCGGTGAAGATCGATAAGATAATTAGCTTTTGTTTCATTTTCATCCTCCATTTTCGGGGGCGAATTTTCTAAAACTTGCGCGTCTGCGGATCGAGCGCGTCACGCAGGCCATCGCCTAAGAAATTGAGCGAAAAGAGCGTCAGCGCCATCGTCACGCCGGGAAAGATCATTTGCCACGGATAGATGCCGATGCTCTTGATGCCGTCCGCCGCGAGGCTTCCCCACGACGCGAACGGCGGCTGGACGCCGATCCCGAGAAACGAAAGGAACGCCTCGGTCAGCATCACGCTCGGGATCGTCAGGGTCGCGTAAACGATCACCGGCCCGAGCGCGTTTGGCACCAGATGCCGGAAAATGATCGCCGGGGTCGAAACGCCCGTCGCGCGCGCCGCAAGCACGAACTCCTGATTCTTCAAACTCAGGATCTGGCCGCGCACGACCCGCGCCATCGTCAGCCACGAAACGCATCCGAGCGCGAAGAACAGCAAGAAGATCTGGCTCAACCCCTGATTGTTCTCCCCTCCGAAAAATGCCGAGATCGAGCGGATCCAGTCCGGCGTGTTCTCCTTGCCGAAAACCGCCAAAAGGACGATGACGATCAGGATGTACGGAATCGAGAACAATATGTCGACGATGCGCATCATCAAGTTATCGATGAATCCGCCGACGTATCCGGCGACCGCGCCGTAAGAAACGCCGATCACGAGCGAAACCAATGTCGAAATGATGCCGACCATCAGCGAGATCCGGCCGCCTTGCAGAACCCGCGCGAGAATGTCTCGCCCGGCGTCGTCGGTTCCCATCGGATGTTTCATCGACGGCGGAAACGATCTCGTCAGATCCGATTCGGGCGGAATGAAATCGAACGTGAACCCGGTCAGGCGTTCGATGATCCACGGACCGAAGATCACGGCAACCGCCATCACCGCCATCACGATCAGCCCGAAAACGGCCAACTTGTTCTTCAGCAGGCGTTTCCAGGCATCGGCCCAGAGCGAAGCTCCTTTTACGATCTCAGGATTTTGACTCATATTCGTTTATTCGTATCGGATCCTTGGATCGAGAAACCCGTAGGAAATATCGACAATAAGATTAAAGACCATTATCAGGATCGACAGGAACGCGACGATCCCGAGCACGAGCGGTTCGTCGCGGTTGAGCACGGCTTGAATAAATATGTTTCCGAGCCCCGGGATCGCGAAGACGCGTTCGACGACAACGGTTCCGGCCAGAAGTCCGGCAAGTGCCGGGCCGGTGAACGATATGACCGGAATCAGTCCGCCGCGGATCGCGTGGCGCAGCAGCACCGTTTTTTCGTCGAGTCCTTTCGCGCGCGCGGTCCGGATATAGTCCGACCGCATCACCTCAAGCATTCCGGCGCGAGTCAGACGCGCAATGTACGCGGCGTAGATCGCCGACAGCGTGATCACCGGCAAGACGAGTCCGGCGGCGCTCCAACGTGCCGGCGGGAGCCAAAACAGCCACAACGAAAAGACGAGCACGAGGATCGGGCCGAGTACGAAATTCGGGATCGAAAGCCCGAGCATCGCGAGCGACATCGAACCGTAATCGAAGATCGAGTTTTGCTTGAGCGAAGCGACGACACCAGCCGAAAGGCCGATGGCGAGCGCGAGCAGATAGGCGAGAATTCCCATTGTCGCCGAGTACGGGAAATGGCGCCGGATGATCTCGTTGACGGACTGCCCCTCGTATTTGAGAGAATCGCCGAAATCACCGCGGACGACGTTCCACATCATTATTCCGTACTGCTGGTACCAGGGTTTGTCCAACCCGTATTTCTTCTTGATGTTGGCCTCGACCGCCGCCGGGAGTTTCTTCTCCGCCGAGTAAAAACTGCCGGGCGCGATCCTCACCAATCCCCAGGTCAGCGTGATCACTATCAGCGCCATCGGAATTATCAGCAACAGGCGTCGAATGATGAAACTTAGCATAGTCTTTACTTTGCGAGCGTTGCCTCGAGTTTTTTGAGCTGTTCTTCAACCTGCGGGTCCGAGCGCTCCATAATGTCGTTCACGTCCGTGTCCCATTTCGCCGGATCGCGTTCGAGGTACACGAACTTCCAGGTGAACAGCGTTCCCGGATTCGGATAGAGCCCCTTGACCCACGGTTTCTTGAGCCAATTGGTGGCGTTGATCGTGAGCGGGACCGACGGCAGCTGATCGCGCAGATAGTACTCCGAACGCGCGAGCATTTCGTAACGCTTTTGCGGGTCGAGTTCGTAATTCGCGTCGTCAAGCATCTTGTCGTACTTCGGATCGTTGAATCCCGAGCCGCCGTCGTTGACCGGCCCGTAATGCAATCCGAGAAACGTGTACGGATCCATATAGTCGCCGGCCCAAAGGCTCTGCGCCAAACCCTCGAATCGCATCGCGTTGCGGTCGGCGAGGAAGGTCTTGAACTCCTGATTCTTGAGCGGCATCGTGATCCCCAGATTTTGCGCCCACTGCGCCTGTATGAATTCGGCGATCTGCCGGTTCGATTCGGTCGTGTTGAAAGTCAGGGCGATCTTGTCGGTCGGAAAGCTCGGACATTCGAACTTGCCGCCGTTTTCGATGACCGGAAAACCCGCCTCGGCCAGAAGTTTGCGCGCAAGCGCCGGGTCGAACTGTTTCTGAAGTTTCTCCCAATCTTCGGGAGCGATGCCTTTTTCCTTGCGGATCTCTTCGCCGACCTTGGCCATCGCCTTGTCGTAGTCAGGAAAAATACCGGTCGGCGTATAAAAATAAAGCGGCTTCGTGATCTTGCGGAATTTGGAAAGCGCTTCGCGGTTGATCGCGAGCGAGAACGCCTGGCGCAGCTTGGGATTGTCGAACGGCGGTTTGCGGACGTTGAAACTGTAATAGGCCGTCGCGTTCTCCGGCAGGTTCATATACTCGTCCTTGTACTGCGCGATCTCTTCGATCCACGAGGCCGGAACCGCGTGGTTCAGCAGCGCGTCGACCGCGCCGGATTTGTATAGATTGAGCTGCGTCGCCTGCTCCTCGATCATATAAAACTCGATTCCGTCGAGATGGACGTTTTCCTTGTCCCAGTAGTTCGGATCGCGTTCGACGACGAGCCGGTCGTACGGATGGTATTCCTTGATCCGGAACTGTCCGCTGGTGACGATATTCTCCGGACGCGTCCAGTTCTTTCCGTATTTCTCGATCGACTGCTGCGGCACGACGCGGAAGAACTGATGCGTCAAAAGCCCGACGAAGAACGGCGCCGACTGACGCAGCGAAATGCGCAGCGTGAAGTCGTCGATCGCCTCGACGCCGATGTCAGTTGCCTCGACCGGAACAATCGACACGGGTTCGATCTCTTCGGCGAAAACCTGTTCGAGAACGAACCGATTGGCGTATGCGAGTTTTCCGATCGGCTTCTTTTTCGACTTTTCCTTCTCAGCGATCTTTGCCGGATCGGTCATTGCGGCGATCTCGTCGTCAATTTTCTTGTTTCCGTCGGCGCGCTTCTTGTTCTCGGCCGCGATCTGATCGGACAATTTCTTCGCTTCGTCGGGCAGCGTCAGTGATGCGAACCATTCCTGCGCGAACAACGACGCCGCGTCCGTCGCTTTGTTGAGGCCGTCGGCGAGCGCCTGCTTCGAAGCGTCGCTGCATTCGGCGGCGCAGTTAAGGGCATCGGGAGACAGATTCGACGCGACAAACTTCGAGAGATCGTCTTCCCCCGACTTTATCTTCGTCGCCAGAACGGCCGCGTTCTTCAGATCGGATGGCTGAAACTTGAGCAACTCCTTTAGTTTCGGAGCACTTTCTACGGCCTGCGCGCGTTTCAAAGGTTCATCGGAAAGCGTCAGCCGGGCCGGCGACTGCAAAAACCTGTGAAACTCGGTCTCGGGGCCGAACGGCGGGCGCTCCACGGGAACCGCGGGAGTTTCGGCGACATCGTTTTCAGTCACGAATTTGCCATCGCGCTTGATGAATACCTGGTGGCCGTTGAACGCCTCGGCGTATTTGATGAAGTATCCGAGCTGAACGGTCTGCGAGATGACCTCGGGGTTGAAGCCACGCCGGAAACTGTAAACAAAATCGTGCGCGGTGATCGGTTTGCCGTCGCTGAACTTGCCGTTCTTGCGGAGATGGAAGATGAACTCATCGACCTTCGGCGAGATCTCCCAGAGTTCGGCGAGCGACGGGATCGGCTGCAGCGTTTTCGGATGATAATCGACGAGGCCTTCATAGAGCGCGCCGTAGATTCTCGCTTCGGGCTGGCCGCCCGAAATGTGCGGATCGAGCGTCGCCGGTTCCGAGCCCGAAATGTATCGCAGGACATTGTCTTTCGGCGGCTTCATACTGCCGAAATACCGGCTCTTCGCGGAACTCGAGCAGCCGGAAATGAACAAAGCCGCAAGGATAATGACGATGCCGGCCTTGAATAAACTGATTCGTGTCATCTCGCGGAAACTCCTTTCTTTGACAAGATCTTCGGTTCAGATTTGAAATGCGTACGTTTGGCGAGTCCAGGACGAGTCTTGCAACTGCTTAGAATTTATCACGTTACAGGTTTTTCAGGCAAGAACGTCCGGAATGCCAAAATGTCCCGAAGCGAGGTATTACGATTCTTTTTTCGTCTTTTTGGGTTGCCAGCCGGTATCGATCCGGACGTCTTTCAGCGAAGGCGAGTCGAGGACGTTGATCTCGAATCCGAGCACGTAGGGTTTGACAAGCGAGTACGAGGTCGGGAAATAGAGCGGTATCGCCGGAAGTTCGGCAAGCGCCGTTTTGTGGGTCAACAGATACGCCGGGAGATCGGGCACGACCGGAGTAGTCGCCGGTATTTCGGTCGGCGGAACCGCGCCTGCCACCGGGGGCGTCGGCGTCGCCGTCGGTGTCGCGTTTGGATCGATTACCGGTTCGGGTTTCAGCGGCGGCGCGAAGATCGCGAGCAGCGAAGTCATCTCGTCCGCCGCCGGCAACACGACCCCGCGCCGGATGAGATCGAATTCGCCGATCGAGCGGATCGTTTCAACCTGGGCGGATTCGACGACGATGACCTGGGCCTTGACGTTCAATTCCTGTTCCCACATCTTGGCGACGAGGCGCGCGACCCGTTGCTGAACGTCGTTTCGGTTAACAACGAGCCGGATCGTCGGGAAATTCGCGCCATTGGGAAATCCCGCTTCCTCAAGAAGCTTCTTCGCCTTCGCGCTGTCCTCGACGAGTTTCTCGGTCTCGCCGGAACCGAACGGCAAAAACGACATTGCCGGACGCGTCGAGCCTTCCATCTCGCCGTCGGTCAGACGTTCACGCTCGATCGCGATCGAAAGCGCCTCTCGCACGCGACGATCGTCGAACGGCGGTTTCTTTAGGTTGAACTCATAAAGATTCAGCGCGCCGTGGGTGGTCTGGCGAAAATCCTCGAACGGCTTAAGGAGTTTCAGCGCGAGCGGTTCGAAATGCGCGTTGGTAACCGCATCGATCTCGCCGAGCCGGTAGGCCTCGAGCGCCGTTTCGGCCGTTTCGATCGGCACGAACTTGACGCGTTCGAGTTGGACGCTTGCGCGATCCCAATGGTTCTCCGCCCGATCGAGCGTGACACCGTCCTGACCGACGGAAGAGATGCGGAACGCCCCGCTGGTGACGATTCCGGCATTAAGTCCCGCCTCAAACTCCGTGCCGTCCTTGAAAACCGGGCGGAAGACCGTGTGGGCCACGAGCGTCGGGAAATCCTTATCCGGTCTGATCAGCGTGACCTTCAACGTTTGCGGGTCGATCGCCACCGCTCCAATTTCCCGCTTCGGAGTCGGTGAAGGCGTCGCCTCGACCGAAACGGCCGCGTTGGTGCGTTCCGGCTCGGTCGTCGGAGTTGATTTCTTCACGAATCCCGAAGGCGTTTCGGCGACCGGTTTGACGGCCTCGTTCCCGAGTTCGGCGCTCGGTGAAATGGTTTCACCGAGCCGATCCATTCCGACGATGTTCTCAAAAAGTCCGCGTTGGGGAACGGTCTTGCCGAGCTTCACGATCCGCTCCCAGGAACGAACGAAGTCGCGTGCGGTGATCCGTTCGCCGTTCGACCATTTCGCGTCTTTGCGAAGATGGAAGATCCAGGTTTTGAAATCGTCCGTCGATTCCCATTTGACGGCGAGGACCGGTAACGGTTTGAGCGTCTTCGGGTCAGTTTCCGTCAGACCATCGAAAATCGCGCGGACGATGTCGGTTTCGGGCGCCGCAGAGGCCAAGGCGGGATCGAACGACTTCGGCATTTTGCCGTTGCTCCAGCGGAATTCCCGTCTTTGCGGCGGCGCGGTTTGCGAATAAAAAGGTTCGGTTATCGGTTTTTCGAATTCGCTGCATCCGGCAATGAAGAAAACCGTCAGCAGATAGACGCACCAAAAGATTCCGCGGATTGCCCCGAATTGGAATCTGGTCGGTTTCATTCTTGTTCTAATGACTCAAAAGTCGCAATTGCCCGAAAACTTCAATCGTTCGACGACGGGTCTCTTCGAAGCCGCCGTTGGTCTCGATCAAATAGTCGGCGAAGCGCTTCTTCTCGTCCTGCGGCATCTGAGATCCAATGCGCCGGAGAGCTTCCGCGTCGTCGAAACCGTTTCGTTCTTTGAGTCTTTCCAATTGTACTTCCGAATCGCACCAAACGACAACAAGTTTGTCGAAACGCGTGTAGCCGCCTGATTCTATCATCAGTGCGGCATCGATAACGGCGATGCCTTTCGGGTCTTCAAGCTCGCGTTCGGCGATCCAAAGATCCTGTGCCTCGATGACCAGCGGATGAACGATGGAATTGAGTTTTTGCCGTTTCGATTCGTCCGCAAAGACGATCGACGCCATCTTCGGACGGTCGAGTTCGCCGTCGGGCGTCAAGATGTCCTCGCCGAACTCGCTGACGACGCGTTGCAATCCGACCGTTCCCGCCTTCAAGACATCGCGGGCGGTTTTGTCGGCATCGAGAACGTGCGCGCCGAGTTCGGTCAGCACTTCGCAAACAAATGATTTTCCGACGGCGATCGAGCCGGTCAAGCCAACTTTCAGCATCTCAATTCTATTTTACTCTGGAGTTGCGCTTCGACACAGATCCAATGCGGCACCAACCTGCCGATCATTTCCGATTGTGTCTCTTGGCCAATTTCTCGACATTGAATTCGGCGATCTCGGTGAGCGTCAGATCGAGTTCGTCGGCGCAGGCCGAGATGTACCAGAGGACGTCGCCGAGTTCATCCTTCAGTTTCAAACGGATCTCGTCGGTGATCTCGCCGCCGAAGTCGCGCTGGATCTTCTTGACGATATTCGCGACCTCGCCCGCTTCGCCCGCGAGGCCGAGCGTCGGATACTCAAGATTGCTTAGGCGGCGCGGATAAAGCGCCGTTTGTTTCGCTTCGTTCTGATAATCTTCAAATTTCATTTTTGTTTAGAACCAAAGAGAAGCCGGAATCGATTCCATCCGATCCGGCGAACTTGCATCGAAACCATCGCCGCGAGATCAGATCGAACTCCGCGAACGGTGTGTCGCCCGGAGCTAACTCCCGCGGCGCATCTTTGCGGCGTCGACCGTGTTCTTCATCAGCATCGCGACCGTCAAAAGTCCGACGCCGCCGGGCACCGGCGTGAAATTGCCGGCTTTTTCTTTCGCGTCTTTCGGGCAAACGTCGCCGACCAGCGTGAAGCCGCGCTTTTCGATCGTGCGCAGACGCTTTTCGAGTTCATCGTCGCCGAAAAGTTCGCGGGCGAGCGATTCGCTGGTGACGTTGTTGATGCCGACATCGATGACCGTAGCTCCCGGTTTGATATGTTCGGCGCGGACGAATCCGGCGCGGCCGATGGCGGCGACGAGGATGTCCGCCTGCGATGCGACGGCCGCAAGATCCTTCGTTTTCGAATGGCAGACAGTGACCGTCGCGCTTTCTTTGATCAGCAGCGCGGCCATCGGTTTGCCGACGATGTTCGAACGGCCGATGACGACCGCGTTCTCGCCGGCGATCTTGATCCCGGAACGTTTCAAAATTTCGATAACACCGGCCGGAGTGCACGGCACGAGGGATTTCTGGCCCTCCCAGAGCTTGCCGACGTTGATCGGATGAAATCCGTCGACGTCCTTGGCCGGATCGATCCGCTCCAGCACCTCGCGCTCGTCGATCTGCGGCGGCAGCGGAAGCTGGACGAGAATTCCGTCAACATCGTCACGCCCGTTCAACTCACCGACGATCTCAAGCAGTTCCGCCTGCGTCGTTTCCGCCGGCAGATGGCGATGCTCCGAAATTATCCCGAGTTCCTCGGCGGTCTTGACCTTGCTCCCGACGTAAACCGCCGACGCCGGATCCTCGCCGACGCGCACGACCGTCAGCGTCGGCTTGAACCCGAGCCGCGAGACCTCGGTTGCGACCTCTTGTTTGATGGCTTCGGCAAACTCCTTGCCGCTCAAAATATTGGCTGTCATAACATCTTGATTTTACGCGATTTCGAAACGCCTGTGAATCGGACGCGGGCCGAAAGTGGTGCAAACGCGGGCATTTGCGGAAATGCAGGCGGATTGAGCGTTTGAATCAACCGAACCGAAAAATTCTTGTGGCAAAAGACCCCGTCATCAGGCGTCTTTGTTTAACACTTTCAATGTTTTTCAGATGGGAGAACTATGTCAACGTCGACCGGATTTCCGAAGTTACTGGCCGTTTGCCTCATTTCATTTGCAGCCGTCGCAACGGTCTGTGCCCAGCCGTTTTTCGACTATGACCGGAAGGCGGATCTCGGCGTTTTCCGGCCGACGGAAGGCAATTGGTACGCGCGATCGTCCGAATCGGGTTCGACTGCGGCAAATAATTGGGGGCTTTGGAACGATCGCCTTGTTCCCGGCGATTACGACGGCGACGGACTGACTGACATCGCTGTTTGGCGTCCGAATTCCGGGATCTGGTATGTGCTTCGGAGCCGCGACGCGCAGATGCAAACCGTCAACTGGGGCACGCAAGTCTTCGTCCCGGTCGGCTGGATCTCGGACGAACCGGTTCCGGGCGATTATGACGGCGACGGCAACGACGATTTCGCCGTTTGGCGAGCGTCAACCGGGACCTGGTACGTTCTGCTCTCGAAGCAGGGCTTCAATCCCGAATACGCGATGACTTCAAAATGGGGAAAGCTCGGCGACATTCCCGTCCCGGCCGATTACGACGGCGATCATCTGACGGATGAAGCGATCTTTCGCTCGACGGAAAACCGTTGGTACATCCGTCAAAGTTCCGACAACGCTTGGCGAACGACCGTCCTCGGCCAGTCCGGATTCGACCGGCTCGTTCCGGGCGATTATACGGGCGACGGCCGCGCCGATTATGCGATTTTCAGACGCGGGCTCTGGATCATCGAAGACGTCGTAACGGGCGCACGGACCAGCTATCAATTCGGACTCGCGTCGGACGAACCGGTTCCGGCCGACTACAACGGCGACGGAAAGACCGATCCCGCGGTTTACCGAAACGGCGTGTGGTTCATCCTCGATGTCGCGACGGGCAATTTCGATGCGATCAACTACGGCCTTGCCGGTGACGTTCCGCTTCCCGCGCTCCGCGTTCGCCCGAGCATCGTCCCGATCCCGTAACGGTAATCGCCGGTCTCGGCCCAATGCTGTCCCAAACGTCGGATTGCAAAACCGGACGTGCCGGAAACTGCGGAATGCAAGCATCAAAAACCTCAGATTCGAAAGGACCCTTGGCGTTTGGGGAATTGTGGCCCGCCGCAACTCCGCGTTCTTTGCGGGCCTGGCGGGAGGCTTCACGTAAAGCTCGCGAAGAACGCGAAGTTGATTTCGGAGCCTGCGGGAGAATCGATTCAGTGTGCGAAGCACACGGACGTACGATAGCACCACGTGGAGCGAAGCGAAACGTGGTGTCAGCCACGAATCAGGCGAGCGCGTGAAACGTGGCGCTATCGCAAGTTCGCGTGCTCCGCACGCTTGAAGAAGCAGATTCAGTTCTCAAACAGTCTTTTCCGACAGGCTCCTCGATCAAGAAGCGTAATTACAGACAAATGCAAGATGTATTTCATTCGGACAGACCTCAAATTTCAGATTTCAGCTTGTCCGCACGAGCAATCGGTTTGGCAAAAGACTCTTTTGCGCTGCAATTGCTGATCTGGGTTTATGAGACCCGCGATCGACACCGTTCCTGAATCTTGATTCTTGATTCTTGAATCAAAAACGTTTTGGACAGCATTGTCTCCATAAACCAAATTCAAGGCCATCTTCTAGTAGATCGCGTCTTTGCCGTTTGCGACGAAAGCGATAGAGTATTGATGATGAAGGTTCGGATTCCGATTCTTGTTCTTTTGGCCCTATTGACCGTCTCCGGCACATTCGGGCAGACCAATCCACTGAGCGCGGCCGGCCGGTTTCGCGCCGGTTGGCGGAGCGTTACGGTTACCCGCCCGAACAACACGACTTTCACGGCCCGGCTTTTCTATCCCGCAACGACAAACGGACAGAACGCGACTTACGATCCGTCCGGCGGGCCATATCCGGCGATCACGTTCGGTCACGGATTTTTCCAGGCCGTTTCGAATTATCAATCGACTCTCGAACATCTCGCGACCCACGGCTATTTCGTCATCGCCTCCGATTCCGAAGGCGGATTGTTGCCGAGCCATCAGAATTTCGCCAACGATCTGAGACAGTCTCTGACATATCTTGAATCGGAAAACTCGAATTCGGCATCGACGCTCTTCAATCAGATCCAGACTTCGAGATTCGGCGCATCGGGACATTCGATGGGCGGCGGCGCGAGCATTCTCGCCGCTTCGCAGGACCCGCGGATCAAGGCGCTGGCGAATCTCGCCGCCGCAGAAACGAATCCGTCGGCGGTGAATGCGATGCCGTCGGTGACTGTTCCGGCATCGCTCATCTCGGCGAGTTCCGATACGATCGTGCCCGTCGCGTCGAACGGTCAGTTGATGTTCAACGCCGGACCGCCGCCAAAACTGCTGCCGGTAATCCAGGGCGGCTGGCATTGCGGATTCATCGACGCCAACGGATTCGGCTGTGATTCCGGGACGATCGCGCGCTCCGAACAGCTTGCCGAAACACGACGACTTCTGACCTCGTTTTTCAATCTCTATTTGAAAAGCGACGAAACGGTCTGGAAGCAAGTCTGGGGCAACGAACTCAACAATTCTTTGGTTCAGTCGCAGACGCGTTCGGGAATTGAACTTTCGCCGTCGTCGATCACCGTGGCCGCTCCCGTCGGCGTCTTAACGACGATCCCGATAACCGTCACGAATCGCGGGGCTTCGGCGGCGAGTTTCACTATCTTCATCGAACAACGCCGCTGGCTCGGCATTGCGAATCCGGCGCAAACGGCTCTGCTCTCACCGAATCAATCGACGGTCGTCAATCTGGCGGTCCGACGTCTCTGGAAAACGCCGCGGATGCTCAACTCTCTGATCGTTTCGGCGCGCAGCAATTCCGATAATCTGACCCGCAGCCTGGCTACGATAACACTCGAATGAAAGCGAAATTTCCAATTTCAGCCCTGCTCATCGCGCTGATCTGCATTTCGGTACCGGCTCAGGACCCGGCAATCCAGATTCGACAGGCCGTAGAAACCCGCGACAACCAAACCGCCATCGCGGAACTCGAATCGCTCCGCCGCACGGACCGCAAACTGTTCGAACTCAATAATTACGACTATCTTCTCGGGCGCCTGCAGGAACGCCGCGGCGATGCGTCGGCCGCCGCCGCGAGTTTCCAGAGAGTCGTCGCGCGCGGTTCGATCCTGAAGCCGTACGCGCTCTGGCATCTTTCGCGCATCGCGAGCGCGAGCGGAAATCTTATCCTCGAGCGCCTCTATCTTCAGGAACTTTTGACGATCGCGCCCGAGAGTCTATCGGCCGAAGCCGCCTCGATCAGACTCGCGCGCAGTCTGTTTGAAAGCGAGGACTACGACGGCGCCGCAAGACAGCTCGCCCGCGCCGGGGGCGCCGGAACGCCGAACCTCAAGACCGATCCGCGCGCGCGGGAGAATCTCGTTCTGCTCGGTGAAGCGCTTTTTCGGAGCGGCAAGGCAGGCGAAGCCCGCGAGGCATTTCTCAAACTCGTCGACAATCTTCCGAATCCGGCGCAGCCCGACGACTTCGCGCTTGCCGGCGCCATCGGGCTCGATCGGCTTGACGCCGGTGAGAATTTCGGCAGATCGGCCCCTGGACTTGCCGACCATCTGCATCTGCAGCGCGCCATCATTTACCAGTTCAACCGCGATTTCGCCGACGCGCGCCTTCACTATCGCGCGATCATCGAACGCTACCCGGAAAGCGGGAATGTCCCCGACGCGCTCTTCCAGATCGGCCGCGGTTACGCGCAAAGCGCAAACTATCGCGAAGCGCTAATCTGGTTCGAACGGTTGCTCGAGAAGTTCCCCGATCATCCGGTCGCGAAGGACGCGCTGAATCAGTCGGCCTCCGCCTACGCCCGGCTTGGGGATTCGAAAAAGGCCGTCGAACGCTATCGGGCGTTCATCGACAAGTTTCCGAACGACGAACGGATCGAGCGCGGTTATCTCAACATCGTCGACGTCCTGCGTGACGCGAACGACGAAAAAGGCGCGCTTGATTGGGCCGCGAAAACGCAAGAGGTCTTCCGCGGAAAACCGCCCGAAGCGATAGCGCTCTTCGCGCAACTGCGAATTCGCATCGCGGCAGGCGATTGGCCCAATGCCCTGATCGATGCCGAAAAACTGCTGACCTTCGGCGATCTTGGCGGCACGCGAGTTCCCGGCGGAACGAATGTTGCCGAGATCACCTTCCTGAAGGGACTGATCCTCGAGAATCTTCAGCGATTTTCCGAATCGATCGACATTTATCTGTCGATTCCGGACGGCCGAAGCGAATACTACGGCTGGCGGGCGACGGAGCGTATGCGCGCGCTCGCCGCCGATCCCGCGTCCAAACGGTTCACCGAGACGAAGACCGGTCAGCTTCGCGCGGCTTCGAATCAAACGATAACGGCGGAAAACGCCGACGCCGTCCGCAGATCCGCACAGTCGTTGTACCGGCTGACGAACGACCGGAACCTGCTTGAGACAATCCGGGCAACCTACGGATTGATCGATAGTTACCGGCAGATACCGACGTTCAAACTGCTGGAATTGGGACGACGCGATTTGCTGAAGTCGTCCAAGGACGGTACCGTCGCGGGCGAACTTCTGTTTCTGGGTCTTTACGACGAGGGCGCGCCCGAGTTGGAAAAGAGTCTCGCGGGCCAAAACCCGAATCCAAGTTCCGACGATGTCAAGTTCACGCTCGCGGTTCTCTACAAACGCGGCGACACGGCGAATCGATCGGTCGCCTTCATCGAGCCGCTTTGGCGCAAGGTTCCTTCCGACTTCCAGATCGAACTGATTCCGGTCGATCAGGCGGAACTGCTCTACCCGGCGCCGTATGCCGAATCGCTTCTCAGGTCCGCCACGCCGCGCGGCGTCGACCCGCGTTACGTTCTCTCGATAATGCGTCAGGAATCCCGTTATCGAGCCGACGTCAAATCCGTTGCCGCCGCGCGTGGGCTGATGCAGTTCATCTCGACGACGTCGAATCAGATCGCGGCCGAACTCGGCCGAAAGAGCTTTCGTCAGGACGAGCTTTACGACCCGCCGACGGCCATCCTGTTCGGCTCGCAGTATCTCGCGAATATCTACAAGCTCTTTCCCGGCGAGCACGCGGCGGTCGCGGCGAGCTACAACGGAGGCGAGGACAATATGAAACGCTGGATGGCCCGTTCGCGTACCGAACTTCCCGACCGATACGTTCCGGAGATCATTTTTTCGCAGTCAAAGGACTACGTTTACAAGGTTCTCGCGAATTACCGGGTCTATCAGTTCTTATACGACGAACGGCTTCGCCGGCGAGACGCCCCTAAACCCCAATAATGCGGATTGAGCAGGGGGGGAAAAGCGCGGAGCGCGCGCCGCGCCGGCCGGGAGGGGGGGGGGGGGAAAATCCCGGCCCCCCCAACCCCGCCGCCACCCCCCCCCCCCCCCCCCGGGCCCCCCGGGGGCCCGGGGGGGCCCCGAAAACCCCCCCAACCGCGCCCCGGGGGCCGCCGGGGGGCCCCCCCCCCCCCCCCCCCCCCCCCCCGGGGGGGGTTGCGGGGGGGGGGGATTCGGGGAGTGGGGGGGGGGGGGGGGGGGGGGGGGGGGGGGGGGGGGGGGGGGGGGGGGGAAAAAGGGGGGGGGGGGGGGCGGGAAAGGGGGGGGGGGCCCCGGCGGGGGGGCGGGGGGGGGGGGGGGGGGCCCGGGGGGGGGGGGGGGAAGGGGGGGGGGGGGGGGGGGGGGGGAGGAGGGGGGGGGGGGGGGGGGGGGGGGGGGGGGGGGGGGGGGGGGGGGGGGCGGCCCGCCGGGGCGGGGCGGGCCCCCCCGGGGAGGGGGGGGGGAAAAGAGGGAAAAAGAGGGGAGGGGGAAAAAAAAGGGGGGGGGGGGAATCCGGGGGGGTGTATGACAAAATAGGGTGTTAAGCGTCGTCAGCCCGGCAAAATAAACTGTTTACCGCCCACCTCTCGAAAAGTTATAATTTTAGTGTCGAAATCATCCGCTCCTCTCCCCAAGGATGCGGAATTCCTCGGTATAGACAGGGTCCCAATGTTTTTCGCAGGCCAGCAATTCGGCAGATACACATTGGTCAAGCAGATCGGTAAGGGCGCTTACGGTGAAGTTTGGCTGGCGATGCGCCACGCCAAATTCGTGACGACCAAGGTCGCCGTTAAACTCCCGAACACCGATCAGATCGATTTCGACGCGATCCGCCAGGAAGCGATCCTTTGGGAACAGGCGAGCGGTCATCCAAACGTCCTGCCGATCATCGAGGCCGACGAATTCGACGGCCAGGTCGTGATCGTCAGCGAGTATGCTTCCGACGGAACGCTCGACGACATTCTCGGACGAAACGGCAAACTTCCGCTTCGAAAAACCGTCGAACTTGCGCTCGGGATCGCCCACGGACTTGAGTTTCTGCATTCGCGCCGCATCGTCCATCGCGACGTCAAGCCCGCCAACGTGCTGCTTCAGGGCGACACGCCGCGACTTACGGACTTCGGAATGTCACGCGTCGTTTTGAGCAATTCCATCAGTATGCAGGTCAGCGGAACGCCTTACTATATGGCACCCGAAGCGTTCCGCCGAAAGCGCGACCGTCAGTCGGACATCTGGTCATTCGGCGTCGTACTCTACGAAATGCTGACCGGCGAGATGCCTTTTCCCGGAGACGAGGTCGATGAGATCTGTCAGGCCGTGCTCAACGACAAACCTCTCCCGTTGCCGAAAACCGTCCCGCGCGAACTTCGAAGCATCATCCTCAGGGCGCTTGAAAAATCGCCCGCAGATCGCTATCAGTCCGTTTCCGAGATGCGGGAGGATCTTCAGAATCTGGTTCCGAAGCTTTCCGAATACGAGACGCACGGCGAGCCGTTCGCGAATGAAACCGAAACGCCGGTCGCAGTTCCGGAACGAAAGGCGAAACACTCGTTCTTCAATCATTCGCAGTTGGTGCCGGAACATTCGGGCCGGGGTTGGATGACGCGTCTGTTGTCGATGAAATTGCTGATCTTGCTGATTCTGACGATCGGATTCGCCGCGACTGCCGGGGTTTATTTTATGAGCCGTCCGCATCCCGTTCCGTTCCGAAAAGGCGACAAGTTCGGCTTCAGCACCTGGGAAAAGCAGACTGTTGTCGAACCGCGCTACGATCTCGCCCGACCGTTCACATACAACCGCGCGCTCGTCGGAATCGGAACCTATAACGGAAGCGGCGAGTTTCAAGGCAAGTTCGGATTTGTTGACCCTCAAGGCCGCGAGGTAATCGCGCCCGAATACGACGACGCCGAGAGTTTTTCCGAGAAACTCGCGAAAGTTGGGCGATTTACGGCCTCCACTTCGGACCGGCGTTACGGCTATATCGATCAGTCCGGAAACATTGTCGTGCCGTTCACATTCGAGGCCGCACACGGATTTTCGGAATCGCTTGCCGCGGTTCGTTTTCAAGGGAAATGGGGCTTTATTGATACCAATTCCGGAACGGTTGTGCCGTTTGACTATGACGGGGCGCAGAGTTTTTCCGGCGGTTACGCCGTCGTCGAACGCGCCGGAAAGTTCGGATACGTCGACAAGAAGGGCGCGCTGGTGATTCAGCCGGCGTTCGATTTCGCGGGAAACTTCTCTGCCGGCAAGGCGCCCGTGAAGAAGGACGGGCGGGCGTTTTTCATCGACACTTCGGGCCGCGAGGTATTGAGCGCGGATTATTCGAGCGCAGCGCAGTTTTCCGAAGGTTTCGCAATGGTCACCTCGGGCGGAAAGTCGGGGTTCATCGATCAGAAGGGCGAAGTCGCGGTCCCGTTCATTTACGAATGCGAATCGTCACGCTTTTCAGAAGGATTGGCGGCGGTACCGCTCAACGGACGATTCGGCTACATCAACCGTTATGGAACGCTGGTGATTCCTTTTCGCTTCCGCGACGCGGCGCCGTTCAACGGCAATCTGGCCCGCGTCCGCTCGGCCGCGGACGGTCGCGAGTTCTATATTTCGTTTGACGGCACGGAGTTTTTCGCTCCGTAATCGCAGACGTTTGAATTAGCTTTTCGAATTAGGCAGAATGATTGGTATGCGCTACATCATTCTGCTTTTTTCCGTTTCGCTATTGTTTTCCGCGTGCCAAAAACCGGCGCCGCAAAAATCCGATCCGGCCAATCAAAAACGCTACAAGCTTACCGGAAAGGTTATCGCCGTCGACCGCGCGAAGAAGAAGGCGACGATCGAACACGACGAGATCAAGGACTATATGAAGGCGATGACGATGGATTTTCCGATCCACGCCGACTGGGTTTGGGACGATCTCAAGCCGGGCGCCGAGGTCCGCGCCGAATTGGTGGTCGACGAAACCGCGCCGGAACCATACTGGCTCGAGAACATCGGCATCATTTCGGCCCCGAACCCGGACGCGCCGGTTCCGGTCGATGACCGTTTCGCCTCGGTCGGGAAAGAGGTCATCGATTTCACGCTTACCAATCAGGACGGCAAAAAGGTCTCGTCGCGCGATTTCCGCGGCAAGGCGTGGGCGATCACGTTCATCTACGCGCAATGTCCCCTGCCCGACTACTGCATCCGGATGTCAACCAACTTTTCGGACGCGGCGCATCAGATCAAGGATTCGGAGTTCAAAGACAAGATCGCGTTGCTCAGCGTCTCGTTCGATCCCGAACGCGACACGCCGGAGAAGCTCCGGCAATATGGCCAGGGTTATCTCGGCAAGGATGCAAAACCGGACTTCAGCGTCTGGCAGCTCGCCGTTGGAACCGACAAGGAGATCCGTCCGGTCGCGGACTTTTTCGGCTTGCGTTACGAGGTCGACGCGAACGACAAAACGCAGTTCAACCACTCGCTTCGAACCGCATTGATCGGCCCCGACGGCAAGGTCGTCAAGGTCCTCTCGGGCAACGACTGGACCCCGGCGGACCTCCTGAGAGAACTCCGCGCGACGCTTGAAAAACAATGACCTCGTAGGACCAAATCGTTTTGCAAGGCTTAGAATTGTGACCGCCGATAGACTCGCATCATCGGCGGTTTTGCATCTCCGTCTTGAACGTCTTTGATTCAGCAATGGTGCCGATTCCACGAACCGACTGCTCGGTCGTAATTCGTAATTCAAGGAACCATTTACTTCTTCCAGCGTGCGGAGCACGCGAACTTGCGATAGCACCACGTGAAGCGGAGCGGAACGTGGTGACCCGTCGCGCCGACTTCCAAAGCGTGTGCAACACGCGTAACTCTCGTTGTTGCAACAGGTCCGCGTGTTCCACACGCTCATTTGAGTTAGTCGCGTACGACACCACGTTCCGCTCCGCTACACGTGGTGCTATCGTCCGTGCGTGTGCTCCGCACACTGAATCGATTTTTCCGACAGGCTCCAAGGCAAAGGCTGGTGTCGGCGAACTTTCCGAGTGGCGGACGCTCTGAAATCTGAAGTCTGAAATTTGAGATCTCAAGCCCAGCCACGCGCGACAATTCCTCAGAAACCAAGGATTCTTTTCGAAATCTCAGGAATTTGGCACTTGCAGTCGCGCAGTTTCAAATACATCTGGTTTTGCGGGCCACGTTTTGGACATCATCGGCGGTTTTGCATTAATCTTGTTAACTAATCCCCCGAAATTTTATTAGACTTTCTGTTACTTTCGATCGTCTAAAAATCGCATCAGATTTTCCGAAATCTTAATATTCCTTAGGAGAAAACTTATGAAGCGAAAAGTTCTTCCCGAATTTCGAATTTGGAGGACGCTTTTTGTCGTTTTCGCATTTTGTCTCGCATCCGTTGCGCCATTCTATTTCGGCGACCAAAGCGAGGCGCAAACGACATCAACCGGAACACTCCTTGTCGCGCCGCTGAGCGGTCCGACGGCCAACACCACAACGCCTGGACCGCGCGGCCTCGGCAGATACTTTGTTGACCCAGCCAACAACCGGGTCTTCGAAACCGAAGTGACCGCGGTCAATCTTCCGGTCGACACGATGCTCGGAGTTTTCGTCGACAACGCACTCGTCGGCCGAATTCGCGTTAGCGCGCTCCATAACGGACTGCTTCGACTCAGCACCGTCGCCGGCGACACCGTCCCGATGGTGACCGTCGGCTCAAGGCTCGCCGTTCGCAACGATTTGACGACGATCCTTGCCGGAACGTTCGCGCCGCCGCCGACCCCTTCGCCGACCTTGAGTCCGCAGCCGACGCCGAACGTGGCTTTCTTTGCCCAGCTTAACGGACCGATCACAACAACCGGTACGATGCCGCGCGGCTTGGCCCAGTATGCCGAATTCGGCACGGCCAAGCGCCTAACGGTCTTCGTCAATCAGATCAGGCTTCCGGGCGGAACCGTGCTTGACGTGCTGGTCAACGGCGCAAGCGTTGGGACGATCACGCTGAACAACGTCGGCGAGGGGGTTCTCCGGCTCGACACGAACAACGGCGGCAGCGTCCCGACGATCGTCGCCGGAGACACGGCAACGGTCAAAAACGGTAACGTCACGATACTTGGCGGCGTTTTCCGCGCCTCCGTGACGCCTTCGCCAACGCCGACGCGCACTCCGCCGCCACCGCGCCCGAACCGCGCCTTTGCGGGTCACCTGGGTGGCCGGCAGGTCGTGCCGCCGGTAACGACCGATGCCCGCGGCGTCATATTCGTCGTTCTCAATGAACCGGAAACCAAGATCAATGTCTTCTGCGGTTTCTACGGACTCTCGAGCGCTCAAACGAGCGCCAAGATCTACGGTCCGGCGATGGCCGGCGAGACGGGTCCGGAGTTGTTCGATATCGGAGCGATCGGCGGAACGATGGGCCGGTTCCCGATGAAGACGTTCGACGTAACCGCGGAACAGGTCACGCAACTGCGACACGGATTGCTCTACGTTCAAATCGGTTCGGTCGACAATCCGACCGGCGAGATCCGCGGGCAGATCCGCAGCCGGACGCGTCCGAGCAATTTCCTCGGCGCTGAAACGGAAGACATCGCGGTCTTTCGTCCGTCGAACGGCATTTGGTACGTCAAGGAAGGAACCGGTTATTCGGAGCAAATCCTCGGCGGTGCGGGCGACGTTCCGGTTTCGGGCGATTTCGACGGCGACGGCAAGACCGATTATGCAGTCTTCAGCAATGGAAACTGGACGATCCGTCGCAGTTCCGATGGCGGTCAGACAAGCCGTCAATTCGGTCTCGCGGGCGACGTTCCGACGCGCGGCGACTATGACGGCGACGGCGACAGCGATCTCGCGGTGTTCCGTCCGTCGAACGGCACCTGGTACGTCGAAAAGAGCAACGGAACGGGTTACACGATCATCCGCTTCGGACTTGCCGGCGACATTCCGGTCGCGTCCGATATGGATGGCGACGGCAGGACGGATATGACCGTCTTCCGTCCGTCGACTGGTACATGGTACTGGACGCGCAGCGGCAAGGGCGACACACAGGCATCCCAATTCGGAACCGCCGGCGATATTCCGATCGCGGGTGATATCGACGGCGACGGCGCGTCGGATCTTGCGGTCTATCGTCCATCGACCGGCGTTTGGTACGCCTGGCGCAGTTCTGACGGCACGTTCGACATTCGGCAGTTCGGTCTCAGTGAAGACGTTCCTGTCGCGGGCAACTACGATGGTGACGGCATTACCGACATCGCCGTGTTCCGTCCGTCGACCGGCACGTGGTACATCTGGCGCAGTTCTGACGGCACCTACGACACCAAATTCTTCGGCGTCGAAGGAGATGTCCCGACGACTAAAAACTAAACCTTTCGGATCGAACTTGAATTTTTGATCCGATAAGGGCATTTATAGAAAGCAGCGGGCGAAACGCAAATCGCCTGCTGCTTTTTGTTTAGAGACGTGAAAGAAACGAACAACGAATTCAATGCGAAGACTCTTGCGCGCGACGACGCCGAACTGGTTCGCGCGTGCCGCGGCGGCGACGAAGCGGCGTGGAACGAACTCGTCGAGCGCTACCAGCGGCTGATCATCACGATCCCGCGCCGCGCCGGCCTCAGCGAAGAACAAGCGTCTGACGTTTTTCAGGAGGTTTTTATGACGCTGTTCGAGAAACTCGACGAGATCGAACAGCCCGACCGCATCCGTTCGTGGATGGTGACGACCGCCAAGTTCAAAACCTGGGGAATCGTCCGCGGCGAAAAAGGCCACTATACGCCCGAAACCGAAGAGGAAATGGAACTCGAGATGGCGAATCTGAAGGACTCGTCACCGCTCGCCGACGAAATGCTGATCGAGTCCGAGCAGCAGCATCTGATCCGCACCGCGCTCAGGAAGCTCGAAGAGCGCTGTCAGAAGATCCTTTCGATGATTTATCTTCGCGACACGGCCGCGAGCTATGTCGAGGTCGCCAAAGAGATCGGGGTCGGCGAAACAAGCATCAGCCCGATGCGCGCGCGCTGTTTGCAAAAACTGGCGAAGATCTTGGGGTAGTGAATAGTGCAGAGTGCATAGTGCAGAGTGCATACTGACCTGTCGGACGACCCTGTACTCTCAACTCTGCACTTTGCACTCTGCACTCTGCACTCTGCACTTTTTTCCGTCTCTTGTCTTTTTCCCCCGATTGCGCGCACTGTCGCTAGTGAGAGGGCGTTTGAGCGATGAACATAACAAGCTTTATGAACAACGAAAATCTGATCGACAAGATCGTATATCTGATGCAGAACGATGATTCAGCCGATGCGCCGGCGGATTCGGTCAAATGGGCAAAGAACATCTTCCGGACCCGCGCCGTTGAGCCGCGCCGGTCCTTTGTACAGAAGATCGTCGCGGTCCTTCAAATGGATCTCGCACCGAACAAGGCGGCCTTCGGAGAACGTTCGGCGTCGGCCGCCGCTGCCCGGCAGATGCTCTTCGGCGCCGGAGACAATTCGATCGATCTGCGAATCGCCGAATCGGGCAAGACGTTCTCGATCGCCGGACAGATCCTCGGCCCCGGCTTCGAATCAGCCGTCGTGACGCTTGAGAGTCCGGAACTGGCGATCAACGCCGAAACGAACGAATTGAGCGAGTTCAAGTTCCCCAAAATCGGCAAAGGAATCTATCGCCTGACCGCAAAGGGCGTAGCGAAAGAGATCATCATCGACGGAATCGAGGTCGGTTAGTGTTTCTTCTTCGGGGGTAGAAGAAACATGAACGAGGGCGGAAAGACTCTTTACGGGTCTTTTCGCTTTTTTTCGCGACTTTTCTTGCCGCAAACATAAGTTACAATAGCGTTTATGCCCAACCGACGTACCGCCGAACTGCTCGTCTCCGCGACCTCGGTCCGCGAACGGCGACGCATCGTCGACAAACTCAATGCCGCATCGGCGCGCGACGTGACGGCCAATCTTCGCGCTATCTGCTACGAAACGTGGACTTCAGAACCTTTGAAGGCGCGCCGTGCCGCGGTCGCGATCGACTCGTTGGCCGATTCATTTCCCGATGACCTCATCCGCGCGAATGGCCGTTGGGTCGCGGGGATCGCGGCGATCACGCGCGGCCGGTTCGAGGTGGCGATCACGAATCTCGACGGCGCGGCGAAGATCTTCCGCCGCCTTGGCAACCGAGCCGAAGCCGCCAACACGCAGGTCGCGAAGCTGATCGCGCTGGCGCTTGTCGGCCGTTATGAAGACGCCGTCAAGGTCGGCCGTTCGGCGCTCAAGACCTTTATCGAACTGGGCGACGATCTCGCGGCCGGAAAGATCGAGATGAACCTCAGCAATATTGTCTCCCGGCGCGAGAAACACCGCGACGCCGAAAAGTTCTGCCTCTCGGCCCTCGCGCGATTCCGCAAGTGCGGAGCCGTTACTTGGGAAACAATGGCGCTGAACGATCTCGCGAACACTTATTCCGAAATGAATGACTTTCGGCACGCCGAAGACTTCTATGAACAGGCCTTGTCGAAAGCGCGTTCGGAAAAAATGCTCGTCACCGAAGCCGAGATCGAGGCGAGTATGGGAAATCTCGCGATCTTTCGTGGTCGGTTCGACGAAGCCTTGCGATTGCTTGAACTTTCACGGCAGAAATACGACGAACTGAAAATGCCGCATCAGTCGGCGATTGCGGAACTTGAGATCGCCGGCGTATATGCCGAACTCAATCTCGACGCCGAAGCCGAGGCGATCTTCGAGAAGAACGCGAAGCGGCTGAAGAAACTCCAACTCGGATCGGAAGAGGCGCGCGCCGCCGCCGGGCTTGGTCGCGTCGCATTCCGACGCGGAAATCTGAGGAAAGCTTCAACGGCGCTCGGACGTGCGGCCGAGTTGTACGCGAACGCGAAAGATCCGGCCGGCGCGGCGGCCGTTCTGATCAGTTCCGCCGAACTTGAACTGACGCGCGATAACCCACCAAAGGCGTTTGAGATCGCGATGATGGCTGTCCGCAAACTCAAGCGGAGCGAAAACAGGCGGCAACAATTGATCGCGGACTGGATTCGCGCGGAAGCGATTCGCGGACTTGGCAGACAGGCAAAGGCGCAGACCGCGCTCTCCGGCGTATTGGCGAAAGCGATCGCCGGAGAACACACGAATCTTGCGCAGGCTTGTATGAATTCGCTCGGCAGTCTGGCGATGGCACGGGGCGATCTTGATTCGGCCGAAAAGTCGTTCACGCGCGCGGCCGAGATAGTCGAATCGTTGCGCGCGCCCCTTCCGGCCGAAGAGTTCCGGATGTCATTTCTTGCCGACAAACTGTCGGCCTATGAGAGTCTGGCGCAGATCCATCTCCGGCGCGGCGAACTCGGAAAGGCTCTGGGGGCGATCGAACGCGCAAAGGCGCGGACACTCTCGGAAAATATCGTTTCCGAATCGACGGGATCCGAATCGTCGGAGTTATCGCGCAAGCGTGACGAGGTCCGCGAGGAACTGAATTGGTTTTACAGCCGGCTCAATCGCAGCGATGCGAAGGACGTAACGCGGCTTGAAGCCGAAGTTCGGCGCCGCGAACGGCAGATCGCCGACATCGAGCGCCAGATCGGCGCGACTCTAGGCGCGGCGCGGGCCGACGAACTCGGCCGCTTCGAGCTTTCGGGTCTTCAGAAGGCGCTCGGCAGGCAAACCGCGCTGATCGAATTCATCCGATTCGGCGAGTCATATTCGGCCTTTACGGTGACCGGCGAGACAATCGAATTCTTTCCCGACCTCGCGAACGAGGCGGAGATCCTCGCGCTGCTTGAAGGTCTGCAGTTTCAATTCGGCGCACTCCGCTACGGCGGAGCCGGGATCGGACCGTTCGTCGCGAATCTGAAGCAACGCGCCGACAGCTATCTCGAACGACTGCACGCGAAACTCATCGCACCGCTTGCCGACTCGATCGGTCGCCGCGAGATCATCGTCGTCCCGGCGGGCGTCCTGAATTACGTTCCGTTCAACGGTCTCCGCGGCGATCGCTATCTGATCGAGGAACACGACGTCTGGACCGCGCCGAGCGCCTCCGTCGGCCTCCGGCTCCTGAAAACGCGCGGCGATTCGCCGAAGAATGCATTGCTCATCGGATTCGCCGACGAGAAGATCCCGCTCGTCAACGATGAAATCGAAGAACTTAGACGCGCGATTCCGAACGCGGAGGTTTTGCTCGGCCCGGATGCGACGTTCGCGAATTACCGAGACCGTTCGGGCGAGTTCGACGCGCTTCACATCGCCTGTCACGGACAGTTTCGGCCGGACAATCCGATGTTCTCGAGTCTCCATCTCGCCGACGGTTTCGTCACCGTCCGTGACATTTGCGCCCAGCGCCTGCGGGCCCGCGTCGTCACTCTCAGCGCCTGCGAAACAGGCTTGAGCAAGGTCTTTGCGGGCGACGAGATCCTCGGGCTTGCTCGCGGTTTCCTGACGGCCGGCGCGGAGTCGCTGGTTCTCAGTCTTTGGACCGTGAACGATGCGGCGACGGCGCGCTTGATGACGGCGTTTTACAAAAGCCTGCAACGCGGTAACGGAGTCGCGGCATCACTAAGAGAAGCCCAACTCGACTTCGTCCGGGAAGGCGTTCATCCATATTTCTGGTCGCCGTTTATCGCGATCGGAAAATAATTTCCTTGCGGCCCGTCTTTTTTCTTTTTCGGGCGACACTGTAAGCTTGGATAACAGTCCGGTTTATGAGGCTAGAAATGAGCAAAAAAGGGTTTTGGTTAAGAGCGCTGCTTGGCGGCGTCGTTATGCCGCTTTTGGTTTTCACATTCAACTCCTTTGCTCAAACAAGTTGCGAGGACCGGACACCGTCCGAATGCGTTGCCGGCGAGGTTATCGTCAAGCTCGTCAATCCGGGCGATCTGCCAACCATCGCGGCCCAATTCGGACTCAATCCGACGCCGCTCGGCCAGGTCGGTCTGCCGCCGACGTTCCGCCTCGCGATCACGGACGGAGTGAAGGTCAGCCCGAAAGTCGCGTCGTTGCTCGCCGACCCGCGCGTCAGCTCGGTTGAACCGAACCGTGAACTCGTTTCGGTTGAAAATCCCGGACTCAATTGGACGATCGGACGCTCGTGGGCGATCGGACGCTCGTGGGCCATCGGCAGCGCCAAAGGATTCGGGCGGCAGTGGTTCCCGGACAAGATCCGCCTCGACGAAGCGCTGAACTCGCCGAACGGTTCAAACGGCGACGGCGTGATCATCGCGGTGCTCGACACGGGAATCGATCTCAGCCATCCGGTTTTCGCCGGAAAGCTAGTCCCGGGCTACGACTTTGTTGACAATGACAACGACCCGAGCGAGGTCGGCGTGCAGCGGCAGGGCGCTTACGGCCACGGAACGGCGGTCGCGAGCCTCATCGCACTGACCGCGCCCGGCGCGAAGATAATGCCGATCCGTGTTTTGGATTCGGACGGCTCGGGCGAACTCTGGCGTGTCAAGGACGCGATCATCTGGGCCGCGAACAACGGCGCGAAGATCGTCAACGTGAGTTTCGGATATCCTCCCGAAAGCGGACCGCATCGCAACAATCTTCTGAAGAGACTGATCGACTCCTGCGACGACGGAATGGATGACGACGATATGACGACATTCCCGGAGATCGGCGCGAACCGGCTCGCGGTCATCGCCGGCGCCGGCAACGGCGGCAACGATCAACCGATCCTTCCGGCCGCGGAAACGAAGTTTTCGGGCGGAATCCATGGCCTCCTGGGAGTCGGATCCACCGATCGATTCGACATTTTGTCAACATTCTCGACATTCAACCGGGATTGGATCAGGATGCTCGTTCCCGGCGAGGACATCGTCTGCGCGATTCCGGGCGGACGATTCGCGACGTGGAGCGGAACCTCGATGTCGGCGCCGATCGCCTCGGGCGTGACCGCGCTCGTGATGGCCAAACATCCGACGCGCACGCCGGACGAGATTGTCGGCCACGTCAAGGAATTCGGCTTGCGAATCGATGCCCAGAACGTCAATCGAATCGACGCGTATCTCGCCGTCACGTCGCCGTTCGTCGTCGTGCCGGTTTCGAAAGAACCAAAGTAGCTGACCCCATTATAGTCTTCGCTTATTTAAGAGCCCGGCTGAAGAGTCGGGCTCTTTCCTGTTTTCCGCATTGGGACGGCCAATGCGCCTGTCGGAAAGAGCCGTTTGACAACTGAATCTGCTTCTTCAAGCGTGCGGAGCACGCGAACTTGCGACAGCGCCACGTGAAGCGGAGCGGAACATGGTGGCCCGTCGCACCGAGTTCCCAAGCGTGTGTAACACGCGCAACTCTTGTGGCTGCAACAGATCCGCGTGTTCTACACGCTTGCTTGAATTTATCGAAGCTGACACCTGGGTTCCGCTCCGCTTCACGTGGTGCTGTCGTACGTGCGTTTGCTCCGCACACTGGCATCGATTTTTCCGACAGGCCGCAATAATCCCGGATCGCGCCATAGAAAACTTCTTTCCCGTGAAACACGCCAAAAATCCTGAAAATGAACTTTTTTCAATCCTGCTTTTCGCGTTTTCCGCGTGTTTGCGGGAAAAGCCGGATATTGTAGTCGCCGGTGACGGCTCTTTTCCGTGCTCAGTCGTTTCCGATCGGCAATTTGGGAGAGTCAGGAATTCAGAAACTTTTTTTCGCCCCAATGTCTTTTTTGTCGATCGTTCCGCACTGTCCCTTTGTTGAACCCCCGTTTAGGAAATAAACAGGAAGGTAATAAAAGATGAAAAAAGCAAACAAAAATGGGCAAATCTGGAAAGTTAGTTTGGTCTTGATCGCGATCTTCGCGTGGGTGTCGGCGCCGTTCGTGATGAACGAAAGGGTTTCCGCGAATGCCGCAGGCGTTCCGGTTCTGACGCTGACGGCGACATTGACGGCGCCGGGCGGCGGGATCAACCCGCACGGGCTGGCGACGTACACCGTTTATGACGACGGTCAGCGCGAACTCGAAGTCGAATCGCAGGACGTCAACGCCGTCGGCGCGGTCCTGACCTCTTTCCTAAACGGGAACGCGATCGGTCAGGCAACGGTCGGCAGCGACCTTCGCGCGCGGCTGAAACTTCGCACACAGGACGGACAGACCGTTCCGACCGTTTCCAACGGGATGACGGTTGATGTAAAGAACGGCGCGACGACGATCCTTTCGGGCGTTTTCGGCGGCGGCACCGGCGGCACGCCGACCCCGACGGCAACTCCGACCGGTTCTCCGACAGCGACTCCGACGGGTTCACCGACGGCAAGTCCGACAGCGACTCCGACCGCTTCACCGACTGCAAGTCCGACTCCGACCGGTTCGCCGAGTCCTTCGCCGTCGCCTTCTCCGGGCGAAAGCGAGATCTATGCGATCCTGAACGGTGCGACGATCAACGGCATTCTGCCGCGCGGTTACGCGGCGTACGAAATTCACAGCAGCCGCACCGAGATCGAAGCGCGTGTTTATCAAGTCAATCTACCCGCGGGAACGTCGCTGGCGGTTTCGATCAACGACGCGGCGATCGGCAGTCTGGTCCTTGAGACCGGCGGCGAAGGCCGACTTCGACTCCGTTCGGATCGCGGCGATACGGTTCCGGTGGTAACTCCGGGCGCGACGATCACGATGAAGAACGGCGGCACGACGGTTCTTTCGGGAACGTTTACAGCAGCCGGCGGTCCGACGCCGAGCCCGAGCCCGAACAGCACTCCGCAGGGCCGTTACTTCGAAGGTCACCTGAACGGCGCGCAATTGACGCCGGCCGTCACGACCAATGCGATCGGCGAAATGAAGGTTCTTCTCAACGCCGCCGAAACACAGGCGACCGTGACGGGTGAATTCAACCGCTTCACGAGCACGCAGACGTCGGCTCGTGTTCAGGTAACCGTCGGCGACGTGACGACGACGATCGTCGATCTCGGCGTGGTTCCGAGTCCCGAAGGCGAGGGACACTTCAATGCGACGACCGTCAACGTTACCGCTCAGCAAGTCCAGCTTCTCCGTATGGGTTCGTGGTTCGCGGTCATCGGCAGCGCCAATAACCCTTCGGGCGAGATCGGCGGCAGAATCCTGAACGATTCGCACAACTCGGATTTCGACGGCGACGGCAGCAACGATCTCTCGGTCTTCCGCCCGTCAACCGGAACCTGGTACTCGCAGAACGGCGCCGGCTTTACGGCGGCAACGTTCGGCAACGCGGCGGATGTTCCGATGTCGGCCGACTATGACGGCGACGGCAAAACCGACCGTGCGGTATTCCGCAACGTCAACGGCCTCGGTGTCTGGGAGGTCAACCGCAGCGCGGACGGCGGCGTGACGGCAACGCAGTTCGGCTTCGCGACCGACAGGCCGGTTCGCGGTGACTTCGACGGCGACGGTTTGAACGATCTCGCGGTCTTCCGTCCGGAAACAGGAACGTGGTACGTCCGCAACAGCAACAACACGGGCTACACGATCCGTCAGTTCGGCATCGCCGAAGACGTCCCGATGTCGCACGATATGGACGGCGACGGCAAGGGAGACATCACGGTGTTCCGTCCTTCGACCGGCGACTGGTACTCGGTCCGCAGTTCGGACGGCGGCATCACGATCCTCCACTTCGGAGCGCCTGGCGACAAGCCGGTCCGGGGCGATTTCGACGGCGACGGACGCGACGACATCGCGGTTTACAGACCGTCAACAGGCGTGTGGTTCATCTGGAACTCGGGCAACGGAAGCTACGACATCCGCCAGTTCGGTATCAGTGAAGACATCCCGGTGGCCGGCAACTACGACGGCGACAACAAGACGGACATCGCGGTGTTCCGCCCGTCGACCGGTCAGTGGTACATCTGGAGAAGCGTCGACAACACGTACGACTTCCGCCAGTTCGGACTTTCGGGTGACATCCCGACGGCCCGCTAAGAATCGAACGGCGGTTCGCCTTGGATTCAAGTGCAGAGTGCAAAGTGTAGAGTGCATAGTTCATACTTGCACTCTGCACTTTGCACTCTGCATTTTGCACTCTGCATTTTGTTTATTCAGTGCCGGCCAAAATTCTTCGGATCTGTGAGATGTGGCGCGCTTCGTGTGCGCCGAGAAGAGCGAGCCATTCGTGTGCGCTCATATCGCCGAAGGCCGGATGCGGGAACGTGAACTCCGTGCATTCGACAGTTTCGAAAGCGCTCCGCAGATCGTTCAGGCGAATGCGGTTTTCGTCGAGTGTGGCGACCGATTCGGCGATCGACTTTGTGCCGGTCGGATGCACGCGTTCCGGCGCTTCGACCTTCGCGTTGCCCCAGGCGGATGTCTTCTCGAGAAACGCCCCCGAGATCTTTGCGTCGCCGTCGGCTTTCGCACCCTTTTCGGCCCCGCCAGCGAGAAGCCTGGCACATATCTTCGTCATACCGTCTTCGACGATCGCGAGATGTTCGACGATCTCGCGGATCGTCCACCCCTCGTCGTTTTCCCGCGTGCCCGCCTGAGCTTCGGTCAGATCGCCGATCACGGCCTTGAGTTTCAAGCGAATCTGATCGTTCGCATCGTAGATTTCAGAGATTTTTGTATATTGCATAAGATTTGTTCGAGATTCCAAATTCCAGGTATTCCAGATTCCAGGCATTCCAGATTCCAGGCATTCCGGATTCCAGGTATTCCGGATTCCAAGCATTCCAGATTCCAGGTATTCCAGATTCCAGGCATTCCGGATTCCAGGTATTCCAGATTCCAGGCATTCCGGATTCCAGGCATTCCGGATTCCAGGCATTCCGGATTCCAGGCATTCCAGATTCCAGGCATTCCAGATTCCAGGCATTCCAGATTCCAGGCATTCCAGATTCCAAGCATTCCAGATTCCAGGTATTCCGGATTCCAGGTATTCCGGATTCCAAGCATTCCGGATTCCAAGCATTCCGGATTCCAGGCATTCCGGATTCCAGGCATTCCGGATTCCAGGTATTCCAGATTCCAGGTATTACAGATTCCAGGTATTACAGATTCCAGGTATTCCAGATTCCAGGTATTCCAGATTCCAGGTATTACAGATTCCAGGTATTACAGATTCCAGGCATTCCGGATTCCAGGCATTCCAGATTCCAGGTATTCCGGATTCCAGGTATTACAGATTCCAGGCATTCCGGATTCCAGGCATTCCGGATTCCAGGTATTCCGGATTCCAGGTATTACAGATTCCAGGCATTCCGGATTCCAGGCATTCCGGATTCCAGGCATTCCAGATTCCAGGCATTCCCCAATCCCAACGGTTGCCCGCCCGCTCACGCAGGCGGTACTGACTCGGGGCAAATCGCAAATCCCAAATCCCAAATCCCAATTCCGAAATCCGAAATCCCAATTCCCAAATCGCAAATCGAAAATCCGAAATCGAAAATCACCTGCTTCCCTGCGCGCTCAAAACCAGCCTGTGCCAACGGAGACTCGAGAATCGATCTTCAGATGAGTTCAGGTACTCGCGCACGAAGCCGGTCTGAAAATACAGATTGCTGTCGGCCGACCAATCGAGTCCGATGATCGGCTGAAACGAAACCAGATCCTTTTCGTTCGGCAGCGTCGTCACATCCTGCGCCGCATTCGGATCGACCACCGGCGCGACGTTCGAATTCTGCTCGGCCTGGTTGTCCTTGGCGCGGTCGTATGCCTGCGACGAGATCAACAGCGGGTTGCGGAGCGGGATCGCGGCCTGTGTCGGCGCGTTGCCGATGGCGTCATAAACGCGGATCTGCGCCGGCTTGTCGAAAGCGACCGCGACCTTCCCGGAATCGGGCGACCAGACCGGATGAACCTTGGTCGGGCTGTCATCGAGCGTTCGCTCACGGCCGTTCTTTTCGATGATTCGCGGGCGTCCGACCGGCACGAACTTCTCGCCGGCTTGATTCGCGACGGCCATCAGGTAGCGCCATTCGTCGAGTCGCGTCGCGAGCGCGGCCAGCATCGAACTGTCCGGCGACCAGACAAAGTAATAGTAGATCAGATTCTCAGTCTGCGTGATCGGCTTGACGTCCGTCCCCTCCGCCGTGCAAATGTAGATCTGCTCGGTTCGGAACGTCAGCACGTTCGGCGGCGGGGCCGGGGCCGGAGTGGCTTCGGCAGTCGGTTCGACGGGCAAGGCAGTATTTGAATTCGAATCCAGCGCCGGAACCGTACTGTTCGAATTCGATGACATCGGCATCGTCGAAAGGCTGGAACCGCCGGAGCGCGTTATCGCGACGAAGGCGACGCTCGTCGAATCGGGCGACCAGACGATGCTGTCGAGAAAGTCAACCGCCATCGAGTCCGGCGAAACGCGTCGAAGAAACTTCCCGTCCGCTCCGTACATATCCAGACGAAACGTGTCCGGCAGATCGCCGGCACGACTATACGCCACCAAAGTTCGCTTGTTGTCCGGCGAAATGATCGTCTTCGCGAGCAGGTCGGCCGAACGGTTGCCGTCAAAATCCGCCCGAACGGCCGGATTAAGTTCCTCCGTAACCGCGTTTTGACTTGCCGTCGCGGGCTGCGGAACATCGCCCTCATATCGAAAGCCGAGTTTCACCGACGGAACCTCACGCAGGGTCGCCGGAGCGATCGCCGGTGATTTGAAAACATTCGACTGACAGGCCACCGAAAACGCCGCCGCGATTACAGCCAGAAATACTAACTTCGTCCGCATATTTTTACCTAAGCTCAGCCGCGAGATAGTCGCTGTAGAGCCGTCGCTGATCTTCTGTCGGGTTCTCGACCTTGACGATCGAGTAGTTCGCGCGGCCACGCCCCTCGAGCGTGATCTCAATGTCGCGCAACTGGTCAAAGCGAAAGACCGTCAGCCTGATCTTGTCGCCCGGTTTCTTCTCGTTCAGATACGACTGCAAAAACTGCTGACTCGCGCGCTGGCCATCGACCGCGACGATCTGATCGTTGACGTTCAATCCCTGCTCGAAAGCCGGTGTCCCGATGGGCACGCCCGAGACCGTCAGAGTCCCGCCCGCCTCTCGAAGTGTCGCGCCTAGGTAAGCGGTCTCCTTGCCGCGGCCCTCATTCAATCGCAGTCCGATGCCGCCGAGGATCGCATTGAAGTCGATCTCTTCGCGGCCGCGGACATATTTCGAAAAGAAGTCACCGAGCGACTTTCCGGCCATCAACTCGGCGGATTTCTGAAAGTCCTCGGGCGTGTAGTTCTTGTTCTTCTTGAAAAACTCGTCGTAAAGATGACGGAAAACGTCGTCGAGCGATTTCGCGCCCTTTGAAGCCGTACGAATCTCGATGTCGAGAACAAAACTCACGATATCGCCTTTGTCGTAATACGAGATCTGGTTATTGACCGAGTTCTCGTCGGGCCGGTAAAACTTTATCCAGGCGTCGAAACTCGCCTCTTCGAGACTGGTTTCGAAGCGTCCGGGACGTTCCTGCAATTGCTGGATCATCGACGCTTTCGCGGCAAGAAATTCTTTGTCGGTGATCAGTCCGGCGCGGCGCAGCAAAACGTTTTCGTAATAACTCGTCGTCCCCTCGGCGACCCACAGCAGACGCGTGTAATTCTCGTTCGAATAATCAAATGGCCCGAGCGCGTCCGGCCTGATCCGTTTTACGTTCCAAAGATGAAAAAACTCGTGCGCGACGAGGCCTATGAAATCGTTATGGCGGTCTCCGCCAAATCCGTTGCGGTTCCACTGAAGCGCGGTCGAATTCGAATGCTCAAGCCCGCCGCCGCCGCGAAGGTTAAGGATAAACGTGTAATCGGTGTAGGGCAGTTCGCCGAAGATCTGAAACGCCGCTTCAATCACTTTCGTCGTATCCCGCACGAGCTTTTGTGGATTGTAATTGCCTTCGCCGTTGATGACATACCGGTGCGGTTTGCCCTGAACCGTGAAGTTCAACTCGGTGTGATTGCCGATCTCAAAGGGCGAATCGTAGAGAACGTCGAAGTTTTCCGATTTGAAGACGTTCGTTTGACCGTCTACTTTCGGCAGCCCGGTCGCGACCTTCCAATCGCCGAACGGTACGACCGTAACCGTTGAAGCGGCACCGATCTGGCCTTTGGGGTGCATCAGCAGCGCCGCCGGACTGATGAACGCGTGGTCGGCATTGAGCTCGCTCGTGCGCACGGAAAGTTCGTTCGCATAAACGTTGTAACGCACGACGAGCTCTTTGGACCCTGAGGTCTCGACTGCCCAGGTATTCTTGTTCGACTTTTTCCAAACAAGTTTCGCGCCGCCCGGCGTTTCCGCCGAAAAAATCCTCGACGTGCCGCGCGTATTCGCGAATAAGGTAACTTCCCGGCGTCCAGACGGGCATCACGATCTCGGCCGTCGGCGGCATTTGCGCCCAACTGACGCGCATCTCGACCTCGAGCCGGTGCGTCCACGGTTTCGACATTCCAATCGTGAAACCGATCGCGGGCGGAACCGGTTTTATGTCAACGATCGGCGGTTTGGTCTTCGGCTTTTTGCGCTGAGCCGGCGATTCTTGATACATAGAAAAGAACACTACGATTGCAAGCAACCCTAAAACCTTTATTTTGTGCGATTTCTGCATTGAAGTGACAAACTCCCCAGGATCGGTTTCATTTCCCGTTATTCTACTACGTTAAGATAATTTGCTAAACTTTGGACCAGATGCATACGGAATCCGCCGAACAAAAGTTTTTCACCAAACCCCCTGTTGATCATCTTCCTGACGATCTTTCTTGATCTGCTCGGGTTCGGAATGGTCATCCCGCTTTTGCCGTTTTTTGCCCAGGATTTTCAGGCGACTCCGCTTGAGATCGGTTTGTTGGTATCGGTCTATTCGTGGATGCAGTTCTTCTTCGCGCCGATTCTCGGCAGTCTTTCGGACCGGACCGGACGGCGGCCCGTACTTTTCTTTTCGATCATCGGCTCCGGTATCGGTTATCTGATGATCGGCCTCGCCGGTTCGTTGGCGATGATGTTCGCCGGCCGTGTGCTCGGTGGGATCACCGGCGCCAACCTGTCGACGGCGCAGGCGTACATCGCCGATGTCACGACGCGCGAGAATCGCGCCAAGGGGATGGGCCTATTCGGTATGGCGTTCGGGCTCGGGTTCATAATGGGGCCGGCGATCGCTGGAATCCTGAGCAAATGGGGGCACGAGATCCCGTTCTTCGTGGCCGCCGGACTGAGTTTCCTGAACGCCGGGCTGCTTTACTTCATTCTGCCGGAATCACTGAAGCCGGGCGCGCCGGTCCGCGAAAGAAAGGGCCGATTGAGGGAACTGTTCGAATCGGTTCGCGATTCCTGATTCGCGTCCCTGACGCTGCAGTATTTTCTGCTTGTGATGGCGTTTTCGATGATGAACACGGCGTTTCCGCTCTACACCGGATTCAGTTTCGGCTACGACGCCGAGCACACCGGATATGTTCTCGCCTACGTTGGATTGCTGGCGGTCATAATGCAGGGCTATTTGCTCGACAAACTGTCGAAACGCTTTGGATTGACGCGGCTTGTGATCGCCGGAGTATTCATTTTACTGGTGAGTTTTCTTGCGGTCCCGTATGTTTCGGCGCAATCATTCGGGCTCATCGGATTGCTGATCGGCGCGGCCGGATTCGCCATCGGCAACGGGTTGTCGTCGCCATCGCTGACGGCGCTTGCGTCAAAGGTCGCGCACGAACACGAACAGGGCAAGGCGCTTGGCGTGATGCAATCGGCCGCGAGCCTCGCGCGTGCGGTCTCGCCGATGCTCACCGGTTATCTGCTCAACAACGCCGTCAATCAAGTCGACGCGGATTCGCTCAAGCGTAATTTCTGGACGGCCGCTGCGATTCTTTGGTGACGTTGTTTGTCGCCGTCTATTTTATGACGCACAACGAAGAGAAGAGTCTGAACGCATAGAGGCCGCTATTTCTTGTCTACCCAACCCCACGGCGCGGGCTGTGCCGGCGCCTCGGTTTTCAGATCAAATCTGATCGAAAAATATCGTTCGGTGCCAATTCGCCGGAGATTGTACGTGAAATGACTGCCCGCGACGAGATCGACCCACCAGACGTTGGTCGCCGCGGCGGCGATCACCTTTACCGTTTCTTCTTCGGCGGTAAACATCTGCCGGATAGCAGAACCGACGTTCGGCGATGTGCCGCCGTACATCGTCACTTTGTCGGGCGTTCCGTCTTCGTGCCGGTGATCGTGCTTGAGTTCGATCCGGCCGTTTTTCAGTTTCGTAAAGACCCAGGTCCGCGAGCGGTCCTCACCGACAAAGAACGGAACGAAAATGCGATTTTTGTCGCACCGACGGATATGCATCACAAGGTCCTTTCCCTTGAACGTCGTGTCGTCGGCCGGCGCCGCTTCGACTTTTCCGACATATGCTTTGCCGCAGAGTTTTGTTAGCTCGGCCCAGAATGAAACGCTTTGAGCCGGAATCGCTTGAGTAAGAATGAACAATAGCAGCAAGCCGATGGTGGTTTTCATACGATTCTCCCGGAATGGTTAAGTCCGTGCGCGCCAAAATGATAGCAAGTTGATTTGGAAAAGTTAACGGGCCGGCGTGCGGGAAAAAGCCGGGACAAGAAAAGAGGCACCGGAAATTTCGAGTTTCCGATGCCCCGAATAACCTTCAGTTCTCACTTTTCGTTCGTGAGATAGAAGTTCTGATCGGACAGTTCATCGCGAAGAAACAAAGTCAGCGCATTCGTTGAGAACGCGTACTTTTGCTGGCGATGGACACATTGTAAACCACGCCTGTTGGAAGATCCGTAAGCGAATAGTATCCCAACGAATTCGTTCGCGTTCTGAAAACACCGCCATTCAGCGTGTCGACAGCCGAGATCGAGATGTTTGGAAGACCAATGTTGTTTAAGTCAACTACGTAGCCGCTTATCGAAGCGTTCGCCGAATTGATGATCGGGTTTGAAATTGGCGCGACCTTGCGTTCCACGGAATCGCGACTTGCCGGTGTTGTCAACTCGGTTTCGGGATCGGCGACGAGTCTCGCTCCGACGACATCGCCGTCGAGTGTCAACCTGAAGTCATTGTTCGAGAAATGGAAACTCTTGTGGCGAAGCGTCACGATGTGCAAGTCACCCACCGTCAACCCCTCGAGCGCAAAGTTGCCAAACGAATTGGTAACTGCCGAGGCGACCTCCATCGTCGAGACATTCAGGGCCGAGATGGTCACGCCGCGAATGCCGATGCCTTCCGCCGTGTAAACCGCTCCGGAATACGACGCTTCGGCGGCCGTCGGTGCGTTGATTCTGAGACAGGTAGGATCGATTCCAGGGGTCTGGAATGTTTCCGATGGCCCTGTACAGCCAATGCCGGCCTCGCCCTGGCAGATCGACGTCGACGGAGCGACGACACCGCCCTGTGTGGTGACAACCGTACCGTCAAGCGTATCCGAGCGTACGCCGGAACCGGACACGTTCGTGCCGGTTGCCAGCGGCCAGTTCAGGATCGTGCCGTAATAGGCGCTGTTGATCGTCGTCCTGATGGTCACCGCGATTCGTCCGTTAACCCCGAGCACCGCGCCCGGAGCCAAAAGATTCGTATTCGCCCCTGATTCCCGTATAAGAATCGTTGCGGACCGCGATCGTCCCGGTGCCTGTTGCCGTCACCGTGACCGCGCTGGGCGCGGTTCCGGCCAGCGTAATATCGGACTGGAGAACATCCGCGATCTGAAAATTGGCCGCCGCCGCGAGACCCGTGTTGACATAGTTTATCGTCCACGTCACCGTGTCGTTCGGGCTCAATCCGGTCGGCGGAACGTCGGTCGTCAGCGCTACCCACTTGTAGCCGAAGATCGTCGGGAGGTCGAGTCCGCACGTCACCGGCCGTGAAGGCGGAACGAACAACGAGTTCAAATACATTCGTCGTCCGTTGATGTTCGTAAGGTCGGACGAAGTGCCGCGCGTGTAGTCGTGGCCGCCCATTTCAAAGACATAGCCGCCGCCAAGTCCGGTGTTTCCGACCTGCGAGACGGTTGCGATATACACGTCGTCGTTGCTGCCAGTGTGCCGCGCCGCGATCAGTGTTCCGTTCTGGAAGACCGAACCGCTGGCGAGCGAATAGTCGGTGATCGCACCGTCCTGCTCGCCGTTCAGATTTCCGCGGAACTGGCCGAATGGCATCGCGCCGTTCGATATGCCGGTGCCGTTAACATCCGAGCCGTCGTTGGTTCCAAAACGCTATAGCCCAAGGTCGCCTGAAAGCGCCTGTATGTAGCGTTGTTCTCGAACGTATTGATCGACGCGCATTGAAGCAACAAGTTGGCGCTGCTTTCGACAAAGCGCGGTAGCCGCTGACCCATTGGGTCGACGTCGAGTGCGCTTGAGTGGGGATCGTAAAACACGAACCTACATTGATCGTCGAATCATCGACGGCCGCATAATATGCGCTGCCGATGCCGGCCGAATTCAGCAGCAATTGCAAACAAGCGTTCCGAAACCGCCGCCGTCGGGGCCGATCGCGATCCGCGGCTTATGTGTCAGCGTGTAGCGGATATCGATCGTTGCCGACGCGGTCGTTTTGATAGACCGTGACATCATCCGTGGTTCCGGAAATGATGTTGTTGAAAGCGGTCACAACCGGCTTGGTAATGACCGCCGTATTCCGGCGAGATGATGAACGGCCCCGCCGGAAAAATCGACGTTCGTTCCGGAGGCCGACTGGGTATTGCCGGAATATCGGTGAAGAAGCCTGCGGTAAAGTCCTCATCAACCTTCGCTTTACCGGGTTTTGTTGCCCATTTGATTGGAACATTGTTCTGCAGAAGGTAGTTTGGCGTCCGCATGACTCAGGTTGAACGTCGTTCCGGACGAATTTCCCTGATGAACATTGTCCATCGGAATGATCAAAGCTCCTGTCGCGATAACCTCTTGCAGGACAGAACTGGCCTTGACGGAGGCTGAGAGAATGTGCTTCCTGCAAACATAAGAATAGCCAATCCGGATAGCAAAGCCCAAAACCCCGGATTGCGTGAACATAAATCTCCTTTCGGTTTGGAGTAGTCATCTTACTCACCTCCTAACATTAAGTGGTAGTTACACCCTACATTCAGGGCAAGGATGCCATCTTTGAAACAGGGCGGAATTGCGGGATTTTGGAGATTTCTAAGTTTCTGGCGATGAAAAAGGGTGATTCTCACTGCTTGGTGGGAATATCA
>JADKBM010000015.1 GCA_016715115.1 Acidobacteriota bacterium
GAAGCGCGTGTTTATCAAGTCAATCTACCCGCGGGAACGTCGTGCTGGCGGTTTCGATCAACGACGCGGCGATCGGCAGTCTGGTCCTTGAGACCGGCGGTATGAAGGCCGACTTCGACTCCGTTCGACTGCGGCGATACGGTTCCGGTGGTAACTCCGGGCGCGACGATCACGATGAAGAACGGCGGCACGACGGTTCTTTCGGGAACGTTTACAGCAGCCGGCGGTCCGACGCCGGTTTCCGAGCCCGGAACAGCACTCCGCAGGGCCGTTACTTCGAAGGTCACCTGAACGGCGCGCACTGACGCCGGCTGTCCGACCAATGCGATCGGCGAAATGAACGTGCTCTCAACGCCGCCGAAACACAGGCGACCGTGACGGGTGAATTCAACCGCTTCACGAGCACGCAGACGTCGGCTCGTGTTCAGGTAACTGTCGGCGACGTGACGACGACGATCGTCGATCTCGGCGTGGTTCCGAGTCCCGAAGGCGAGGGACACTTCAATGCGACGACAGTCAACGCGTTACCCGCTCAGCAAGTCCAGCTTCTCCGTATGGGTTCGTGGTCCGCGGTCATCGGCAGCGCCAATAACCTATTCGGGCGAGATCGGCGGCAGAATCCTGAACGATTCGCACAACTCGGATTTCGACGGCGACGGCAGCAACGATCTCTCGGTCTTCCGCCCGTCAACCGGAACCTGGTACTCGCAGAACGGCGCCGGCTTTGACGCGGCAACGGCGTTTCGGCAACGCGGCGGATGTTCCGATGTCGCCGACTCATGACGGCGACGGCAAAACCCGACCGTGCGGTGTTCCAAACGTCAACGGCCTCGGTGTCTGGGAGGTCAACCGCAGCGCGGACGGCGGCGTGACGGCAACGCAGTTCGGCTTCGCGACCAGACAGGCCGGTTCGCGGTGACTTCGACGGCGACGGTTTGAACGATCTCGCGGTTTGCTGGTCGGAAACAGGAACGTGGTACGTCCGCAACAGCAACAACACGGGCTACACGATCCGTCAGTTCGGCATCGCCGAAGACGTCCCGATGTCGCACGATATGGACGGCGACGGCAAGGGAGACATCACGGTGTTCCGTCCTTCGACCGGCGACTGGTACTTTCGGTTCGCAGTTCGGACGGCGGCATCACGATCTCCACTTCCCGGAGCGCCTGGCGACAAAGCCGGTCCGGGGCGATTTCGACGGCGACGGACGCGACGACATCGCGGTTTACAGACCGTCAACAGGCGTGTGGTTCATCTGGAACTCGGGCAACGGAAGCTACGACATCCGCCAGTTCGGTATCAGTGAAGACATCCCGGTGGCCGGCAACTACGACGGCGACAACAAGACGGGAGCACGGTGTTCCCGCCCGTCGACCGGTCAGTGGACATCTGGAGAAGCGTCGACAACACGTACGACTTCCGCCAGTTCGGACTTTCGGGTGACATCCCGACGGCCCGGCCCCAAGAATCGAACGGCGGTTCGCCTTGGATCCGAGTGCAGAGTGCAAAGTGTAGAGTGCATAGTTCATACTTGCACTCTGCACGCACTCTGCATTTCGCTCCTGCATTTTGTTTATTCAGTGCCGGCCAAAATTCTTCGGATCTGTGAAATGGGGCGCTTCGTGTGCGCCGAGAAGAGCGAGCCATTCGTGTGCGCTCACATCGCCGAAGGTCGATGCGGGAACGTGAACTCCGTGCATTCGACAGTTTCGAAAGCGCTCCGCAGATCGTTCAGGCGAATGCGGTTTTCGTCGAGTGTGGCGACCGATTCGGCGATCGACTTTGTGCCGGTCGGATGCACGCGTTCCGGCGCTTGACCTTCTGGTGCCCCCAGGCGGATGTCTTCTCTCGAGAAACGCCCCCGAGATCTTTGCGTCGCCGTCGGCTTTCGCACCCTTTTTCGGCCCCGCCAGCGAGAAGCCGGCACATATCTTCGTCATACCGTCTTCCGACGATCGCGAGATGTTCGACGATCTCGCGGATCGTCCACCCCTCGTCGTTTTCCCGCGTGCCCGCCTGAGCTTCGGTCAGATCGCCGATCACGGCCTTGAGTTTCAAGCGAATCTGATCGTTCGCATCGTAGATTTCAGAGATTTTTGTATATTGCATAAGATTTGTTCGAAGGTATTACAGATTCCAGGTATTACAGAGATTCCAGGTATTCCAGATTCCAGGTATTCCAGATTCCCAGGTATTACAGATTCCAGGTATTACAGATTCCAGGCATTCCGGATTCCAGGCATTCCAGATTCCAGGTATTCCAGATTCCAGGTATTACAGATTCCAGGCATTCCGGATTCCAGGCATTCCGGATTCCAGGTATTCGGATTCCAGGTATTACAGATTCCAGGCATTCCGGATTCCAGGCATTACCGGATTCCAGGCATTCCAGATTCCAGGCATCTCCCCAATCCAACGGTTGCCCGCCCGCTCCACGCAGGCGGTACTGACTGGGGCAAATCGCAAACCAAAATCCCAAATCCCAAATCCCAATTCCGAAATCCGAAATCCCAATTCCCAAAATCGCAAATCGAAAATCCGAAATCGAAAATCACCCGCTTCCCTGCGCGCTCAAAACCAGCCTGTGCCAACGGAGACTCGAGAATCGATCTTCAGATGAGTTCAGGTACTCGCACGAAGCCGGTCTGAAAATACAGATTGCTGTCGGCCGACCAATCGAGTCCGATGATCGCTGAAACGAAACCAGATCCTTTTCGTTCGGCAGCGTCGTCACATCCTGCGCCGCATTCGGATCGACCACCTGGCGCGACGTTCGAATTCTGCTCGGCCTGGTTGTCCTTGGCGCGGTCGTATGCCTGCGACGATCAACAGCGGGTTGCGGAGCCGGGATCGCGGCCTGTCGGCGCGTTGCCGATGGCGTCATAAACGCGGATCTGCGCCGGCTTGTCGAAAGCGACCGCGACCTTCCCGGAATCGGGCGACCAGACCGGATGAACCTTTGGTCGGGCTGTCATCGAGCGTTCGCTCACGGCCGTTCTTTTCGATGATTCGCGGGCGTCCGACCGGCACGAACTTCTCGCCGGCTTGATTCGCGACGGCCATCCAGGTAGCGCCATTCGTCGAGTCGCGTCGCGAGCGCGGCCAGCATCGAACTGTCCGGCGACCAGACAAGTAATAGTAGATCAGATTCTCAGTCTGCGTGATCGGCTTGACGTCCGTCCCCTCCGCCGTGCAAATGTAGATCTGCTCGGTTCGGAACGTCAGCACGTTCGGCGGCGGGGCCGGGGCCGGAGTGGCTTCGGCAGTCGGTTCGACGGGCAAGGCAGTATTTGAATTCAAATCCAGCGCCGGAACCGTACTGTTCGAATTCGATGACATCGGCATCGTCGAAAGGCTGGAACCGCCGGAGCGCGTTATCGCGACGAAGGCGACGCTCGTCGAATCGGGCGACCAGACGATGCTGTCGAGAAAGTCAACCGCCATCGAGTCCGGCGAAACGCGTCGAAGAAACTTCCCGTCCGCTCCGTACATATCCAGACGAAACGTGTCCGGCAGATCGCCGGCACGACTATACGCCACCAAAGTTCGCTTGTTGTCCGGCGAAATGATCGTCTTCGCGAGCAGGTCGGCCGAACGGTTGCCGTCAAAATCCGCCCGAACGGCCGGATTAAGTTCCTCCGTAACCGCGTTTTTGACTTGCCGTCGCGGGCTGCGGAACATCGCCCCTCATATCGAAAGCCGAGTTTCACCGACGGAACCTCACGCAGGGTCGCCGGAGCGATCGCCGGTGATTTGAAAACATTCGACTGACAGGCCACCGAAAACGCCGCCGCGATTACAGCCAGAAATACTAACTTCGTCCGCATATTTTTACCTAAGCTCAGCCGCGAGATAGTCGCTGTAGAGCCGTCGCTGATCTTCTGTCGGGTTCTCGACCTTGACGATCGAGTAGTTCGCGCGGCCACGCCCCTCGAGCGTGATCTCCAATGTCGCGCAACTGGTCAAAGCGAAAGACCGTCAGCCTGATCTTGTCGCCCGGTTTCTTCTCGTTCAGATACGACCGCAAAAACTGCTGACTCGCGCGCTGGCCATCGACCGCGACGATCTGATCGTTGACGTTCAATCCCTGCTCGAAAGCCGGTGTCCCGATGGGCACGCCCGAGACCGTCAGAGTCCCGCCCGCCTCTCGAAGTGTCGCGCCTAGGTAAGCGGTCTCCTTGCCGCGGCCCTCATTCAATCGCAGTCCGATGCCGCCGAGGATCGCATTGAAGTCGATCTCTTCGCGGCCGCGGACATATTTCGAAAGAAATCACCGAGCGGCTTTCCGGCCATCAATTCGGCAGATTTCTGAAAGTCCTCGGGCGTGTAGTTCTTGTTCTTCTTGAAAAACTCGTCGTAAAGATGACGGAAAACGTCGTCGAGCGATTTCGCGCCCTTTGAAGCCGTACGAATCTCGATGTCGAGAACAAAACTCACGATATCGCCTTTGTCGTAATACGAGATCTGGTTATTGACCGAGTTCTCGTCGGGCCGGTAAAACTTTATCCAGGCGTCGAAACTCGCCTCTTCGAGACTGGTTTCAAGCGTCCGGGACGTTCCTGCAATTGCTGGATCATCGACGCTTTCGCGGCAAGAAATTCTTTGTCGGTGATCAGTCCGGCGCGGCGCAGCAAAACGTTTTCGTAATAACTCGTCGTCCCTCGGCGACCCACAGCAGACGCGTGTAATTCTCGTTCGAATAATCAAATGGCCCGAGCGCGTCCGGCCTGATCCGTTTTACGTTCCAAAGATGAAAAACTCGTGCGCGACGAGGCCTATGAAATCGTTATGGCGGTCTCCGCCAAATCCGTTGCGGTTCCACTGAAGCGCGGTCGAATTCGAATGCTCAAGCCCGCCGCCGCCGCGAAGGTTAAGGATAAACGTGTAATCGGTGTAGGGCAGTTCGCCGAAGATCTGAAACGCCGCTTCAATCACTTTCGTCGTATCCCGCACGAGCTTTTGTGGATTGTAATTGCCTTCGCCGTTGATGACATACCGGTGCGGTTTGCCCTGAACCGTGAAGTTCAACTCGGTGTGATTGCCGATCTCAAAGGGCGAATCGTAGAGAACGTCGAAGTTTTCCGATTTGAAGACGTTCGTTTGACCGTCTACTTTCGGCAGCCCGGTCGCGACCTTCCAATCGCCGAACGGTACGACCGTAACCGTTGAAGCGGCACCGATCTGGCCTTTGGGGTGCATCAGCAGCGCCGCCGGACTGATGAACGCGTGGTCGGCATTGAGCTCGCTCGTGCGCACGGAAAGTTCGTTCGCATAAACGTTGTAACGCACGACGAGCTCTTTGGACCCTGAGGTCTCGACTGCCCAGGTATTCTTGTTCGACTTTTTCCAAACAAGTTTCGCGCCGCCCGGCGTTTCCGCCGAAAAATCCTCGACGTGCCGCGCGTATTCGCGAATAAGGTAACTTCCCGGCGTCCAGACGGGCATCACGATCTCGGCCGTCGGCGGCATTTGCGCCCAACTGACGCGCATCTCGACCTCGAGCCGGTGCGTCCACGGTTTCGACATTCCAATCGTGAAACCGATCGCGGGCGGAACCGGTTTTATGTCAACGATCGGCGGTTTGGTCTTCGGCTTTTTGCGCTGAGCCGGCGATTCTTGATACATAGAAAAGAACACTACGATTGCAAGCAACCCTAAAACCTTTATTTTGTGCGATTTCTGCATTGAAGTGACAAACTCCCCCAGGATCGGTTTCATTTCCCGTTATTCTACTACGTTAAGATAATTTGCTAAACTTTGGACCAGATGCATACGGAATCCGCCGAACAAAAGTTTTTCACCAAACCCCTGTTGATCATCTTCCTGACGATCTTTCTTGATCTGCTCGGGTTCGGAATGGTCATCCCGCTTTTGCCGTTTTTTGCCCAGGATTTTCAGGCGACTCCGCTTGAGATCGGTTTGTTGGTATCGGTCTATTCGTGGATGCAGTTCTTCTTCGCGCCGATTCTCGGCAGTCTTTCGGACCGGACCGGACGGCGGCCCGTACTTTTCTTTTCGATCATCGGCTCCGGTATCGGTTATCTGATGATCGGCCTCGCCGGTTCGTTGGCGATGATGTTCGCCGGCCGTGTGCTCGGTGGGATCACCGGCGCCAACCTGTCGACGGCGCAGGCGTACATCGCCGATGTCACGACGCGCGAGAATCGCGCCAAGGGGATGGGCCTATTCGGTATGGCGTTCGGGCTCGGGTTCATAATGGGGCCGGCGATCGCTGGAATCCTGAGCAAATGGGGGCACGAGATCCCGTTCTTCGTGGCCGCCGGACTGAGTTTCCTGAACGCCGGGCTGCTTTACTTCATTCTGCCGGAATCACTGAAGCCGGGCGCGCCGGTCCGCGAAAGAAAGGGCCGATTGAGGGAACTGTTCGAATCGGTTCGCGATTCCCGATTCGCGTCCCTGACGCTGCAGTATTTTCTGCTTGTGATGGCGTTTTCGATGATGAACACGGCGTTTCCGCTCTACACCGGATTCAGTTTCGGCTACGACGCCGAGCACACCGGATATGTTCTCGCCTACGTTGGATTGCTGGCGGTCATAATGCAGGGCTATTTGCTCGACAAACTGTCGAAGCGTTTTGGATTGACGCGGCTTGTGATCGCCGGAGTATTCATTTTACTGGTGAGTTTTCTTGCGGTCCCGTATGTTTCGGCGCAATCATTCGGGCTCATCGGATTGCTGATCGGCGCGGCCGGATTCGCCATCGGCAACGGGTTGTCGTCGCCATCGCTGACGGCGCTTGCGTCAAAGGTCGCGCACGAACACGAACAGGGCAAGGCGCTTGGCGTGATGCAATCGGCCGCGAGCCTCGCGCGTGCGGTCTCGCCGATGCTCACCGGTTATCTGCTCAACAACGCCGTCAATCAAGTCGACGCGGATTCGCTCAAGCGTAATTTCTGGACGGCCGCTGCGATTCTTTTGGTGACGTTGTTTGTCGCCGTCTATTTTATGACGCACAACGAAGAGAAGAGTCTGAACGCATAGAGGCCGCTATTTCTTGTCTACCCAACCCCACGGCGCGGGCTGTGCCGGCGCCTCGGTTTTCAGATCAAATCTGATCGAAAAATATCGTTCGGTGCCAATTCGCCGGAGATTGTACGTGAAATGACTGCCCGCGACGAGATCGACCCACCAGACGTTGGTCGCCGCGGCGGCGATCACCTTGACCGTTTCGTCGTCGGCGGGAAACATCTGCCGGATAGCAGAACCGACGTTCGGCGATGTGCCGCCGTACATCGTCACTTTGTCGGGCGTTCCGTCTTCGTGCCGGTGATCGTGCTTGAGTTCGATCCGGCCGTTTTTCAGTTTCGTAAAGACCCAGGTCCGCGAGCGGTCCTCACCGACAAAGAACGGAACGAAAATGCGATTTTTGTCGCACCGACGGATCTGCATCAAAAGGTCCTTTCCCTTGAACGTCGTGTCGTCGGCCGGCGCCGTTTCGACTTTTCCGCCATATGCTTTGCCGCAGAGTTTTGTTAGCTCGGCCCAGAATGAAACGCTTTGAGCCGGAATCGCTTGAGTAAGAATGAACAATAGCAGCAAGCCGATGGTGGTTTTCATACGATTCTCCCGGAATGGTTAAGTCCGTGCGCGCCAAAATGATAGCAAGTTGATTTGGAAAAGTTAACGGGCCGGCGTGCGGGAAAAGCCGGGACAAGAAAAGAGGCACCGGAAATTTCGAGTTTCCGATGCCCCGAATAACCTTCAGTTCTCACTTTTCGTTCGTGAGATAGAAGTTCTGATCGGACAGTTCATCGCGAAGAAACAAAGTCAGCGCATTCGTTGAGAACGCGTACTTTTTGTTGGCGATGGACACATTGTAAACCACGCCTGTTGGAAGATCCGTAAGCGAATAGTATCCCAACGAATTCGTTCGCGTTCTGAAAACACCGCCATTCAGCGTGTCGACAGCCGAGATCGAGATGTTTGGAAGACCAATGTTGTTTAAGTCAACTACGTAGCCGCTTATCGAAGCGTTCGCCGAATTGATGATCGGGTTTGAAATTGGCGCGACCTTGCGTTCCACGGAATCGCGACTTGCCGGTGTTGTCAACTCGGTTTCGGGATCGGCGACGAGTCTCGCTCCGACGACATCGCCGTCGAGTGTCAACCCGAAGTCATTGTTCGAGAAATGGAAACTCTTGTGGCGAAGCGTCACGATGTGCAAGTCACCCACCGTCAACCCCTCGAGCGCAAAGTTGCCAAACGAATTGGTAACTGCCGAGGCGACCTCCATCGTCGAGACATTCAGGGCCGAGATGGTCACGCCGCGAATGCCGATGCCTTCCGCCGTGTAAACCGCTCCGGAATACGACGCTTCGGCGGCCGTCGGTGCGTTGATTCTGAGACAGGTAGGATCGATTCCAGGGGTCTGGAATGTTTCCGATGGCCCTGTACAGCCAATGCCGGCCTCGCCCTGGCAGATCGACGTCGACGGAGCGACGACACCGCCCTGTGTGGTGACAACCGTACCGTCAAGCGTATCCGAGCGTACGCCGGAACCGGACACGTTCGTGCCGGTTGCCAGCGGCCAGTTCAGGATCGTGCCGTAATAGGCGCTGTTGATCGTCGTCCTGATGGTCACCGCGATTCGTCCGTTAACCCCGAGCACCGCGCCCGGAGCCAAAAGATTCGTATTCGCCCCGATTCCCGTATAAGAATCGTTGCGGACCGCGATCGTCCCGGTGCCTGTTGCCGTCACCGTGACCGCGCTGGGCGCGGTTCCGGCCAGCGTAATATCGGACTGGAGAACATCCGCGATCTGAAAATTGGCCGCCGCCGCGAGACCCGTGTTGACATAGTTTATCGTCCACGTCACCGTGTCGTTCGGGCTCAATCCGGTCGGCGGAACGTCGGTCGTCAGCGCTACCCACTTGTAGCCGAAGATCGTCGGAGTGTCGAGTCCGCACGTCACCGGCCGTGAAGGCGGAACGAACAACGAGTTCAAATACATTCGTCGTCCGTTGATGTTCGTAAGGTCGGACGAAGTGCCGCGCGTGTAGTCGTGGCCGCCCATTTCAAAGACATAGCCGCCGCCAAGTCCGGTGTTTCCGACCTGCGAGACGGTTGCGATATACACGTCGTCGTTGCTGCCAGTGTGCCGCGCCGCGATCAGTGTTCCGTTCTGGAAGACCGAACCGCTGGCGAGCGAATAGTCGGTGATCGCACCGTCCTGCTCGCCGTTCAGATTTCCGCGGAACTGGCCGAATGGCATCGCGCCGTTCGGATATGCCGGCGTGCCGTTAACATCCGAGCCGTCGTTGGTTCCAAAAACGCTATAGCCCAAGGTCGTCTGAAAGCGCCCGTATGTAGCGTTGTTCTCGAACGTATTGATCGACGCGCATTGAAGCAACAAGTTGGCGCCGCTTTCGACAAAAGCGCGGTAGCCGCTGACCCATTGGGTCGACGTCGAGTGCGCTTGAGTGGCGATCGTAAAACACGAACCCACATTGATCGTCGAATCATCGACGGCCGCATAATATGCGCTGCCGATGCCGGCCGAATTCAGCAGCAATTGGTGAACAAGCGTTCCGAAACTGCCGCCGTCGGGGCCGATCGCGATCCGCGGCTTATGTGTCAGCGTGTAGCGGATATCGATCGTTGCCGACGCGGTCGTTTGATAGACCGTGACATCATCCGTGGTTCCGGAAATGATGTTGTTGAAAGCGGTCACAACCGGTTTTGCAATGACCGCGTATTCCGGCGCGACGATGAACGGCCCGCCGGAAAAACTGACGTTCGTTCCGGAGGCCGAGCCGGCATTGCCGGAATATCGGGTGAATGAAGCCTTAAAGTCCTCATCATCCTTCGCTTTACCGGGTTTTATTGCCCATTTGATCGGAATATTGTTCTGCAGAAGGTAGTTTGCCAGTCCGTACGACCTCAGGTTGAACGTCGTTCCGGACGAATTCCCCTGATGAACATTGTCCATCGGAATGATCAAAGCTCCTGTCGCGATAACTTCCGCAGGCGGAACCGGGTTTGGCGGAGGCTGAGAGAATGTGCTTCCCGCAAACATAAGAATAGCCAATCCGGATAGCAAAGCCCAAAACCGGATTGCGTGAACATAAATCTCCTTTCGGTTTGGAGTAGTCATCTTACTCACCTCCTAACATTAAGTGGTAGTTACACCTCACATTCAGGGCAAGGGATGTGCCATCTTGAAACAGGGCGGAATTGCGGGATTTTTGGAGATTTCAAGTTTCAGGCGATGAAAAAAGGGTGATTCTCACCGCTTGGTGGGGAATATCACTTCTGAGCAAAGGCTTGCGGACCAGATCACACGGTCTACCCTTCCTCTTTCGACCCGGATATTGATCGCGACAGAACTTGTTCAGAACGATTTTACGCGTTCCTCGACTTTCGTCGGTTTGCGTTTGTATTTGTGAATCTTGACGACGAATATCTTGTCGTATTCGGTTTCGAGCAGCGGTTTGTATCTTTCTAATCCGAGCAGCAGATTCGTCAGCGCCGGAGTGGTCGAATTGTGCCCGACGATCAGCAGGCGCTTGATCTTGCCGCTCATTATCAACTCGGCCATTTTTGGCAGGTCCTTGTGGTCGTAGATCTGAACCGTCAGTCCGCGCTTGGCGGCGAGCGGCGCGACCGTATCGCGTGTGCGGATGAAATCGGACGAGTAGATCGCGTCGAACTTGTACTTTTTGACGACCTTCACCAACCGTTCGGCGCGCAGTTTCCCTTCCGCCGTCAGAACCGGATTGACCTTGTCAGCGGTCGCCGAAACATCCTTTTCGGCGTGCCGCAAAAGGACAACCGTCAGTTTGCGGTGCTGGGCCGAGAGGTCAATGCCCAATATCAAGGAAAAAGCAACGAAAACCAACAGCCGTTTGATAATTCTCATATGGTTCCGCACACGAATATGAAATCTTCGTGTGAACTTCGTGTCGATTGGTGGATCGAAAACACTAAACAAACATCTTCCCCGGATTCAAGATTCCGTTGGGATCGAAGACCTTCTTGATCGCCTTCATAATCTCGAGCGTCGGAGGATCGACGGCGAAGTCCATATACGGCGCCTTGACGTAACCGATGCCGTGTTCGCCGCTGATCGTGCCGCCGAGATCGACCGAAAGCTGGAACGTTTCTTTGACGCATTCGCGGGCGCGGGCGATCTCGTCCGGATTCTCGCGGTCGAGGACGAAATT